>DASPTH010000268.1:0-38603 GCA_035623515.1 Acidimicrobiia bacterium
CGGCCGGACCCGTCCCAGGTCTGCACCTGCCACCGATAGACCGCGTCGGGAGCGAGGGCGGGTCCCCGGTAGGGCACGAACGCGTTCGCCGCCGACCACACCCGTCCGCTGTCCCAGACCATCGGCGCCGTCGCGTGCGCCCCCGTCCGAAGCCGCGACACGACGATGCGATACCCGCTCTGCACCGCCCCGCGACGCGCGTCGCGCACACGCCAGGCGAACACGACATCGGTCGGATCCAAACCCACCGGAGACGCCAGTCCGGCGACGGCCAGCATCACCGGACTTCCCGGACCCCCCTGCGACCCACTGGAAGAACCAGCCATGCCGACCACGACCATGCCAACCACGCCAACTGCGCCCACACCCGAGACCCGGAGCCAGCACGCTACGGCGAATCGCCGGCCGCAGCCCACTGGGATCGGCCACCCGCGCTCCCGAATCGAGAGCGCGTCCGCGATCTGGACCGGCGGTCCGTCGTCCTTCATGATGGTCATGCGGGTGGGCGAGGAGGCGATATGAGCCGACAGATGGAGTGGTCCGAGAGACTTCGCGCCCTGGCGCAGGAACACGTCGCCGAGCCGGTGATCGCGGCGGGGCTCTTCTCCCCCGCTGGTGCAGTGGGCGGCGGGCAGGTCGGCAACTTCAGTCAGATCGCGGAATTCCTCATGAACCGTCAGTCCAATCGACGATCGGGTGGTCTCGGCCATCAAGGCGCGTTCCGGCGTCACCAAGCGCTGATCGCGGTCACCGCGGACAAGATCTACGGCTTCTCGGCGAAGCCGAAGCGCGGTTCAGGATTTCAAGTCCTCGACCAAGTCGTCGTGTGGGACCGGAAGGACGTGCGCACCACCGTGCACGACAAGATGGTGACGAAGGCGGTCACCTTCGACGTTGGATCGACCGGGGAACGTTTCGAGCTGGAGATGGTGAAGCTCGCGGGAGCGACGAACGAAGCGGTCCTCGCGGAGTTGATGCCTACGTAAGGTCCTTGCTCGGGTCAACGCATCGGCTCGGGCTTACCCGTCGTGACCTCGACTTCGCTCCGGCGCCTGCTGATGGACCGCAGAGGGACGGAGGATGTAGTCGTCGGCACTGTCGTCGTAGTGCATTTCGATGAGGCCGCGCGTGTCCGCGGCCTTGGCAAACTGGAGGAATCCGCTGTAACCGAAGCGCTTCTCGCTGAAGTCTGGTTGGGCCTTGCGGAGTTGGGTCTTGAGGCTCGACAAGTGGGGCGGTCCTGCCTTCGTGGCGGCGAGGCGCTCGACGGTGGCTCGCAACAAGGCGAATGCGGCGTCCTCGTCATCGGCGTGCAACGGGAACGTGACCTCGGGGTCGCCGGTGGCGCTTCGCTCGCTCAGGGCGACCAAACCCGTGTGCGCCAGATGGCGCAACAGCTCACCGAAGCCACGGAACCCGTAGTCGGCCTCGCTGAACGTGGGGTCCTTTCGCAGCATCGTCCGTTTGAGCATCGACGCGAGCACCGGACCACTGTTGGTGCGTTCGAGGCCGGCGAGGGTCTGGGTCACCAACTCGCCGAGGCTCGAGGCGTCGGCCTGGGTCTTCGAGCTCGGACTCTCCGCCACCTCGGGTGTGGATGGAGCAGCGCCACGACGCGCCCCGCGGGTGCCGCGGCGTGGCTCGGCCGGTTCCACGCCCTCGAGTCGCTCGTAGAAGAGGAACTCGTCGCACGCCGGCGGCAGCAGTGCCGAGGTGGACGCTTCGATGCCGACGCCGATGACACGACGGTTGAGTTCGCGCAGCTTGTGTACGAGCGGGGTGAAGTCGCTGTCGCCTGTTCCCAGCACGAAGGTGGTGATGTAATCACGTTCGAACGACAACTCGATCGCGTCGACTGCCATCTTGATGTCGGCTGCGTTTTTTCTGACCTGACCCATCCGTTGTGGGATCTCGATCAGCTCGATCTGGTAGCGCGTCAGCATGCGCCGGTCCGGCTCGAAGTTCGACCAGTCGGCATAGGCGCGGCGCACAACGACTCGTCCGCGCTCCGCGAGTGCGTCAGCGATCGGGCGGAAGTCGAACTGGGGTCGCCCGAGCGCTTCGCGCGCCCCGATCGCCAGATTCTCGTAGTCGAGGAACAACGCGATCCGCTCGTCATCAGTCGTCATCGTCACGTCCTCGACGTACCCTGCAAATGCAACCGCCGTCTGAACGAAGCTTCAAGTCGATGGGCGAACCGCGGAGGACCGCCACATCGCTTCGTCCACACCCGGTTCAGCCTCGACCGCATCGGTCGGACGGTTGTCCTACCGCCCGCCCTGTGGGCGGACAGGCGGCTGCTCGGTCACGTCGACGAATCGCTGGCGACCGCGACGAAGCCCGACGGGTCGGGTGTGCCGACGGTTCCGGAGCCGCCCTGACTCGGGCAACCGGTGCACGCACCCACGTACACGGGGATGGGCGGCTGGCGCGTGTCGAACTTGTACACCGCGTTCGTCTTGTCGAACCACGGGAACGGCTTCGACGGCACCGTCTTGGCGGTGTAGCGCTTGGCGCCGTCGAGGAACCACGCGACGCCCTTGCCCTCGGTACCGGTCCCCGATGACGGGCCGCTCGTGTTCGCGTCCCAGAACCAGGGTGCGAAGTCGACGCCGAGCTCGTTGTACTCGTCGTAGGGCAACCCCGGGGTCTTGCCGTACCCGGTCATCGTGGACGTCGTGAAGCCCTGCGCAGCGCCGTCCGCGGCGGGCAGCGCGAACATGCCTTGCTGGAAGTTCTTCGGCGTGAGGTCCGGGCCGGCGGCCTGGAGGCCGGTCATCAGCCAGCCGAGGATCGTCGGCGCCGAGCTCCCCGAGGTGCCGGCGCCCTTGCCCCAGTACCAGTTGAGCGGGTCGATCTCGTCGCTCAGGGACTGCGCCGGTGGTGGCGGCGTCGGGTCGGGCGTCTCCCACGGGCTGAGGATCGACATCCCGAACGCGTGCGAGTACTGCTCACTCGGATACTGCCGGGCGAGGAGGCCGATGTCGGCGAAGACCGTCCCCGTCATGAACCACTCGGGGAACCACTCCTGCTTCGTCGCGTCGTCCATGACCGCCTTCGTCATCGCGACGTCGGTGAACAGGACCACGGTCGTGACGCCCGCTGCCTTCATCTTCGTGACGATCGTCGGTGCCTGATCCTCGGAGGTCGTCGGCTCACCCAACGTGGAACCGCTCGCCGTGTAGGTCTCGGCGTCGGCGAGCTTGACGCCGAACTTCTGCAGGGAGCTCTTGAAGCTGTTGAGGTCGATCGCGTCCTTGATGAAGATCGTGCCGAACTTGCGGTTCTGACCTTTGAGGTCCGAGCCGGCGTACGCCGCCTTCTTCCCTGCCAACTGCTTGCCGATGACCTGCGACGCGTTGACGGCCGCGGCCTGGGTGTCGGCGTCACCCCAGCGGTACGGCGCCTGGGCCAGCGCCTTCGTTGTGTTGGTCGAGTACCCGTAGGTGATGATCTTCGCCTTGGCGAGCTCGGTGTCGAGCACGTCGAGTCCGGTCGGCGAGAAGTCCATCGCGGCGAAGGGCTTCATCGTCTCGACCGAGATCGCGTCGGCCCGCTGTGCAGCTTCGTCGTCACCCGTCGAAACGAGGAACTTCATGTCGATGTTGCGTCCCCACGTCTCGTAGTACTTCATGTAGGGGAGCAACAGGTCGTGGATCGCGTCCTGGTATGTCCCCGGGCCACTTCCGTCGCGCTTCGTCGGCGACGTGCCCGGCACCTTGTTGATCTCCTGCTCGTTCGGGACGACGGCCACGATCGTGATGGCGTCCTTGGTGACGCCCTGAGCCGTGGCGCCACCGTTGTTGTCGCTCGCGGTCCAGGGCTTCACGCACACCGGACCGCCGCCGATCGTGGTCGAGTTGAACCGGCCGTACACCCCGTAGTTCGGGTCGTCGTGGTGGCACTTCGGGTTGTTCAGCGCGGCGGCGCTGCCCATGCCCGAGCCTGCCGGTGACTTCCCCGCCCCAGGAGGTGCGCTCACCGCGCTCGCGGGCGTCACCACCCAGCCGCTGATCACGGCCACCGCCGCGCCGAGCGCCACCAACCGAGCGATCGTCCCGTTTCGCGTCGCCACTTGCCACCACCCCCGGTTCCATCGAGCGGCCCGCACGTTAAGTCGCGCGGCGCGCCCGCGTCACGTCACCCCGGGAGACTGGTCAGCGGTCGCTCAGCCGGAAGTCATCGCCCTCCGGCGGCGACCGGCGACGCCGCGACCACCAACGGCGCCGGGAACGGTCTTCGCGCTGCTCGAGCTCCCGGACCGCCGCGGGCTCCGCGGCCTCGACGATGGCTTCGGCATCCGCGAGCACGCCCTCGACGTTGTCGGGGGTGTCGTCGGGCTCGTCCTCGACGGGCGGGCGGGTCAACGACGAGCTCTCGAAGCTCCCGTCGATGACGGAGTGCTCGTAATGGGCGCAGTTCTCCGGACAGCGCCAGGGCTGCTCGGGCGCGAGACCCAACACGCAGTAACGGGCCGTCTCGCCCGAGTCGTAGACCCGGCTCTCGAAGTGACGGCAGTCCTCCCGCATGGGCACGCACCCAGTCTGCCACCCGAGCGTCGCGAGCCCGCTTGCCGGCTGCGCGCGACTCGGCGTGAACGGCTGTCAGCTGTTCTGGCTCGGGCACCCGTGGCAGGCAACCCGCGGCTCGATGTCGGCAGGCGCCGGGTGCTCGACCGCGACGATCGCGGCCGACGTGTCGAAGAATTTCACCGGTCCGTTGGGCCAGGTTCCCGCGTGGTAACGCTTGGCCGCGTCGACGAGGTAGTAGTTCCCGGTGCCCGGCTCGGTGACGAAGCCCCAGGTGCCGCCGGGCAGCTCGGCGTCCGGGCTCCACCACTCGAGCGTGGCGTCGAGTCCGACCGTCGCGTACTCGGCGCGCGGGAGCCCGGCGATGCGGCCGTAGGCCTCCTCCTCGGTCGTCACTGCGCCGACGGCCGCGCCGCCGATGTGCGGGAGCGCGAACACGCCGTCCCGGAAGTGCTCGGCGGTCAGGTCGGGCCCGGCCATGTGCACGCCCTGGTAGAAGAGCAGCATGGCGCCGACGAGCAGTGCCGACGTGGTGGCGCGGCCGCGGCCCCAGTACCAGTCGAAGAGGTTCGTCACCTGCGCCGCGCCGTCGACGGCGACCAGGCTGCCACCGATGCCGAAGGCGTGCTCCCATTGGCTCTGGTCGAACCCGCGTGCGAACGCGTTGTAGTCGACGCTTCCGAACGCGGACATCGTCCATTCGGGCCGGTAATTCTGGAGCGTCGCCGCGTGCAACATCTCGCGGGTGAGGTCCACCTCGGTGAAGAGGATCACGTTGTTCACGCGGGCCTGCTTGAGCTTGGTGATGATCGTGGGGGCAACTTCTTGCGTGTACGCGATCCAGTCCGTGGCGAAGTTCTTGTCGGTGTAGGGGATCTCCAGCTGGACCGTGCCGCCCTTGTACCGGGCGAGCGTGTGGT
The DNA here is from genome assembly GCA_035623515.1 of Acidimicrobiia bacterium. Lineage (GTDB taxonomy): Bacteria > Actinomycetota > Acidimicrobiia > IMCC26256 > DASPTH01 > DASPTH01. The sequence goes on from DASPTH010000268.1 coordinate 5,450, forward strand.
TGAAGTCGGCGATGTCGAAGTCCTGACGCGACGCCGGCTCCGGGTACACGACGCCGAATCGTCGCGTCTCGTCGCGGAACGCCGGATCGCCCGCCCATTGTGCCTTGCGCCCGACCAGGGACTTCGCGACGAACTCGCCTTCGTTGATCGCCTGCGCGGTCGCGTCGCTCGACGCCGAACCCCACCGGTAGGGCGCCTGTGCGGCTGCCTCCTTGTTGGTTGCCCCGCCGAAGACGACGATCTTGTGGTTCGCGAGCTCCGTCTCGAGGACACGGTCGCCACTCGTCATGAACACGGCGAACGGATGCCGCTGGGCGATGGCGAGCGCGTCGGCACGTTGCGCGGCTTCGTCGTGGCCGGTCGACTGATAGGTCTCGAACTCGGCCTTCCGTCCCCAGCCCGACAGCAGGTGCGCGAACGGCGCCGACATGTCGCGGGCGGCGTCCTCCCAGGTGCCGAAGGAGCCGCTGGCGGCGTTGTACGGCCAGGCGTAGCCGTGGACCTGGTGGTAGAGGTCGACGTCCTGCTGCGCCGGCGTGACGATGACGACCTTGATCGTCGTCGCGGTGACGCCCGGCGCAGTCGCACCGCCGTTGTCGTCAGCGGGTTGGAACGGCCGGACGCACGGGACCTCGAACGGCGGTGGTATGAGGACGAGACCGCTGCTCCTGTCACAGCTGGGCCCGTCGAGTGCCGCCGCGGTGCCGATGCCCGTGCCGCGGTCCGACGCGGCGGACGCGGCGGACGCGGCGGCCGCGGTGCTCGCCGCCAGAGCCGGGACCGCGAGCGCGGTCACGAGGCTCGCGACGAGCCCGATGATGCAGTGCCGGGTCGCGCTGGGCATGGCTCCCTCCCTCCGAGTTTCACACGTTCTGGCGCTGGGTGACGTCGTCAGCATGAGGGGGACGAGGTCGGCGAGCGTCCCCCGCCCGGGTGATCTTTGGGTGGCAGGTTCCGCGAGACCGTCTCGCGACCCCCGGGTGGGGGATGATCGGTGACGCTGGTTGGGTCATCATGCTCAGGTGGCGTCGGCGCACGACCTGTACCCGACAGGGATGGTCGCGTTCGTCCTCTCCGATCTCGACGCCTCACGGGGACCCGACCGCGAGGAAGCCGTGCCGCGCGGTCGGCACGCTGCGCACTTCGACGAGGCCGTCGCCGCGCACCACGGCCTGGTGGTCGACACCGAACGGGCCGACGCCACGCTTGCCGCGTTCTCCCGTTGTCACGACGCGCTCCGTGCCGCGGTCGCGGTCCAGCTCGCGCTGCGCGACGCGGGGATCCCCGCACGCGTCGCCGTGCACGTGGCCGACGCCGAGGTCACCGTGGACGGCGGGTACGCGGACGAGGTCCTCGAGCCGTGCCGGCGTTTGCTGGCCGCCGGGCACGGCGGACAGATCCTGGCGTCGAGTGTGGTCGCGGAGCTGGCCGGTGCGACGGGCGCGCCCGACGTGGAGTTCGCCGACCAGGGTGTGCACCATCTTCCGGGCGCCGCGCACCCGATGCGCATCCATCAGGTCGTGGGCCCGGGGCTCCCGAGGCACTTCCCGCCGCTGCGCACGCACGAAGGATCGAGCTCGACCCTCCCGCGCGCGACGTCGCCGTTGATCGGCCGGGATGCGGAGCTCACGACGCTCGTCGGTGAGGTCGAGGATCGGCGCCTGGTCACGCTGGTCGGAGCGGGTGGCTGCGGCAAGACGCGCCTCGCGCTCGAGGTCGCGACCCGACGCGTCGAGCGCTATCGGGACGGGGTGTGCTGGGTCGACCTCGCGCGAGTGACGGATCGCGATCGGGTGGACGACGCGGCTGCGAACGCGTTGGCGCTCGCCTCGTCGTCCGCGTCGTCGCCACGTACCGCCGTCCTCACGCGCCTCGCCCGATCGTCGACGCTGCTCGTCCTCGACAACTGCGAGCACGTGCTCGACGTCGCGAGCGACCTCGTCGGTCACGTGCTCGAGCAGTGTCGCGACGTCGACGTGCTCGTGACGAGCCGAGAGCCGCTCGGCCTGCACGACGAGGTCGTGCGGCGGGTGCCGTCGTTGGAACTCCCCGCGAGCAACGAGCTCGACGACGTGCTCGGCAGCGCGGCGGGTGATCTCCTCGTCGAGCGGATCCGCCGCGGCGATCCGTTGTTTATGCCGCGGGCCGAGGACGGCGTTGCCCTCGAGGCGATCTGCCACCAACTCGACGGTATCCCGCTCGCGCTCGAGCTCGCGGCGGCGAGGGTGCGCACGATGCCCCTCGCAACGCTCGCCGCCCGGCTGAACGAGCGGTTCGGCCTGTTGACCGGCGGTGGTCGCAACGTGCTCCCACGACAGCGAACCCTCGAAGCGTCGGTGTCGTGGAGCTACGAGCTCCTCGACGAGCACGAACGTTCGGTGTTCCGCCGCTTGTCGATCTTTGCCGGCGGGTTCACGCTGGAGGCGGCCCAGGCGGTCGCGGGCGACGACCACGGCGCCCCGGGTGCGCTCCCCGCCGTGATGGAGCGCCTCGTCGACCGCTCGATGCTCGAAGTCACCCGTGACCGCGGCGGCGATCGCTACGCCATGCTCGAGACGCTGCGGCAGTTCGGGCGCGAGCGCCTGCTCGAAGAGGTCGGCGGTACGCCCGTGCGCGACCGCCACCTCGCCTGGTTCGCGGCCTTTGCCGAGTCGAGGGCCGCCGGCCTGCGGGGTCCCGACTCGGAGGCGTGCCTTCATGCCATCGAGCAGGAGCTGCCGAACCTCCGGCTCGCGATCCAGTGGGCGCTCGACACCAGCCACGGCGACGACGCGTGCACGATCGTCGCGCCGCTGGCCCAATTCTGGATGTGGAGCGGCCGGTCCCGTGAGGCCTGGGATTGGTTCGACGCGATCGACCGCGTCGGCAGCAGCGTCTCGGATCGCCGACGACTCGACGTGCTCGTCGCGCGCACCAGCATCGCTGCCCCGCACGGCCGCGAAGAGTTCGTCGCCGACTGCACCGCGGGGCTCGAACTGGCAGGCTCGCTCGGCGACGGCGTGGCCGAGGGCTGGCTGCTGACGTTGTGGGGGACCCACCTCTTCCACCGCGGGCACCTCGACGGGCGGGAGGTCGTCGAAACGGGTGGCCGAATCCTGCGCGAAGCCGGGGATCGCATCGGCGCCCTCCTCGCCGAGGAGTACCGGGCGTCGTGCGACCAGTCGCTGGCTCGTTCGGATCTCGCGCTCCCCCGGCTGCTCGCGATCGACGACGAGGTCCGTGCCGTGGGGAGTCCCCGGCTGCGAGCCGAACATCTCGCGCGGCTCGTGGTCGCCGAGTTCGGGGCGGCGAACTTCGACGCGGTGATGGAGGCCGCTGGCGAGCGCCACGCGATCCTCGGCACCGTGCCCGACGCGACCACCTGGGCCGAGCGCTATCCGGCCATGGTCGACGCCATCCGCGGCCGCGCCGACGTCGCGCTCGAGCGCCTGGAGCACATCTTCGCTCGGTGCACTCGAGACGGCGTCCAATCGGTGATCCCGGAGATCGTGTGCGGCATCGCGCTCGCGCTCATCCCGCTCGGCCGCACCGAGGAAGCCGTCGTGTTGCTCGAGGTCCTCTGGAACCAGCCGGGCGTCGCCGACCGGACTGCGGCGCGCTTCATGGTCCGCCAGGGGCTCGCGCACGCCGCGCTCGCCGACGGCCGGCTCGAGCTCGCGCGCGGGTTCGCGATCGAGTTGCGCGACGAGGCGCTCGAGTGGGGCAGCGCGTTCTTCGAGGCCGAGGCAGAGCGGGTGCTCGGCATCCTGGCGAGGCACGACGGCGAGCACCGCGTCGCCGAGGCCAGCTCGACGAAGGCCCTCGAGATCGTGCACGGCCTGGGTGTGCACCTGTTCACCGCGGGCACGCTCGAGGAGATCGGCGGCCTGGAAGTCGACCACGGGCGCCCCGGCATCGCCGCGACCCTCTTCGGCGCGGCCGCGGCGGTGCACGAGCCCGCCGGCATCGTCGTCCGGCCGAACGGCCGGCAGCTCCTCTACGAAGCGGATCTTGCGGCGGCACGTGCCGCGCTGTCCACGGAGGAGTTCGACGCGGCATGGGCGACGGGCAAGAGCATGGGGCTCGACGCCGCCGTCGAGCTCGCCTGCCGGGGACGCGGGGAGCGCGGTCGCCCGGCGTTCGGTTGGGACAGCCTCACGCCCACCGAGCTACGGGTGGCGACGTTGGCGGCACAGGGACTCACCAACCAACAGATCGCCGACGAGCTCGTCATGGGGCGGGAGACCGCGAAGACGCACGTCGCGCGCGTGCTGCGCAAGCTCGACCTCGTGAACCGCACGCAGCTGGCGGCAGCCATGAGCCAGCTCGAGAGCCTCCCGGAGCCGAAGCGAAAGGCGCGGACGCGACGCGCGGCGGCGCCGTAGACCGGCCGGTCCGGTGGCCCACAGCGCGACGAGCGCACATCTCGTCGGAGTGATGTCTACGCGGGGTTCCCGTCAGCGCCCCGCGCCGCGCGCGTTCCAGCGCGCGATCACGTGCTCACCTGGTACCGCAGCGCGGTCGAGCACGGCGTCCACGCGCGAGTGTTGCGTGAACGCACCCCGCCGGATGATCTTGCGATACCGATCATGCTCCTTCCACGCCGCGGCACTCGGATCGAAACCCCAGACCTCGCAGAGCCGATCGAGACTCCTCTGGTACCAGTCGTGACTCCACCGGAGCAGGAAGCTGGGCACGTCACGGAGCGCGACGGGAGGCGGCGGGAGGTAGCGGCACGTGACGGTGGGGACGAACCACGCCGACGCGCCGAGCGCCAGGTGGTGGAGGGCGAGATCGGTGTGGTCGAACCACGAGAGCAGTTGCTCGTCGAGGCCACCGAGCCGGTCGAGGAACTCGCGCCGGATCGCCATCGTGTGGTACTCCGACTGGACCCGCGTCGCCGGTTCCACGCGGTCCGCGATCTCGCACCACGGTTGGTTGAGGTGGACCTGGTGCTCGTGGACGAACCTCTGCCCGTTCTCGTCACAGAGCTCCAGGTCGGCACCGAGCCCGTGGACCACGAAGCCCCCCGCGCTCGGTTGCAGGTAGGCCGGGTACACGCTCGTGGCGTCGCGCGCCTCACCCGCGGCGAGCAACTCCTCGAGCCACCCGTCGTCGAGCACGACGTCGTTCTCGACGAACGCGATCCACTCGGTGCGGGCGCCGTCGACGCCGAGATTGCGCGCCGTGTTCGCGGCGAGATGACGGTTCCGCCTCACCACACGCACCCGACCGGTCGCGGCGCGTCGGTCGAGCGCGCGCGCGACATCGCGTGGCGCGTGCGCGTCGACCAGGACGATGTCGTGACGAGGGTCGGTGCGCTCGATCAGGAGGTCGAGCGTGGTGGGGGTCTGCGTCCAGCGGTCACGCGCCACCACGACGACGGTTGCACGAGGAAGTGTCGCCACGGGCCCTGATGGTACGCAACCCGTACGCTACGAGCCGACGTCATGAGCCTCCTCGAAGCCGGCGCCACTGCGCACCTGGGCCACGCCCTGGCCGACGACCCGCTCCTCTCGCTCGACGCGCTGGCCGACGCCGCCGACCGGCTGCCGCCCGAGCTCGTGATGTGCCGGCCTGGCGACCTTCCGCGTCTGCTCCCGGAGCACGCGACGGTCGCCGTCGACGGGCGCCCGGGAGACATCGCGCGGGCGGTCGCGTCGAACGGGTGGTGGGTGCGTCTCGCATCGCTCGTGCCGCTGCCCGAATACGCCGCGCTCCTCCCCCGTGCCGCCGGCCAGTTCGAGTTGATGCTGCGAGCGCGGGGCGAGCGGATCCTCGCGCACGACCTCCAGGCGTTCGTGGCTGCGCCGGGCACGACCGTCCCGCTGCACTTCGATCGCGACCACCAGCTGCTCGTGCAGATCCGTGGCTCGAAGACGGTGGGGATCGGCAGGTACGCGCGCGACGGGGTGGCACGGCGCCAGCTCGCCCGAGGTTTCGCCGATCCGCCCATGCGTCCCGACGTCGAGCCCGACATCTACGAGGCTCGGCGCCTCGGCCCTGGCGACGCGCTGTTCATCGCCGCGGCGACCTTCCACTGGGTGGAGAACGGCGCCGACGACGTATCGATCGCGCTCGTGTGCGTCGCGCGCACGGAACGCACGGAGCGGGAGGCCGCGCGGCTACGCCTCGACGCGGCGCGGATCGGTGGTAGCGTCTCGGCCGACGAGGAGGGCGCGCGATGACCGAGTCGAGTGACCACGTCGAGCCGTACCAGCCGCCGCGCATCCAGGAGCGCACGCCGATCGAAGCTCCGATCATCGGCGTGGCATCACCGGGCCTGCTGTAGCGGAGAAGTTCAGCCGCCGCCGGGCGCCTCGTAGTGCATCAACGGGTTCCCGGCGCCGATGAGGATGAATTCGCAGCCGTCGGGCCCCGCGGTCTCGGGTCCGTAGTACGTCCCCGCCCGTACCCATCGCACGTCGCCCGGGTGGTACGCGCCCTCGTCACCCACCCGCATCTCGCCGGCGGTGATGATGTAGAAGGTGTCGGCCTCGTGCCAGTGCTCGCGCTCCACGTATCCGGGCGCGAAGCGGATCTGCATCGCCCACGGGCCGGAGTCCATGCTCTCACCGAGGAATCTCATCGAGACGTCGGGGTACCCCTCGACGGGCTGCCACTCCAGATCGGAGAGCGTCGTCTTGCGCCAGTTCGCCACTGCAAGTTCAGCCAGTGGACGGCCGACGGTTCACGGGGCGGCCTCCTCGACGGTGCACCGAGACGGTACCAGCGCGAATGGCTCCACGCCTCGAGCGCCTGAAGGCAGGTGCGGGGCCGGGCTGGGACAATGAGGCGATGACCGGCACCGCCGAGCCTCACACGTAGTGGCGCGCGACGTCATCGACGACCGGTTGGTCGGTGCGCTGCACGTGCGCGCGCTCACCCGCGCCGGCCTCCGGCACGAGGCACCGCACGCGCACACCGTCGTGCAGACCGGGACCATGGCGGCCCTGCTGGACGGGCACTACGACGGTGATCTTCGAGTCGGTGACCTGCTCGCGCGGGGCGACCTCGGCATCGGCACGATCCAGCACCTCGACGGCGAGCTCGTGATCCTCGACGGCGAGGCCTGGGTTGTCCACGCGGATGGCCGCGTGGACCGCGTCGCGGCCGACACGAGGACGCCGTTCGTCGTCGCGTGCCGCTTCGTGCCCGTCGCCTCGCGCCACGCGAGCGAGCCGGTCGCGTTCGACGCGCTCTGCACCGCGCTCGACGAGCTCGCGCCGGTGCACGAGCCGGTCGTCGCCGTCCGCGTGGACGGCGACTTCCGCGATCTGCGGCTCCGGAGCGTGCACGCGCAGAGGCGGCCGTACCCTCCCCTGCGCGACGTCGTCGCGCACCAGACGGAGTGGTCGGTCGCCGCGGCGCGCGGCTCCGTGGTCGGGTTCCGGTTCCCGGATGCCAGCTCGGGGATCGAGGTGCCCGGCTACCACCTGCACTTCCTGAGCGACGACCGCTTGCACGCCGGTCACGTGCTCGGGCTCACGCTGGTGGAGGGCGACCTCCGCGTCGACGGCGAGCACGAGCTGCACGTCGAGGTGCCCGCGGGCATCCGGCTCGGGGAACCCGGCGCGCTCGCGAGCGAGATCCACGCCGTCGAAGGCGGCCCCGACGTTTCGACGCCCGGATAGCCTCGAAATCGTGCCTGCCGGGCGTGTTGGAACCTTCGACCTCGCGGCCGACGCCGCCGGCGTGCTGCCCGCGCAGTGGATCGAGAAGGCGATCGCGGCCGGTGTGATCCACACACCGCAGCGCGACCCGGTACCGCCGGGCAACCTGCAGCCGGCGAGCCTCGACCTGCGCCTCGGGTCGAAGGCCTACCGCGTGCGCGCCAGCTTCCTGCCCGACAGGGAGACGGTGAAGGCGAAGCTCGGCGACTACGTCCTCGAGGAGTTCGACCTCACCCGCGGTCACGTGCTCGAGCCCAACTGTCCCTACGTCATCCCGCTCGTCGAACGGCTCGCGCTCCCGCCGTTCGTGCGAGCGAAGGCCAATCCGAAGAGCTCGACCGGACGACTCGACATCTTCACCAGGGTCATCACCGATCGCGGGCACCTCTTCGACGAGATCGCGCCGGGCTACCGCGGGCCGCTCTACCTCGAGGTGGTGTCGCGTACCTTCACCGTGCGCGCCCGAGCGGGCCTGTCCCTGAACCAACTGCGGCTGGTGGTCGGCAGGCCGGCGGCGCGCGACGACGAGGTCCCTCGCCAGCGCGTGCTCTTCAAGGACGACGCCACGGTTCCCGAAGGTCGCGTCGCCGCCGACGACGCCGGCGTGTACCTGAGCCTCGATCTCGAGGGCGACGACGACGGCGTCATCGGGCTGCGTGCGAAGCGCAACAGTCGTTTGCTCGACCTCTCGCTCACCGACTACTACGACGCCCGCGACTACTGGGAGCCCGTTCTGCGTGAACGCGACGCGCCCCGCGTCGTGCTCGAGCCGGAGGAGTTCTACCTGATGTTGTCGGCGGAAGCGGTGCGCATCCCTGCCGACTACGCCGCGGAGATGAGCGCGTACACCGCGAGCGGGGAGCTGCGTACGCACTACGCGGGTTTCTTCGACCCGGGTTTCGGCCAGGATCCCGATGGCTCGCTCCGCGGTTCGCGTGCCGCCCTCGAGGTGCGGGCGCACGACGTGCCGTTCGTGGTGGAGCGGGGGCAGCAGGTGTGCCGTCTGACCTTCGAGCGCATGCTGGAACCGCCGTCGTTCCTCTACGGCCAGGAGCTCGGCTCGAACTACCAGGCTCAGCGACTGACGCTCAGCAAGCACTTCCGCTTCGCCCGCCGCGAGGGTGACCAGCTGAGCCTCTGGGGACGCGCGTAAGGCGAATGGCCGACCTGCCGCGCTGCCCGTGGGCGGGTGACGACCCGCTCATGGTCGACTACCACGACAACGAGTGGGGAGTACCCCACCACGACGACGCCGCGCTGTTCGAGCTGCTCACCCTCGAGGGCGCGCAGGCGGGGTTGAGCTGGAGCACGATCCTGCGCAAGCGCGAGGGGTACCGCCGCGCGTTCGCCGGGTTCGACCCTGCCACCGTCGCCCGCTTCACCGACCGCGACGTCGAGCGTCTCCTCGCCGACTCGTCGATCGTGCGCAACCGCGCCAAGATCGAGTCGACGGTCGGCAATGCGCGCGCCGTGCTCGCCGTGCAGGACGAGTTGGGGACCTTCGACCGCTACGTGTGGGGCTTCGTCGACGGGTGCCCGATCGTGTTGCGTCACCGTCGCCTCGATCAGGTCCCGTCGGCCACCGACGAATCGCGGGCGATGAGCAAGGACATGAAGCGGCGCGGCTTTCGCTTCGTCGGCCCGACCACGATGTACGCGTTCATGCAGGCGGCCGGGCTCGCCGACGACCACGTCGCGGGCTGCTTCAGATCCCGGGCTCGAACTCGCCGGTCGTGAGCTGGGCCTCCAACCGGCCCTCGTTCTCGAACGCCTCGATGAGGATCTCGGCGATGTCCTGAACCTTCACGTCGCCGTCGCGGCCCTTCTCCTTGACGCCGTCGTCGAGCATCACGTAGCAGAACGGGCAGGCGACGGCGATCCGGTTGGCGCCGGTGGCGAGCGCCTCCTCGGTGCGCTCGATGTTGACCTTCTTCCCGATGTGCTCCTCCATCCACATGCGCGCGCCGCCGGCTCCGCAGCAGAAGCCACGCGTGCCGTTGCGCGGCATCTCGACGACCTCGATGCCGCCGATCGAACCGATGACGTTGCGCGGCGCGAGGTACACGTCGTTGTGGCGTCCCAGGTAGCAACTGTCGTGATAGGTCACGCGCTCGTCGAGCGACGCGCCGGCGAGCGGCAGACGTCCGTCGGCGACGAGCGTCGCGAGCAGCTGAGAGTGGTGGACCACGTCGTAGTGACCGCCGAGCTGCGGGTACTCGTTCTTGAGCGTGTTGAAGCAGTGCGGGCACTGCGTGATGATCTTCTTCACGCCGAGGCCCGCGAGCGCCTCGACGTTCTGCATCGCGAGCATCTGGAAGATGTACTCGTTGCCCGAGCGCCGGGCCGGGTCGCCGGTGCACAATTCGCTCGGTCCGAGGATGGCGAAGTCGACGTCGGCGCGCCGGAGGAGCTTGGCGACGGCGCGGGTGGTCTTCTTGTTGCGGTCGTCGAAGGAGCCCGCGCACCCGACCCAGTAGAGGTATTCGTGGTCGAAGGGCCCGGACGGGTCGACGATCGCGACGTCTTCGAGGTCCGACGTCCAATCGCCGCGGTCCGCCTGGTTCATGCCGTAGACGTTCGAGGAGTTCTCCATGTACCGGTAGGTGTTCCCGAGCTCGGTCGGGAAGTCGCTCTCCATCAGCGACTTGTAGCGGCGCATGTCGAGGATCTTGTCGAGAATCTCGATGTTCACCGGGCAGATCTCGTCGCACGCCTTGCAGCTCGTGCACGCCCAGAGCTCGTCGGAGGTGACGAGCTCGAAGACCGAGTCGGCCGAGACCTTCACGTCACGGGGCACTCCCACCGGTGGGGAGATCGCGGGTTCGCCCGTCGCCGCCATGACGGTCCCGACCTTGAGAACGATCTCGCGTGGGTCGAGTGGCTTGCCCGTGGCCTTGGCGGGACACACCGACGTGCAGCGACCGCACACAGTGCAGGCATCGGTGTCGAAGAGCTGTTTCCAGGTGAAGTCCTCGACGGCGTTGGCGCCGAAGGTGTCGAGCTCGGTCTCCATCAGGTTCGGCATGGGCCTCATGGCGCCCTTCGGCCGTTCCTGGTCGGCCAGGTACATGTTCATCGGCGACGTGATCATGTGGCGGAGCTTCGTGGTGGGCAGGATCACGAGGAACGCGACGAACAGCAGGAAGTGGAGCGCCCAGAACCAGCGGTGCACGTCCTGGAGGTCGTGCACGGACCACGTGTCGAAGAGCGACGAGATCGGGTAGCCGACGAACGACCACTTCTCGAAGTCGGGCCGGTCGGCGAGGGCGATGCGGAGCCCCTCGGTGAGGAAGCCCGTCAGCGCGATGAAGAAGAAGGTGCCGAGGATGACGGCGTCCTCGGGCCGGGTCTTGATCCTGATCCGCCACGGGCGCTCCACGTAACGGCGCAGGATCGCCCAGGTGATCCCGACGATGAACACCAGGCCGCCGAGGTCGGCGGCGAACGCGTACCCCTCGTAGATCCCTCCGTGGAGGAACTTCAGGTTGTCGGGGAGCTGGTGGTCGATCTCGAGGACGACCGTCGCGACGAACAACCAGATGAACCCGAAGTAGATGAGGGAGTGCATCAGTCCCGCGGCCGGATCGCGCAGGAGGGTCTGCATCCACACGCCGGCACGGAAGTCGCGGAGGCGTCGGTGCAGGTTGCGCTTCGTGGTGCGCCGGTCGTCGGGCCGGCCGCGCTCGTAGTTCTCCACCCGCTGGCTGATGAGCCACGCGCACACGAAGAGCATCACCGCGGCCGTGATGTAGAAGGCCCAGTAGAGCGGGTCGGGGATGTTGAAGAAGTCCCGCCGTGAGACCTTCGACGACTCCGACCATTCGGTGATCCTCGGAGCGAGGCCCGACGCCAGGGTGAGCAGCGCGACGATCGCGCCGACGATCAACACGAACACATGCGGCTTCGGAATCAGCTTCCGCACGGGCCGCAACCTACTCGTACGACCGACCTGACTCTCGGCTCGCTCCTGACTCTCGGCTCGCTCGCTGCGGCGCAGGGTACCTGCGCCGCGGACGCTCGCTCCTGACTCTCGGCTCGCTCGCTGCGAGCCGGGATACCCGGCTCGCGGACGCTCGCTCCCCTGCCGCTGGCGCGGCCACACACGGGACCGCGCGGTGTGAAGTCGCTACCGGCTGTCGATGCCTCGGGTGTCCTCCAGCCGGACCAGCTCGTCGAACGCGCGCTGGCCGAGCTGCGCGTGCTCCATCTCCGGCTCGGCGACGACGGACGCGTTCCGGCGCGGTCGAGCAGCGCGAGGTCGCCGAAGAAGCCGCCGGCGCCGAGGTCGGCCCGGGCCGGGCCCTCGAGGATCACGAAGAAGTCGCGAGGAGCTGGAGTTCCTTCTTCGAGAGCGCCGAGAACAGCGGTACGGCCGACCGGGTGCCCGATGAAGGGGTCCGAGCGGGCCACGGCCGCAGAATGCGGGCCGAAATCGGGTCTCAGGGAATGGCCGCAGGGTGCCGAAAGTTGATAACGAAACACTCAAGGTTCTAGCCTGCGGGAGCACCAGGTCCGATTGGGCCCAGACTCTCGCACCGATCAGCAAGGAAGTAGGAGGCACCTCATGCCCAAGGCCGTCGGCATCGACCTCGGCACCACCAACTCGGTCGTCTCGGTCCTCGAGGCGGGCGAGCCGGTCGTCATCCCCAACGCGGAAGGGTCGCGGACCACACCGTCCGTCGTCGCCTTCTCGAAGACCGGCGAGGTGCTCGTCGGCGAGGTGGCGAAGCGCCAGGCGATCACCAACCCTGACCGCACCGTCCGATCGGTGAAGCGCCACATGGGCACCAACTGGTCGATCGACATCGACGGGAAGGCCTACACCGCGCAGGAGATCTCCGCCCGCATCCTCCAGAAGCTGAAGCGCGACGCCGAGGCCTACCTGGGCGACACGGTCAGCCAGGCCGTGATCACCGTGCCCGCGTACTTCGGCGACGCGGAGCGCCAGGCCACCAAGGAAGCCGGCGAGATCGCGGGCCTGGAAGTGCTGCGCATCATCAACGAGCCCACGGCGGCCGCGCTCGCGTACGGGCTCGACAAGGAGCACGACCAGACGATCCTCGTCTTCGACCTCGGCGGCGGCACCTTCGACGTGTCGATCCTCGACCTCGGCGAGGGCGTCTTCGAGGTGAAGTCCACCGCGGGCAACACGCACCTCGGTGGTGACGACTGGGACCAGCGCGTCATCGACTGGCTCGTCTCCGAGTTCAAGAACGCGCACGGTGTCGATCTCTCGCAGGACAAGATGGCCGTGCAGCGGCTGAAGGAAGCGGCCGAGAAGGCCAAGATCGAGCTCTCCTCGTTGCAGGAGACCACGGTCAACCTGCCGTTCATCACCGCGACGTCCGAGGGTCCGCTCCACCTCGACCTCACGCTCACGCGCGCGAAGTTCCAGGAGCTCACGAGCGACCTGCTCGAGTCGTGCCGCGGCCCCTTCGAGCAGGCGATCCGCGACGCAGGCCTCGACAAGAACGACATCGACCGGGTGATCCTCGTGGGTGGGTCCACGCGCATGCCCGCGGTCGCCGACCTCGTGAGGGAGCTCACGGGCAAGGACGCCGACAAGGGCGTCAACCCCGACGAGGCCGTCGCGGTCGGCGCGTCGCTGCAGGCCGGCGTGCTGAAGGGTGACGTCAAGGACATCCTGCTCCTCGACGTCACGCCGCTGTCGCTCGGCATCGAGACCAAGGGCCAGATCATGACCAAGCTCATCGAGCGCAACACCACGATCCCCACCAAGCGTTCGGAGGTGTTCACCACCGCCGACGACAACCAGCCGAGCGTGGAGATCAAGGTGCTGCAGGGCGAGAGCGACATGGCGTACCGGAACAAGCTGCTCGGCACGTTCCAACTCGTGGGCATCCCACCCGCGCCGCGTGGTGTGCCGCAGATCGAGGTGACCTTCGACATCGACGCCAACGGCATCGTCCACGTGTCCGCCAAGGACCTCGGGACGGGCCGGGAGCAGCAGATGACGATCACCGGCGGCACCGCGCTCGGCAAGGACGAGATCGACCGCATGATGAAGGACGCCGAGGCGCACGCCGAGGAGGACCGCAAGCGACGCGAGGAAGCCGAGGTTCGCAACAACGCGGATTCGCTCGTCTTCCAGACCGAGAAGCTCCTGAAGGACCAGGCCGACAAGGTCTCCGCCGAGGACCGCGAGAAGGTCGAATCGGCCCTGAAGGAGCTGAACGACGCGCTTGCGGGTACCGACATCGACGCGGTCAAGCGCGGTCACGAGCACCTCATGACCGTCATGCAGGACTTCTCGCAGCGGCTGTACCAGGCTGCGCAGGCTCAGCAGACCGCCGCCGGCGGGAGTTCCGGCCCGTCGGGTCCGGGTCCCTCCGCGCCGAGCGACGACGAGGTCGCCGACGCCGAGATCGTCGACGAGCCGGGTGAGCAGAGTGCCTGACGCGGGCGACCGCGAGCCGCTTGCGGACACCGCACGATCGGACGACGACGGCGCGGCGGAGGATGCCGCCGCGGCCGTCGAGTCCGACCTCGCGCAACTGCAGACGGAACGCACCGAGCTCGTCGACACGCTGCGGCGCGTGCAGGCGGACTTCGAGAACTACCGGAAGCGCGTGCTCCGCGAGCAGACCGCACTCGTCGACCGCGCGACCGACCGTCTCGTGGAAGAGCTCCTGCCCGTGCTCGACTCCTTCGAGGGCGCGCTGGCGAGCGTGTCGGGCGACGCGCCGGAGATGGAGAAGATCCGGAGCGGCATCGAGAGCATCCACGTGCAGCTCGTGACGGTGCTCGAGAAGGCAGGGCTCGAGCGCATCGAAGCAGTGGGCTCGGCCTTCGACCCGAACGAGCACGAGGCCGTCCTGCAGGACGACGGCGACGGCGATCCCCGCGTCGCCGAGACCATGCGCACCGGCTATCGCCTCAAGGGCAAGGTGATCCGGCCGTCCATGGTGAAGGTGACGCGCCAGTGAAGCACGAGCCGAGTCGGGTGAGCACGGGGAGCGAGCGTCGGCGAGCCGGGTGTCCCGGCGAGCAGCGCGTGCCGGTGGGCTGGCAGCCGCGAGTGAGCGAGGCGCAGCCGAGTCGAGTGAGCACGGGGAGCGAGCGTCGGCGAGCCGGGTATCCCGGCGAGCAGCGAGCGAGCCAATAGAGATGGCACCGCAGCGTGAGTGGTTCGAGAAGGACTATTACGACGTGCTCGGCGTGTCGACGGACGCGTCCGAGAAGGACATCGCGCGCGCGTACCGCAAGCTCGCGAAGAAGTTCCACCCCGACGCCAACGCCGGCAACAAGGATGCCGAGGATCGGTTCAAGGAGATCTCCGCGGCTCACGACGTGCTCGGTGACGCCGAGAAGCGCAAGGAGTACGACCAGGTCCGCGAGATGGTCGCGGCGGGTGTCGGTCCGGGCGGCGGTGGGGGCGGCTTCGGGCCCGGGTTCCAGAACATCCGCTTCGAGGACGTCGGCGACATGGGTGGCTTCGGCGACCTGCTGGGCAACTTGTTCGGAGGGCGCGGTGGCGGGCGTCGCAACCGTGGCCCGGTCGGGCCGCAACGCGGCCACGACCTCGAGACCGAACTGCACCTCGACTTCCTCGACGCGGTGCACGGCGTCACCACGTCGGTCAGCATCACCTCGGAGGCCCCGTGCTCGGTGTGTGGGGGCACCGGCGCGAAGCCTGGCACGTTCCCGGACGTGTGCCAGACCTGTGGCGGGTCGGGCGCGGTGGCCGTCGACCAGGGTCCGTTCTCCTTCTCGCAGGTGTGTCCCACGTGCGGGGGTCGGGGCACCGTCGTGAAGGACAAGTGCAAGCACTGCAAGGGACGCGGGGTCGAGGTGCGCCCGCGAACGGTGAAGGTCCGCGTGCCGGCAGGGGTCGACGACGGCCAGCGCATCAGGGTGAAGGGCCGGGGAACGCCCGGGCAGAACGGCGGGCCGCCCGGCGACCTCTACGTCGTGGTGCACGTCGCACCGCACCCGATCTTCGGGCGGAGCGGCAAGAACGACCTCACGGTGAAGGTCCCGATCACGTTCCCCGAGGCGACGCTCGGCACGCAGGTCAAGGTGCCCACGCTCGACTCGCCCGTGACCGTCAAGGTGCCGCCGGGCACCCAGAGCGGCAAGACCGTCCGGGTCCGTGGCCGCGGGATCCAGCGCGGCTCGGGGGATCCGGGCGCGCTCCTCGTGACCTTCGACGTCGTCGTGCCCACGGAGCTCGACGACGAGACGCGCCAGGTGGTGTCCGAGCTCGGCGAGAAGCTCGGCACCAACCCGCGCGAGTTCCTGGGGGTGTGAGATGGCCACCGACGAACGCGACCGCGCGCTCTACATCATCTCGGTCGCAGCCGAGCTCGCGGGTGTGCACCCGCAGACCCTTCGCATCTACGAGCGGAAGGGCCTGATCGAGCCGAGCCGCACCGAGGGGCGGAGCCGCCGGTACTCCGAACGCGACATCGCGCTCCTCCAGCGGATCCAGGAGCTCACCAACGAGGGGGTGAGCCTCGCCGGCGTGCGCAAGATCCTCGAGCTCGAAGCCGAGCTCGAGCGCCTCCGCGATCGCGTCGAGGAGCTCCAGGATGCGCTCACACGCGCGTCGGAGGAGCTCGGACAAGCGGTCGACGAGGTGCACCGCTCCTACCGGCGCGACCTGGTACCCGTCGGCGGCCGGACCGTCGTGCGGGTCCGGGCGCGCTGAGGCCCGTCACTCCCGGGCGGCCTCCCGAGGACGGAGCCCGGTCTCCGGAATAAAGTTGACAGTGGTGTTGTCAAGTTTTGGGCAAGTGGTCCGCAACGCCGAGGTGAAGGTATGCCGCTCGACCCCAACAAGCTGACCCACAAGACCGGCGAGGCGCTCGGCGCCGCCCAGGCGCTGGCACGGGAGCAGAACCACTCCCAGGTCACCTCCGAGCACCTGCTCGCCGCCCTCGTGAGCCAGCCCGAGAGCGTCGTCCTGCCCGTGCTCGCGCGCCTCGGGGTGTCGAGCAAGGTGGTCCGCGATCGCGCCGAGGAGGCACTGGCGCGGCTGCCGAAGGTGTACGGCTCCACGGCGCAGCAGGCGCAGCTGTCCACCGACGCGTACGGGGTGCTCGAAGCGGCCGACGCGCAGCGTGACGACCTCGGCGACGACTACCTCTCCACCGAGCACCTCCTCCTCGCGATGGCGGAGGTCGCAGGCGGGGTCGGCGACTTGCTGCGCGGGCTCGGCGTCACGCACGACGCGGTGCTCGCAGCGCTGAAAGAGGTGCGCGGGAGCCATCGGGTCACGAGCGAGAACCCCGAGGAGCAGTACCAGGCCCTCGAGCGGTTCGGTCGGGACCTCACCGAGGAAGCGCGCAAGGGGAAGCTCGACCCGGTGATCGGGCGTGACGACGAGATCCGCCGCGTCATCCAGGTGCTGTCGCGGCGCACGAAGAACAACCCCGTGCTCATCGGCGAGCCGGGAGTCGGCAAGACCGCGATCGTCGAGGGGCTCGCGCGGCGCATCGTCGAGGGCGACGTGCCGGAGGGCCTGCGCAACAAGCGGTTGATCGCGCTCGACATCGGGGCGATGGTCGCCGGCGCGAAGTACCGCGGCGAGTTCGAGGACCGCCTCAAGGCGGTGCTGAAGGAGATCACGGACAGCGAGGGCGAGGTCATCACGTTCGTCGACGAGCTCCACACGATCGTCGGCGCGGGGGGAGCCGAAGGCGCGGTCGACGCGGGGAACATGATCAAGCCGATGCTCGCCCGTGGTGAGCTGCGCATGATCGGCGCGACCACCCTCGACGAGTACCGCAAGTACGTGGAGAAGGACCCCGCGCTCGAGCGTCGCTTCCAGCAGGTGTACGTGGGCGAGCCGTCGGTCGAGGACACGATCGCGATCCTGCGCGGGCTGAAGGAACGCTACGAGGTCCACCACGGCGTGCGCATCCAGGATGCCGCGCTGGTCGCGGCCGCGGTGTTGTCGCACCGTTACATCACCGGTCGGCAGCTCCCCGACAAGGCGATCGACCTCGTCGACGAGGCCGCGTCGCGATTGCGCATCGAGATCGACTCCATGCCTTTCGAGATCGACGTCGTCGAGCGCCGGATCCGCCAGCTCGAGATCGAGAAGGCCGCGCTCGACAAGGAGACCGACGAGTCGTCGCAGCAGCGGCTCGCTGCGCTCGAAGCAGAGCTCGCCGAGCTCGGCGAGGAGCGCGACGCGATGGTCGCGCACTGGCAGAACGAGAAGGACGCCATCAGCGAGATCCGCGCGCTGAAGGAACGTCTCGAGCAGGCTCGCACCGACGCGGAGATGGCCGAGCGCGAGGGCGACCTCGAGCGCGCCGCGCAGCTCCGCTACGGCACCATGCGCGAGATCGAGACCGAGATCGAAGCGAAGACGGCGCGCCTCGACGACCTCCAGCGCGACCAGCAGATGCTGAAGGAAGAGGTGGACGAGGAGGACGTCGCCGAGATCGTCGCCAAATGGACCGGCATTCCCGTCAGCCGCCTCATGGAGGGCGAGATGGCGAAGCTCGTGCGCATGGAGGAGGTGCTCCACGAACGCGTGATCGGCCAGGACGACGCGGTGATCGCGGTCGCGAACGCGATCCGGCGGTCGCGTGCCGGTCTGTCCGACCCCGACCGCCCCATCGGCTCGTTCCTGTTCCTCGGTCCCACGGGCGTCGGCAAGACCGAGCTCGCGCGCACCCTCGCCGACTTCCTGTTCGACGACGAACGCGCCATGGTCCGTATCGACATGTCGGAGTACCAGGAGAAGCACAACGTGTCGCGTCTCGTGGGCGCACCGCCCGGATACGTGGGGTACGAGGAGGGGGGCCAGCTCACCGAGGCCGTCCGCCGCCGTCCCTACGCGGTCGTGCTGCTCGACGAGATCGAGAAGGCGCACCCCGACGTGTTCAACGTGTTGCTCCAGCTCCTCGACGACGGTCGGCTCACCGACGGCCAGGGCCGTACGGTCGACTTCACGAACACGGTGCTGATCATGACGAGCAACCTCGGCGGAGCAGCCGACGAGCGGACCGTGTTGAACATCGTGCGCAGCCACTTCAAGCCGGAATTCCTCAACCGCATCGACGAGATCGTCGTGTTCCACCGGCTCGACGAGTCGCACATCGAGCGCATCGTCGACATCCAGGTGGAGCAGCTCCGGGAGCGGCTCGCCGAGCGTGGGCTCGGGCTCGAGCTCACCGAGGCGGCGCGTGCGCACCTCGCCCACGCAGGCTACGACCCCGACTTCGGGGCGCGGCCGCTGAAGCGAGTGCTCCAGCGCGAGGTGAGCGACCCCATCGCGCTCGGCCTGCTCAAGGGCGACTACTCCGACGGCGACGTGATCGTCGTCGACGCCAGCCCCGACGGCGAGCTGACGTTCACCTCCACCGCCGAAGTTGCGTCAGCCAGCGACGTATAGCGTCGGTTGCTGACGCAACTTCGCACTTGGGCGCGGTCAGACGCGGTCGACGATCACGTAGCCCCACATGCCGAACGCGAAATGGCCGGGAAGGTGGCAGGCGAAGAGCACCTTCCCGGGCGCATGGAACGAGTAGGTCGTGACCCCGGTGGTGTGCGGCGCGATCGACACTTCGCCGGGCTTCGGCGGGTGCCAGGGTTCGTGGCCGTTCTCGTGGCGCATGTGCACCGCCTTGTCGCCGATGATGAACTCGTGATTGATGAAGTCGTGGTTCGTGATCTCGAACGTGACGTCGGTGTGCGGGAGCACGTGGATGCGGGTGGGCGAGAAATGACTGTCCCTTACGACGAGCCGCACCGTCACCGGTCCGGGTCCGAGCGCGCGGGGCTCGACGTCGCCCGACGCGCCCCCTGACGAAAAGGCGCCGAGCGAGAACGCGGCCGCCACCACCATGAACGTGGCCGCGCCGGCGACCGCGACGCGCCGTAGACCCGTGACCCTCACGGCGTCGCCGTCCTCGTCGCGAATCGTCGGGCGAGCGCGATCGCCGTCACGGCGACGAGGATGCCGCCGGTGACCCCGAGCACGTCCCACCAAGCGGAGCTCGACCCGGTTGGGCCGCGCAGCCCACCCGGGAAGCCGATCCCCACGAGACGGGCCGACGGCACGACGCCGTCGTGGGTCGACACCGCGAGGTCGTAGTTCAGGTTCCCGGCCGGGGTGTTCACGCGCAGGTACGAGAGCCACATGTCGTCGGGCACCCACTGCATGCCCTTGTCGGAGCGGAGGTCGCCGAGCAGGCTCGACGACGCCTCGTCGCTCCGGGCGAGCGTGAGCCCGGTGTCACCGGCGCGGAGCAAGGGCCGGTGGTCGGTGAGCAGGAACACGTCGGCGTCGACGATCTTCGTCCGGTCGAGGCCGAGCGCCAGGATGCGCAGCGGGACCCACGGCTCGGCGACCGGGATCGTCAGCATGATCGGCGTGCCGTCACCCGAGTTCTGCCCGAGCTCGCGCGCCCGGTTGGCGTCGAAGCGCGCCGCCATGAAGATCTTGCTGCGCCGCGAGTAGAAGTCGAGCACCTGCGGCGCGTCGGGCGTGAGCAGGAAGCCGTGGTCGAGCGCCCACTTGCCCACCGCGTTCGCACCACCGCGCAGGATCGTGATGTCGAGCGCGTCGATCTTGGTGGAGTACAGGACCTGGGCTTCGTCGTTGGCTGCCGATGCCGCCGCGTCGAACACGCGGGTCTCGGGTACCGGGTTCACCTCGCGCTCGAGGCGTTGCAGCGTCCAGTCGCCGCCGCGCTCGACCTTCGTCGGCACTCCGGGCAACGGCACGATCGAGCCGACCTCCTGGCCTCGACCGCTGAACTCGAAGCTCGTCACGTAGCGCTCGACGCCGTCGTGGTAGGCGGCGAGCGTGGTCGTGCGGGTGAGCTGGATGGTCCCGTTCTCGCCGACGAGCCCGCCGCACGCGGCAGCGGGCCCGGCTGCGAGCAACACCGACGCTCCCACGAGCACGAGCAGCAGCGCGATCCGTCGCATGGCAGTCCTCCCTTCGACACCGGCCCTTCGACACCGGCCCTTCGACACTCCGGCCGTTGCGAGCTTCGACGGTCGCTTTGGCTGCTCCGGTTCCCGGGTTCCTCGACTACCCTCCTTGCAACGTGACTCCCGTTGCGTTCGCGGAACAGGATCGGGTCCCGTGCCGGGCACGGTGATCGTCGGCACCCACTGGGGCGACGAGGGCAAGGGCCGCTTCACCGACTACCTCGCCAAGGAGAGCACGGTCGTCGTGCGCTACCAGGCGGGCCACAACGCCGGCCACACGATCGTGGTCGACGGCGAGGTGTTCAAGCTCCAGCTCGTCCCGAGCGGCATCCTGCATCCCTACGTCATCCCGGTCATCGGCAACGGCGTCGTCGTCGACCCGAAGGTCCTGATCGCCGAGCTCGACATGCTCGAGGCGAGGAAGGTGGAGATCGGGCAGCTCAAGCTGTCGGGCAACGCCCACCTGATCATGCCCTACCACCAGGAGCTCGACCGCGTGACCGAGCGATTCCTGGGGAAGAACGCCCTGGGCACGACGCGCCGCGGCATCGGCCCGGCGTACGCGGACAAGGCGCTGCGCGTGGGCCTCAGGGTGCAGGACCTGCTCGACCCGAAGATCTTCCGCCAGAAGCTCGATCTCGCGCTGCGCGAGAAGAACGGCCTGCTCACGAAGGTCTACAACCGGTTGCCCATGACCGCCGACGAGATCTGCGACGAGTACCTGGGGATGGCGCCGCGCCTGGAGCCGTACATCGCCGACACCGTGCACCTGCTCCACGACGCCATCGACGCCGGCCAGCGAGTGCTGTTCGAGGGCGCGCAAGCGACGTTCCTCGATCTCGACCACGGCACGTACCCCTACGTCACGTCGTCGAACCCCGTCGCCGGCGCCGTGTGCGCGGGCGCCGGCGTGGGACCCCGCGCGATCGACCGGGTCGTCGGCATCGTGAAGGCCTACACCAGCCGGGTCGGCGCCGGGCCGTTCCCGAGCGAGTTGCCGGAGGGCAGCGCGATCGGCGACCGGATCGTCGAGCGCGGCGGCGAGTACGGCACGAACACCGGCCGCCGTCGGCGCGTCGGGTGGCTCGACGCGGTCATGCTGCGCCACGCGGTCCGGATCAACACGTGCAGCGAGATCGCGATCACGAACCTCGACGTGCTCACCGGGTTCGACGAGCTCCAAGTGTGCGTCGCCTACGAGGGCGAGGACGGCACCTGCTACGAGCACGTGCCGTACCACCAGTCGGTCCTGCACAAGGTCGAGCCGGTGTTCGAGACGTTGCCCGGCTGGAGCGTCGACATCGAGGACGCGCGGGTGATCGACGACCTCCCGGCCGAGGCGCGCGACTACGTGCGCTTCGTCGAGTCGATCGCCGGCACGTCGGTGTCGTTCGTGTCCGTCGGCCCCGACCGCGCCCAGACCGTCGTCCTGCCGACATGATGCCGACTCGCGCCTCCTCGATGGGTCACTCGCTGCTCGGCGGGGTACCCGCCTCGCGACGCTCGTTCCCGGCGAGCTCCTCGACTCGCTCCGCTCGCTCGTCGCCGCGTGCGCCGGCCCCGCAGGGAGCGAGCGTATGAGCAGGGTCTTGGTCGTCGGTGGGGGCGGTCGCGAGCACGCGATCGTGTGGGGGTTGCAACGGTCGCCGTCGGCGCCCGACGTGTTCGCGGCGCCGGGGAACGCGGGCATCGCCCAGACCGCGCTCTGCATGCCCGTCGACCCGCACGACCCGTCGGCGGTGGCACAACTCGCCGACGACCTCGCCGTCGACCTCGTCGTGGTGGCCGCCGACCGTCAGCTCGTGAACGGCGTGGCTGACGCGGTCCGCGCCCGCGGCAGGCTCGCGTTCGGCCCCAACGCCGACGGCGCGCGCCTCGAGGGCTCGAAGACCTGGATGAAGGAGCTGCTCGCCGGCGCGAACGTGCCCACCGCCCGCTACGGCTCCTTCGACGACGAAGCCCCGGCCCTCGGCTTCCTCGACTCCCTGGCCCCGCCGTACGTGGTGAAGACCGACGGGCTGGCCGAGGGCAAGGGTGTGCTCGTGACCGAAACGCTCGCCGACGCGCGCGACGCGGTCCGCTCCTATCTCTCCGGCCAGGCGTTCGGCCACGCCGGCCGCAGGCTCGTCATCGAGGAGGGGATGACCGGACCCGAGCTGTCGCTGCTCGTCGTGTGCAACGGTGACCCCGACGACGCCCGGCCCCTCGCACCCGCGCAGGACTTCAAGCGCATCGGTGACGGGGACACCGGACCGAACACCGGGGGGATGGGCGCCTACTCACCGGTCCCGGTCGCACCGCAGGCAGTGGTCGAGGACGTGATGGCACGCGCGGTGCTGCCGACCCTGCAGGCGCTGCGGTCGCGGGGCATCGACTACCGCGGCGTGCTCTACGCGCAGATGATGCTCACGTCCGATGGTCCGAAGGTCGTCGAGTACAACGTCCGCTTCGGCGACCCGGAGGCGCAGTGCGTGATCCCGCGCTTCGCCGGCGACCTCGCCGAGCTCGTGTTTCGCGCGGCGTCCGGCGAACGCGGCCTCGACTCGAAGTTCGTGGACGACGCGTGCGTCACGATTGCGCTCGCGTGCGAGGGGTACCCCGTGTCGCCGCGTACCGGCGACGTCATCCGAGGTCTCGAAGACGCGGCCGTGAATTCGGTCACCGTGTTCCACGCAGGAACCCGGCGGGAGGGCGGCGACTTCGTCACGAGTGGCGGGCGAGTCCTCTACGTGAGCGCGCTCGGCTCCACGATCGAGAGCGCGCGGGCCCGCGCCTACGACGCTGCGGAGCAGATCGAGTGGCCCGGCCGCTACTACCGGCGCGACATCGCCGCCGGCGTCGGATGAGTCAGCGCACCCGGCGCCGTGCGCGCACACCCGCGATCACGAGGGAGCACGGGATGCACCGGAGCGGCCCGTTGTCGCGCGGCGGGGGCACGAGGCACTGCGCGCACCACGGCTGGCCGCACTCCTCACACTGCGCCACCGCGTGCTCGGTCCAGTGCTTCGTGCAGTTCGCCACCCCAGCCATTCCTCCTCACACGCCCGCGCTCGCCGGTGCCGCGCCGACACCGACCCCGCTCCACCCGCGGGCCCGTCGCGGCCGGCGATGTGCCGGGCTCGTAGAGTGTCGGCAAGAGGAAGGGTCCCCTTGATAGAGCGCTACGCGCCCCCCGAAATTGCCGGCCTGTTCACCGACGAGGCCCGTTTCCGCACGTGGCTGGAGGTGGAGATCCTCGCCGTGGAGGCCTGGGCCAAGCTCGGTGTGGTGCCCCCGGCGGACGCCGCGGCGATCCGCGAGCGAGCGGATTTCGACGTCGAAGCGATCCGGGAACGGGAGGCCGTCACCGACCACGAGACCGCCGCCTTCGTCGACGTCGTGCAAGCGCGGATCGGCGGCCCCGCCGCCAAGTGGGTCCACTACGGACTCACGTCGTACGACGTCGTCGACACCGCCCTGGCCGTCACCCTCGTCCGGGCCTGCGATCTCGTGATCGAAGCGGTGCGAGCACTCGAAGGTGCGGTCGCGGCCCGCGCCCGCGAGCACCGCGACACCCCGATGGCGGGCCGCACGCACGGGATCCACGCCGAGCCCATCACCTTCGGTGGCAAGCTCGCGCTCTGGGCGCTCCAGCTCCGCCGCGACCTCGTGCGTCTCGAGCGCGCCCGCCACGCGGTGGCGGTGGGGAAGGTGTCGGGCGCCGTCGGCACGTACTCCAACGTCGACCCGGAGGTCGAGGCCTACGTGTGCGAGCAGCTCGGCTTGCGGCCGGCGCCGTCCACGCAGGTGGTCGCCCGTGACCGCCACGCGGAGCTGCTCTACGCGTGCGCGGCGTTGGGGTCGTCGATCGAGTCGGTCGCGCTCGAGATCCGCCACCTGCAGCGCACGGAAGTCGGAGAGGTGCAGGAGCCGTTCGCGGCCGGCGCCCAGAAGGGCTCGAGCGCGATGCCGCACAAGCGGAACCCGTGGCGCTCGGAGCAGCTCTGTGGGCTCGCGCGCGTGTTGCGTGGCAACCTCCAGGCCGGTCTCGAGGACGTGGCGCTGTGGCACGAGCGCGACATGTCGCACTCGTCGGTGGAACGCATCATCCTGCCCGACTCGCTCGTCCTCGCCTACTACATGTCGGGCCGCCTCCGCCGCATCGTCGAGGGCATGGTCGTCGACATAGCTCGCATGCGGGCCAACCTCGACGCCTCGCACGGTCTCGTGTTCAGCGAAGCGGTGCTGCTCGCGTTGGTGGACACCGGGCTCGCCCGTGACGACGCGTACCGTCTCGTGCAACAGGCCGCCACGCGTACGTGGGAGGAGCAGCGACCGTTCCGCGACGTTCTGTCGGAGGATGCCGCCATCACCGCCCGTCTCGCACCGGATGCGCTCGACGCATGCTTCGACCTGGACCGGGCGGTGGCGCACGCCGCCCGGGCCGTCGATGCGCTCGACGAGCGCGGAGAAACATGAACCGGCTGGCGCTCCCGCATCACTACACCGGCAAGGTCCGCGAGCTCTACGAAGTCGGCCACGACCGGATGCTCGTCGTCGCGTCGGACCGGATCTCGGTGTTCGACGTGGTGCTCGGCGACGCCATCCCCGACAAGGGTCGGGTGCTCACCGGGCTGTCGACGTTCTGGTTCGAGGCCACGGTCGCGATCGTGCCGAACCACCTCGTGTCGGCGGACCCGACCGACTTTCCCGAGACCGCAGGGCCGGAGGTCGCGGGACGGGCGATGCTCGTACGCGCGGCGCGACCGGTTCGCCTCGAGTGCGTCGCGCGCGGCTACCTGTTCGGCTCGGCGTGGTCCGACTACGAAGCGACCGGTTCGGTCCAGGGCCGACGGCTGCCGCCCGGCCTGGCGCAGGCGGAACGGCTCCCGCAACCGATCTTCACGCCCACGACGAAGGCCGAAGCCGGTCACGATCTCCCGTTGAGTGACGCAGATGCCGCCGCGCTCGTCGGTGACGACCGCTTCGCGGAGCTCCGCGAGCTCACGCTGCGCGTGTACGAGTTCGGCGCCGAGCTCGCCGCGTCGCGTGGGCTGATCCTCGCCGACACAAAACTCGAGTTCGGCGTGGTCGACGGGCAGCTCATCGCCATCGACGAGATGCTCACTCCCGACTCCTCGCGCTACTGGTCGGCCGATGAGTACCAGGTCGGCACGTCGCCTCCCTCCTTCGACAAGCAGTACGTGCGCGACTACTACCTCTCGATCGGGTGGAACAAGGAGCCACCCGCGCCGCCCCTGCCGGAGGCCGTGATCGCGGCGACACGTTCGAAGTACATCGAGGCCTACGAGCTCGTCACCGGTGCCAGCTTCGACGAGTGGCACGGGGCGAACCAGCTGTGAGCCGGTACGAAGCGCGCATCGACGTCGCCCACCTGCCCGGCGTGCTCGACCCGCAGGGCGCCACCGTCGAGCGCGCGTTGCCCGCGCTCGGGTACCACAACGTCAGCGACGTCTCGATCGCCAAGACGATCCGCCTCGTGGTCGACGCCGCGTCGGCCGACGCAGCGCGCGCACAGGTCGACGAGATGTGCAGGCGACTGCTCGCGAATCCTGTGATCGAGCGATACGAGATCTCACTCGAGGAGCTGTCGCCGACATGAGCGCACGCGTGGGGATCGTGTTGTTCCCGGGCACGAACTGCGAGCTCGACGTGGAGTGGGCCGTCGAGCAGCTCGGTGGTGAGACCACGATGCTCTGGCACGGCGACGCCACGATTCGGGGAGTGGACGCGGTCGTCGTCCCCGGCGGGTTCGCGCACGGCGACTACCTGCGCACCGGCGCGATCGCCCGCTTCTCGCCGGTCATGGATGCGGTCACCGAGTTCGCGCGGGCGGGCGGGCCGGTGGTGGGCATCTGCAACGGCTTCCAGGTGCTCACCGAGGCGGGGCTGCTGCCCGGCGCGCTCCAGAAGAACGTCGGGCTGTCGTTCTTGTGCGAGACGGTCGAGCTCCGCGTCGAGACATCGGCGTCGGTGCTCACCGCGCTGGCCACTGCCGGTGAGATCCTCCGCATCCCCATCAACCATTTCGAGGGGAACTACGTGTGCGACGAAGCCACATTGCGAGTGCTGCGTGAGCGGGACCGGATCGTGCTGCGATACGTGCACAACCCGAACGGCAGCCTCGACGACATTGCCGGGATCGCCAACGAAGCGGGGAACGTGGTCGGCCTCATGCCGCATCCCGAGCGAGCGAGTGACACGCTGCTCGGCTCGGCCGACGGGATCGTGCTCTTGCGGTCGCTGCTCGCCGCGGCCGAGACCACGCGCGGCCGCGCCGAGCTCAGCGCGTGATCCCCGCTTTCTTCAGCGTCTCGGCCGACACACCCAACTGCCGCCACGCCGCGTAGGAGATCCCCTTTCGTTCCGAGTACTTGCCCGCCGTCTTCACGAAGGCGGCTTCCAGGGCGGTCAGGTCGACCTTCGTGCCGAGCTGCTCGAGTTCCTTCTCGAGATCCATGCGCTCCTGCACGAGTTGGAGCCGCACGAGCGGCGACGCGCCGGGCATCTCGGCTTCGATCGCGGTGAGCCGCTTCTTCACCGACTCGGGCGTGCGCTTGCGCCCCCGCCGAGGCCGGCTCCGGTCGAGTGCCTCGAGGTAGTTCTTCACCGCTCGGCCCTCGGCTCGCCCCTGCGCCAATGCCGCCTTGTGTTGGGCAGACATTTTGCGAGCATGTTTCGCGGTGTTCTTCGCCATGGTGTGCTCCACGATTTGCGTCTGTCGGATCGACGGCATTTCACCGTATCAGCACTCCTCCATCCCGCAAGGGTCGGCGAGAGTACGCACGGTTCTTCACGAGACAATGGCGCACGTCCGGATAGCATGCGTGCCCGCCGATGACCACGACCGAGCCCGTCCGACACGAACCGCGGCACCGGCAACTCGGCCTCACCGACGACGAACTCGCCGAGATCGTCGCGCTCCTCGGGCGCGACCCCACCGAGCTCGAGCTCGCGATGTACGCGGTCATGTGGTCGGAGCACTGCTCGTACAAGTCGTCGATGATCTACCGCCGGCGTTTTCCCACGCAGGCGCCGTGGGTGATGGTCGGACCCGGTGAAGGTGCGGGCGTGATCGACGTCGGAGACGGGCTCGCGGTCGCGGTCCGCATCGAGAGCCACAACCATCCCTCGGCCGTCGAGCCCTACCAGGGTGCCGCCACCGGAGTCGGCGGGATCATCCGTGACGTGTTCTCGATGGGAGCGCGCCCGATCGCGCTCATGGACCCGTTGCGCTTCGGCCCTCCCGACGATCCGCGGTCGCGCTACCTCTTCGAACACGTCGTCGCCGGGATCAGCGGGTACGGGAACGCGGTGGGCGTCCCCACCGTCGGGGGCGAGGTCGGCTTCGACGAGTGCTACCGCGACAACCCACTCGTGAACGTCCTGTGTCTCGGTGTGCTGCCGCGCGAGCGGCTCGTGCTCGCCAAGGCCGAAGGCACAGGGAACCTCGCCGTCCTCCTCGGATCCTCGACGGGGCGCGACGGCATCGGCGGCGCCAGCGTGCTCGCATCCGCGGGGTTCGCGGAGGGCTCGGAGGCGAAACGGCCGTCGGTACAGGTGGGCGACCCGTTCGAGGAGAAGCGCCTCATCGAAGCCACCGTGCAGCTGCTCGACAATGGGCTCGCGGTCGGGGTGCAGGACCTCGGCGCCGCGGGCCTCTCGTGCGCGGCGTCGGAGACGGCGGCGAAGACGGGCGCGGGGATGGACGTCGACATCGCGCGCGTCGCGAAGCGCGAACCGGGGATGAACCCCGTCGAGGTCATGACGTCGGAGAGCCAGGAGCGCATGCTCGCGATCGTGCGCCCGGACCACCTCGACGCGGTACTCGAGCTCTGCGCCCGTTGGGAGATCCGCGCGACCGTCGTCGGCCGCGTCACCGACACCGGTCGGTTCCGCGTGTACGACGGTTGGTTCGACGCGCTCGGGGTGCCCGGCGCCAACCCCGGCGCACCGGCCGGCGACGCAAGCCCCGAGGTCTCGTCGGATCGCACGCCGATCGCCGACGTCCCGGTCGCGAGCCTCGGCGACGGGCCCGTGTACCACCGCCCGGTCGCGGCACCTGCCGATCTCGCGGTCCGGCAAGCGGCCGATCCCGCGGCCGAGTTGGCGGCACGGTTCCCCGCCGGCACCGATCTCTCGGCGGAACTGGTCACGCTCCTCGCGCGCCCCACGATCGCCGACAAGTCGGCGGTGTTCCGTCAGTACGACCACCAGCTCTTCCTGAACACCGTCGTCGGACCCGGAGCCGATGCCGCGCTGCTCCGCCTCAAGGGCACGCGGCGCGCGCTCGGGCTCACCACCGACGGCAAGGCACGTTTCTGTGCGCTCGACCCCCGCGTCGGCGCGCGGCTTGCCGTGCTGGAAGCCACGCGCAATCTCGCGTGTGTCGGTGCCGAGCCGCGCGCGCTCGTCAACTGCCTCAACTTCGGCAACCCGGAGCACCCGGAGGTGATGTGGCAGTTCTCCGAGGTCACCGAGGGGCTGAGCGAAGCGTGCGAGGCGTTCCGCCTCCCGGTGATCGGTGGCAACGTGAGCTTCTACAACGAGTCGCAGGGACGCGACATCGACCCCACGCCCGTGGTCGGTGTCGTCGGCATCGTCGACGATTTGCGCGCGGTTCCCGCGCCACCCGCGCTCCACGCCGGTTCGCACGTCGTCGTGCTCGGCCACACGCGCGCCGAGGTCGGTGGCTCGGAATGGGCGACCGCGCACGGCCTGCGCGACGGCATCCCGCCCTCGGCCGACGTCACTGCTGCCGTCGCCGTCCACGACCTGGTCCGCGCGCTCGTGCGCGACGAGATCGTCGACGGTGTGCACGACTGCTCCGACGGCGGGTTGGCCGTCGCGCTCGCCGAGATGGCGATCACGGGAGAGTGCGGGGCTCGGGTGGCGCTCGGCACGGAGCTCGTTCCCGCGTGCGCGTGGTTCGCGGAGTCGGCGTCGCGCGTGCTGCTGTCGGTCGCGCCCGACCGGGTCGCCGATGTGCTCGGCCGTGCGGCCACGGTGCACGTTCGAGCCGCCGACATCGGCACTGCGGGCGGCGACCGTCTCTGGTCACCCGACTTCGACGTCGCCCTCGCCGACGCAGACGACGCGTGGCGCAGCGCGATCCCGAGAGCGCTGGGACGCCGGGAGTGAGGGCGCCATCGGCGATACTGGTGGCCTGATGGATCCGGGAAGCGGCCACGCCTGCGGCGTCTTCGGCGTCTACACGCCGGGCCAGCGGGTGGCCCAGCTCACCTATCAGGGCCTGTACGCGCTGCAGCACCGGGGGCAGGAGTCGGCCGGGATCGCGGTGAGCGACGGGCAGACGATCACGGTCGTGAAGGACATGGGCCTCGTCACCCAGGTCTTCGACGAGCACAACCTCGCCCCTCTCGACGGGCACCTCGCCATCGGCCACGTCCGCTACTCGACGACCGGTTCGAGCAATTGGCGCAACGCCCAGCCCGTCTACCGCGAGGTCGGCGACGCCGGTTTCGCCCTCGGCCACAACGGGAACCTGACGAACACGTCGGCGCTGGCCGAGCAGCTCGGCATGCTCCCGGGCATGCTGCCGGGCGGCGGCCGCCTCGACTCCACCACCGACTCCGCGCTCGTCGCCGAGCTCATCGCGGTCTCGTACCCACAAGAGCCGCGCTCCGACGGCCGTGATCTCGAAGTCGCGCTCGACCGCGTGCTCCCGCGTCTCGAGGGTGGGTTCTCGTTCGTGATGATGGACGAAGCGCACCTCATCGGTGTGCGCGACCGCCACGGGATCTGGCCACTCGTCCTCGGGCGCATCGAAGCCGGCTGGGTGCTCGCGAGCGAGACGTGCGCGCTCGACATCGTCGGCGCGCACCTCGTCCGCGAGGTCGAGCCGGGCGAAGTGATCGTGATCGACGCGTCGGGGCTGCATTCGACGCGCTTCGCCGATCCCGACCCGAAGCTCTGCCTGTTCGAGTTCGTCTACTTCGCGCGTCCCGACACGATGCTCTACGGCCACAACGCGCATGCGGCGCGCCAGCGGATGGGTGAGGAGCTCGCACGGCAGGCGCCCGTCGCGGCCGACATGGTGATGCCGGTGCCCGAGTCGGGTATCCCGGCGGCACAGGGGTACGCGCGCGAGTCGGGTATCCCTTACGGCGACGGACTCGTGAGGAACCGCTACGTCGGCCGCACGTTCATCCAGCCGAACCAGCAGCAGCGCGAGCAGGGTGTGCGGCTGAAGCTGAACCCACTCGCCGAGAACATCCGCGGGAAGCGACTCGTCGTGGTGGAGGACTCGATCGTGCGCGGCACCACGCTGCGCCAGCTCGTGTCGATGCTGCGCGAGGCCGGCGCGGCGGAGGTGCACTTTCGCGTGTCGTCCCCGCCGTACCGCTGGCCGTGCTTCTACGGACTCGACACCGGCCGACGCTCCGAGTTGCTCGCCGCCGACCTCTCGGTCGGCGAGATCCGCGATCTCATCGGCGTCGACTCGCTCGCCTACCTCGATCTCGATCGCCTCGTCAGCGCCACCGGGGCGTCACCGGGTTCGTTCTGCACCGCGTGCCTCTCGGGCGAGTACCCGATCCCGGTGCCCGAGCTCCAGGTCACCGACGCCGATTCGAAGCTGGTGTTGGAGCGCGCACCGGCGTCTGCTCCCGTCACCTGATGGGTCGGGAGGCCGCGCGGCGGGAACCCCTCACGTACCAGCGTGCGGGCGTCGACATCGGCGCGGGTGAACGAGCCGTCGAGCTCATCAAGGAGCACGTGCGTTCGACGTTCCGTCCCGAGGTCGTCGGCGACATCGGCGGATTCGGTGGTCTCTTCGCGTTCGATCCGCGCGGCTTCCACGACCCGCTGCTCGTGTCGTCGACCGACGGCGTCGGCACGAAGTCGGTGATCGCCCGGCTCATGGGGAAGTACGACACGATCGGCATCGACCTCGTGGCGGGATCCGTCGACGACGTCGCGGTGCAGGGTGCCGAGCCGCTCTTCTTCCTCGACTACATCTCCACCGGCAAGGTCGTCGAGGAGATCATCGCGGAGATCGTGTCGGGCGTCGCGCACGGCTGCCGGATGGCCGGCTGCGCGTTGCTCGGCGGTGAGATCTCCGAGCACGACATCATGGAACCCGGTGAGTTCGACCTCGTCGGCTTCGCGGTGGGCGCGGTCGAACGCGCCGAGGTGCTCCCGTCGGGTGTTCGCGCCGGTGACGTGATCGTCGGGATGGCGAGTCCCGGGCTGCGACAGAACGGCTACACGCTCGCGCGCAAAGCCCTGCTCGACCGCGCCGGCCGACGGCTCGACGATCCCGCGTGGTCGGGCGCGCACCACACGCTCGGTGAGGAACTCCTGCGGCCGAGTGCGATCTACGCCCCTGCCATGCGCAAGCTGCGCGAGCGAGTGCCCGTGCACGCGTTCGCGCACGTGACGGGAGGTGGGATCCCGGCGAACCTCGCGCGTGTGCTGCCCGCGCACTGCGACGCGCGCGTCACACGCGGTTCGTGGGAAGAGCCGCGCGTCTTCGCCGAGGTGCAGCGCGCCGGGGACGTGCCCGACACGGAGATGGAGCACGTCTTCAACCTCGGGCTCGGGATGCTGGCCGCGGTTGGCGACGAGGACCGATTGGATACCCTGGACGTCATACGTGCCAACGGGCACGATGCGTGGCTGGTCGGGGAGATTGTGGAGGGTCGGGGGCGGGTAACGATCGAGTCTGCGTAAGGTCCCCAGCCGGGACGGAAGCTGCTAACCTGCACATACGGGACTGTTTCCCCCCAAACTCACAGGAGCCCACATGGCGCAGAACGAGGGTCCCGAGGCCGAGCAGTTGCTGACGCCGTCCGAGGTCGCCGCAATGTTCCGGGTGAACCCGAAGACCGTCACCCGTTGGGCCCGCGCCGGGAAGATCTCGGCGATCCGCACCCTCGGAGGCCACCGCCGGTTCCGGGCATCGGAGATCCGCAAGTTCCTCGAGCAGGTGGACGAGTCCTCGGAGGCCTGACCGCCCGCTCGCCTCGGCGTCGGCGATGCCGCCGCGAAGATCCGATCAGGCCCGCGGCGGTGGTCGTCACCGCGTGAGGGCTCCCGCCGCTACCGCCTCCGCTCGCGCTTCCGCCCCCGGGGTTCGTCGAGCCTGCCGCTGCGGTTGTCACCGTCGTCGAAACCTGCCCTTGGGTTGCGGTCGTCTCCGGAGCGGTTGTCGTGGTGTGGTTGGCCTGGGTCGAGACCTTGGTACTGGTGTCGTTGTTCTGGGTCATGAGCAGCGTGACGAGCACCGCGATCGCGGCCGCGCCGACACCGACGAGCACGAACGCGATCCAGGGACGGCGGCGCTGGTCGTCATCGTCACGCGACGGCGCGCTCGAACTCTCGTCATTTGCCGTTGCTCGAACCCCTGACTGTCGTCATCGTGATGCCCGAGCCGAGTGTCGGGCGTGGGCGTGCGGGTTTGTCCGGCGTGTGGCCGCGTGAGCCCTGTGTCAAGCCGCGTGCTGGTGGAGGTGTTGGAAGGCGGCGTGGCGGGTGGGGTCGTGGGCGGTGTGGTCTTGCCAGCAGCGCCAGATGATGTGGGTCCAGCTGCGGGCGAGGATGCGTGTGGCGTGGGGGTGGGT
>DASPTH010000308.1:0-25935 GCA_035623515.1 Acidimicrobiia bacterium
GTCTTGTCCCATGCGTCGAGATCGGCGTCGATGGTGGGGCCCATCACAGGGTTCGTGCCCGCGTTGTTCACGAGGATGTCGATCCCGCCCAGCCGCTCGATCGTCGCGCCGACGCACGCTTCCGCCTGGTCGGGCTCGCCCGCGTTGGCGGCGAACGTCGTGACGTGCGCGTCCGGCAGCTCGGCGACGATGCCGGCGGCGGCGGCATCGAGGGCGTCCTGCTTGCGGGACGAGATCATGACCGCGGCGCCCTCGCGCGCGAACGCCCTCGCCATGCCGAGCCCGATCCCTTTGGATGCCCCGGTGACGAGGGCGGCCTTTCCCGCGAGTGCCGATCCCACCGAGATGACCTCCTGTCCGGCAGCGCAGTCTCGCGCGCCGTCGCCGGCCCGGGTGCCGTCCGGCGCCGGCCGTCACGACGGGCGCGCGACGGGACGGCTTCGCGCCCATGGTGACGGTACGGCCCGAGTCAGACGCATTGACCGAACTCCGTGAGGCGAGCTCGAACGCCCCGAGCGAGCTGCGCCGACCGCTCGTGCGGTCAGCTCGCGCGCCGTACGCGCGAGCATGGTGCGATGTCGGGGACGGAGGCACCCGCCCACGCGGTCCCGGCGCGCCTGCCGCGCCTGGGATACATCCCCGCGCTCGACGGGCTGCGCGCGCTGGCCGTCGTGGCCGTCCTCCTGTACCACGGCGACGTCAGCTGGATGCGCGGCGGCTTCCTCGGTGTCGACGTGTTCTTCGTGATCAGCGGGTACCTGATCACGAGCCTGCTGCTCGGCGACTGGCGCGAGTACCGGCAGATCCGGTTCGCGCACTTCTATCTCCGCCGCGCCCGACGGCTCCTCCCCGCGCTCTTCCTGATGCTCGGCATCGTCGCGCTGTACTCGCTCCTCTTCCTGCCCGACACGGTGTCGGAGCTCCGGGGGCAGATGCTCGCCTCCGCGTTCTACGTGCAGAACTGGTACCTCATCTTCCACAAGGTGTCGTACTTCGTCTCCGTAGGACGACCTTCACTCCTGCAGCATGTGTGGTCGCTTGCGGTCGAGGAGCAGTTCTACCTGTTCTGGCCGCTCATCCTGTCGGTCCTGCTCGCGCGCTGGGGTCGTCAGCGCAACAAGCTGCTCCTCGTCGTGCTCTCCGGCGTGCTGGCGTCGACGGTGTTGATGGCGGTGCTGTACGAGCCCTTCAGCGATCCGTCACGCGTGTACTTCGGCACCGACACCCGCGCCGCCACGATGCTCGTCGGCGCCGCGCTCGCGATCATCTGGACGCCGTGGCGACTCACCCGCGACACGGGACGCACCGCGCCGCTCACGCTCGACGTGATGGCCGCGGTGGGACTCGTCGGCGTGGTCTGGTTCTTCCTCAACGCGGGCCAATACGACAACTGGATGTACCGGGGCGGGTTCCTCGTGCTCGCGCTGTTCAGCGCGCTCCTCATCGCCGCGACCGTGCATCCGGCATCGCGTCTCTCACCGGCGGTCTTCGGGCAGCGCGTGCTCGTGTGGGTGGGGGTGCGGTCGTACGGGATCTATCTCTGGCACTGGCCGATCTTCATGGTCACGCGCCCGCACGCCGACGTGCCCCTCACCGGGATCCCCCTGCTCGTCCTGCGGTTCGCTCTCACGTTCGTGTTCGCCGCGCTCTCGTTCAAGTACGTCGAGGAGCCGATCCGGCACGGCGCGCTCGGGCGCCGCTGGGCGGCGTTCCGGCGTGCCACGGGGGAGCGGCGGCGCCAACTGGCCACGGGATTCGCGGCGGTGGGCGGCGCGCTCGTCGCGTTCATCGTGGTCCTCGCCGCCGGGTTCGCCAACGCCGAGCCCACGCCCCGGCCGCCCGGGCTCCCGCCGGAGACCGCAGTGGTGATCAGGCCGACCGCGACCACCACGACCGCGCCCGGAGCCCCGGCGGCGCCCGGCACGACCGCCGCGGTGCCCACGACGACCACCGTCCCGGCGAGCCCCGGCACCCAGGCCGCCGCCGCGACCACCCCGACGACGGCGGCGCCCGCCACGGCGCCCACACCGGCCCCGGTGACCGAGAGGGTCACCGCGGTGGGCGACTCCGTGATGCTCGGGGCCGCGAACGCCCTGGTCAACACCATCGGCGCCGACAAGATCACGGTCGACGCGGCGGAGAGCCGCCAGTTCTCGGCCGGCGTCGACGCGCTGCAGGCCTACCGCGACAACGGGCAGCTCGGCGACGAGGTCGTCGTCCAGCTCGGCACGAACGGCACGGTCAACCCCGCCGACTTCGACCGCATGATGGACATCCTGAAGAACGTCAAGAAGGTCGTCATCGTCAACGCCAAGGTGCCGAGACCCTGGGAGGACGAGGTCAACGAGACGCTCGCCGACGGGGTGGCCCGCTACAAGGACAAGGCGGTGCTCGCCGACTGGCACGACGTCGCCGCCGCCCATCCCGAGTTCTTCTGGGACGACGGCATCCACCTGCGGCCCGAGGGCGCGCAATTCTACGCCCAGTGGATCGCCACCTTCCTCGACTGACCGGCCTCAACTGACTGGCCTCAACTGACTGGCTGCAGCTGACCGGCTGCAACCGGCCGGCTCGAAACGACCCCCGTTTCGGCCCTGAAGGGGGTCCGGGGCCGCCCGTGTGCCAAGCTGGGGGGCCGAATGTTGCTGACGCGTGCACTCCGCACCCTCTTCTTCGGCGTCGTCATCGGCGGTATCGCCGTCGGCGCCTGCATGGCTGCGCTCGTCCCGGGCGCGGAGGAGGTCGTCGCCGCGCACCACTACACGGTGAAGACGGTCCCCAAGCTGCGCGACCTGGCACAGAAGTCGATCGTCCGCTGGGCCGACGGCACGAAGATGGACGAGCTCGGCCTCCAGGACCGCCAGAACGTCACCTACCAGGAGTTGGCGACGTCGCCCGGCGGCCTCAGGGTCGTGAACGCGGTGATCGCCATCGAGGACCGCACCTTCTGGACGAACGACGGCATCGACCTCGGTGCCGTGTTCCGTGCGTTCGTGAGCAACGTCACGTCGGGCAAGATCGAGCAGGGCGGCTCCACGATCACCCAGCAACTCGTGAAGAACCGGATCCTGTCTCCGGCACGTGACGTGAACCGGAAGGTCAAGGAGATCCAGGACGCGCTCCGCCTGAACGAGCACTTCTCGAAGCCGAAGATCCTCGAGGAGTACCTGAACACGGTCTACTTCGGCGAGAACTCGTACGGCGTGAAGAGCGCGGCGTCTCGCTTCTTCGGCAAGAACCTCGACGACCTCACGCTCGGGGAGGCTGCGCTGCTGGCCGGGGTGATCTCCAATCCCGAGGGCACGAACCCGTTCGTGTACCCGTCGCGCGCCTGGCTTCGCCGTGCCACCGTGCTCCAGGCCGAGGTCGACCAGGGCTACATCACCCAGGCCGAAGCCGACGCGGCGAAGAACGAGCCACTGCCCACGGTGCGGCCCGAACCCGAGTTGCGCGCGCACAGTTATCTCGCCGAGGAGGTGCAGGAGCGGCTGCTCAACGACCCGCGCCTCGGCGCCACCCCCAAGGAGCGGAGCGACCGCTTGCTGAAGGGCGGCCTCGACATCACCACCACGTTCGACCCCAACCTCCAGCGCATGGCCGAGGCCGCCACCACCGAGTCGCTGCCGACCAGCCCTTCCGGCCCCGACTGGGTCTCGTCGCTCGTCGCCATCGACCCGACCACGGGCGCCGTGAAGGCGATGGTGGGCGGGCCCAACTTCCAGCAGAGCCAGTACAACATCGCCACCCACCCCTACGGACGCCAGCCCGGGTCCACGTGGAAGGTGATCACGCTGGCCACCGCGCTCGAGAACGGCTACTCGCCGAACGACACCGTCGACGGGAGCGCGCCGTGCACCGTGCCGAGCAAATTCGGCAACGCGTTCACCGTCAACGCCGGTGACGGCGAGGGCGGCTACAACGACCTCTGGGCGCAGACGGCCGGCTCGGTGAACTGTGCCTTCGTCCGGCTGTCGACGAGCGTGGGCCAGGACAAGGTGATCCAGACCGCCTACGACATGG
Source organism: Acidimicrobiia bacterium (assembly GCA_035623515.1). Lineage (GTDB taxonomy): Bacteria > Actinomycetota > Acidimicrobiia > IMCC26256 > DASPTH01 > DASPTH01. The sequence goes on from DASPTH010000308.1 coordinate 4,021, forward strand.
GCATCACGCAGAAGCGCCTGTTCCCGCATCTCACGCTCTCGATCGGCGACATCGAGGCCACGCCGCTCGAGATGGCGACGGTGATCGCGACCGTGGCCGACAACGGCGTGCACCAGGACCCCTTCTTCGTGAGCAAGGTCGTGGCGCCGAACGGCCAGGTGATCATCGACGAGTCGAACCGGGCCGCCCTCGGCCGCCAGGTGCTGCCGACGGACGTCGCGCAGTGTGAGCAGCTCGTGCTCCGCGGCGTGGTCACCGGCGGGACGGGCACCAAGGCGGCGTTGACCGGTCACGAGCCCTTCGGCAAGACGGGCACCACGGACAATCGCGGTGACGGGTGGTTCATCGGCGCCACGCCGCAGCTCGCCGCGTCGGTGTGGTTCGGAAACCGCACCACGAACCAGTTGCCGGCCGGTTTCGGGGGTGACGTCGCCGCACCGATCTGGCGCGACTTCATGCAGCAAGCCCTTGCGAACCAACCCGACGTCCCGTTACCGGACATGACGAGCAACGACGTGTGCAACCGGCCCGGCCAGCCGATCAACCCCGACGGTGGTCACAGCCAGGTGCCGATCGCGCTCCCGACCGCGCAGACCCAGGCTCCGGGGGTCGTCGTCGAGCAGCCGACCCAGCAGCCGCGTGTCACGCAGGTCTCGCCGACACCCACGCCTCAGCAGAACCGGACACCCAACCAGACGCGAGTGCCGGTGACCACGCCGCCCACACTGCCGCCCACCACACCGCAGACGATCCCCATCGGCCGCGGTCGACGATGAACGAGCGTCCGTGGCCCGGCAGCGGAGCTGCCGAGAGCGGGAAAGCATGAGCGAGCGGCCGCGAGGCGGGTATCCCACGCGAGCGAGCGGCCGCAGCGGAGCTGCCGAGAGCGGGAAAGCATGAGCGAGGCGGGGCTCGACGCGCTCCTGACGCTCCAGGAGCACGACGCCGCGCTCGACCGTCTCCAGCACCGTCGCGACACGCTGCCCGAGCGCGACGCGGTTGCGCGCAACGAGGCGACCGCAGCGGACGTCGCGATGCGGTTCCGGTCGGTCGCCGCGCGGCGCGACGAGCTCTCGGGTGAGGAACGCCGGCTCGGCGACGAAGCGAGCTCGCTGCGCGAGAAGGCGAGCGAGGTGGAGGCGAAGATGTACTCGGGCTCGGTGTCGTCGCCACGCGAGCTCCAGGCCATGCAAGCCGACGTCGACCAGTTGCGGCGCCACGAGCAGGCCATCGAGAGCAGAGAGCTCGAGCTCATCGAAGCTCTCGAACCCGTCGACCGTCAGATCGCCGAGCTCGACGCCGAGCGTGCCGCGCTCGCAACCGCGTTGCACGACGCGCGATCCGTCCTCGAGCAGGCTGAAGCGGCGATCGACGACGAGATGGCGGGGGAGCGCAAGGCGCGGGACGACATCGCCGGCGACCTCGAATCGTCCCTCGTCACCGAGTACGAACGGCGGCGGGCGCGCGCGCAGGGCGTCGGCGCCGCCCGGCTCGTGGGCAACACCTGCCAGGGCTGCCACCTCACGATCCCGTCCACCGAGGTCGAGCGCATCCGTCGGGCCCCCGAGGGCACGCTGGCGTTCTGCGACAACTGCGGCTGCATCCTGGTGCCGTGACCGGCGGGGTGGACGGCAAGCGCGACGAGGTCGTCGTCTACTGCGACGGCGGCGCCCGTGGCAACCCGGGCCCGGCAGCCATCGGGGCGATCGTGATCGACCCGTGCACGTCGCCGCCCACGACACTCGCGACGGTGAGCGAGCGGATCGGCAAGACGACGAACAACGTCGCGGAGTACGAGGCGTGCATCGCGGGCCTGGAGGCGGCACGCGAGTTTCCCGCACGGGCGATCCGGGTACGGGCAGACTCGATGCTCGTGGTCGAGCAGCTCAAGGGGCGGTGGAAGGTGAAGCAACCGCATCTGCGTCCGTTGCACGCCCGTGCGCTAGCGCTGCTCGACGACTACGAGGAGGTCGACATCGCGCACGTTCGGCGAGAGCTGAACGCCGATGCCGACGCGCTCGTCAACGCGGCGCTCGACGCGTAGCGGGCACGCCGTTGCTGCTCTGGTACGTGGGGCTGTCCGTTCTTCTCGTCGCGGCGATCTTCAAGAGCGTCGGCATCGACTACCGGTTGGTCGCGCTGGGCTCGATGCTGCCGCTACTCCTCGGGCTCCCGTTCGGCTACCGGACTTACAGCTATACGCTGCTCTTCGGCGTCGTGCTGCTCGCCGCGGTCATGATCGGCACCATCGGGCGACCGCGGCTGCTGCGCCGGCGGTTGTTGTGCCTGCCCATCGGTGTGTTCTGCGGCCTCGTACTGTCCGGCGCGTTCACGAACGACAAGCTGTTCTGGTGGCCGTTCCTCGGTACGTCGTTCGCCCACGACTCGCTGCTGCCGGCGGCGTGGATCGTCGTGATCGAGGAGCTCGTCGGGCTCGCGGTGTGCTGGTACCTCGTCGGGCAGTACGACCTCTACCTGCCGGGGCCGCGCCGCGAGTTCTTCCGGACCGGCCGATTGCGGAGCATCGCGTAGCGCGCTACTGGGCGCGAACGGGGATGGTGGGGCGCGTCGGAGGCGTCGACTGCGCGGGGCGGGAGTGCGCGCCGGAGCCGTCGACCACGAAGCGTCCCTCGCCGGGACCGTCGGCAACCGGCATCCCGAGCGCGTCGAGGAGCGCGAGGTCGTCGGCCGGGGCGCGGCCGATCGTCGTGAGGTAGTTGCCCACGATCAGCGCGTTGGCACCCGCGAGCAGCCCCATCGCCTGCAGTTCCCCGAGCACGCGCTCGCGCCCTCCCGCCAGCCGGATCCACGCCGACGGCAACACGAGGCGGAACAGCGCGATTGCCTGCAGCGCCTCCCGGGGCGGCAGCAGGGCGCGGTCACCGAGCGGGGTCCCGGGCCGCGGGTCGAGCAGGTTCACCGGGACCTCGCAGGGTTCCAGGGCGGCGAGCTCGAAGGCGAAGTCGACGCGCTGCTTGAGCGTCTCGCCCATGCCCAGGATGCCGCCACAGCACAGCTCCATCCCGGCTTCGGTCGCGAGCCTCGCGGTGGCCACGCGGTCGTCGTAGGTGTGCGTCGTGCAGATCCGCGGGAACACCGCGCGGCACGCCTCGAGGTTGTGGTTGTACCGGCGCACGCCCGCCGCGGCGAGCCGCTCGGCTTGCTCGCGAGTGAGGAGACCGAGCGAACACGCCACTTCGAGCCCGGTGTCGCGGCGTACCGCGTCGACCGCGTCGAGCACCTTCGTGAGCAGGCGCTCCTCGGGTCCCCGCACCGCGACCACGATGCAGAACTGGGTGGCGCCCGCATCTCGGGTCGCGTGCGCGGCGGCGAGGACCTGGTCGAGGTCGAGGAACGGATACACGTCGACGTCGGTGTGGAACCGGGCCGATTGCGAGCAGAAGGCGCAGTCCTCGGGGCACGCGCCCGACTTCCCGTTGACGAGGCTCTCGAGCTCGACCTCGGGCCCGCAGTACGCGAGACGCACGCGGTGCGCGAGCGCGACCAGCGCGGGCAGCTCGTCGAGCGGCAATGCCGCGATCGCGTGCACTTCGTCCCGTGTGAGCGCCCGCCCCTCGTCGAGGAGCGCGCGTTCGGCGCCGTCGAGGACCGCGTGCACGGCGGGCAGGCTACCCCCGGGCGTTTTGGCGCCGGAGCCCCCACCGAACCGGTGGGTCTGTGACGCGAAACGGATCGGGGGAGGCGCCCACCTGCCTGCCTCGACCGCTCCCCCCTGTGGTGGTCGTGCCCCGTCGCCGGTGGGCGGCCTCCCGCGGGTCACAGCATGCACGCCGTGTCGCGAGAAACGCGCGCGCCCCCGTTTGGTCCGGCGCGGGGTACTGGCGACGGAACCCGGTGTGGCCCCCGTATCCTGCTGCGGGATCCCGATGGCCACGGTCGACCGCCCAACCAGCGCGGCGACGCGCATGAGCGTCGCCACCTTCGCCTCGCGCGGCATCGGCTTCGTGCGGGTCTGGGTGATCGCCGCGGTGCTGGGCACCACGTTCCTCGGCAACACCTACCAGGCGTCGAGCTCGGTCTCCAACGTCCTGTTCGAGCTCCTCGCCGCCGGTGCGCTCTCGGCCGTCCTCGTCCCGACCTTCGTCCAGCTCCTGGAGGCACGCGACCACGACGGCGCCGAGCGGCTCGCGGCCGGCTTGCTCGGGCTGGGCCTCGCGGTCATGGGCGTGGTCACGGTCGTCGGTGTGGCCTTCGCGACGCCGATCGCCCGGCTGCTGTCGACGGGCGTCCACGATCCGAAGATCCAGGAGCAGCAGGTCGCGTTGTGCACGTTCTTCCTGCGCTTCTTCATCCCCGAGGTGCTGCTCTACGTGCTCGGCACGATCGCGACCGCGATCCTCTACGCCAAGCGGCACTTCGTGATCACGGCAATCGCCCCCATCGCGAACACGGTGCTGGTGGTCGCCTCCCTGGTGCTGTTCTGGCTGGTGGCGGGGCCCGACGCGGGGCTCGACCTCACGCTTGCCGAGAAGCTGATCCTCGCGGTCGGCGCGTTCCTCGGCGTCGCCGGCTTCGTCGGCGTGCCCGTCGTCGCGCTGATGCGGACGGGCTTCCGCTTCCGCCCCGCGTTCGCGCGCCCGGATGCGCAGCTCCGGCGGCTGCTGAACCTCTCCGCCTGGGCGGTCTTGCAGCACGCCGGCATCGGCCTCCTGCTCGGAACGTCGATCGTGATGGGCAACCGCGTCGAGGGTGGGGTCGTTGCGTACCAGTTCGCGTTCGTGGCGTTCCTGGCCGCGTACGCGATCCTGGCGCAGCCGGTGCTCACCACGATCCTCCCCGACATCTCACTCGACGCCAACCGTGGCGACACCACCGACTTCTCCGAACGTGTGCGCTGGGCGCTCGACCGGATGGCGATCCTCGTGCTGCCGGTCGCGGCCGCCTACGTCGCGCTCGCGCTGCCCGCGATGAAGGTGATCGCGCCCTCGTCGAGCAGTCCGGAGCTGCTGGCAGCCGCGCTCGCATCCCTCGGCGTCGGCCTCTTCGTCTACAGCGCGTTCCTCCTCCTGGCGCGCGCCTTCTACGCGCTCGGCGACAGTCGCACGCCCGCGCTCGTCGCGCTGGGCAGCGCGCTCGTCGGATCGGCCGTGATGGTCGTCGGCGTCCTCGCCGTGAACGACGGCGCGGCACGTGTCGCCATGCTGGGGGCAGGGCACAGCGTCGCCTACCTCGTCGGGTGCGTCGCGCTGTACGCGCTCCTCCGGGTGCGGCTCGGACATCCGCTCTTCCCGCACTCCTTCTGGCGCGCGCTCGTGGTGTCGACGGTGCTCGGTGGCGCAGCCTGGGCCGTCGAGCGCGCCGTCGCACCGCACGCGCGACTCGAGACCGCCGGCGTGCTGCTCGTGATCGGCGTCCTCGGCCTGGGCCTGTACGTGGCGATGTTGCGGATGCTGCCGAAGCGGTCCGAGCGGCGCGCGGCGGCGCTCGAACCCACCGATCCCGACCTGGCCGTCGAGCTGTGAGGCTCGTGCGCGTCGGCGCCGTCACCCTGATGGTGGGGCTCCTCGTCGCCGCGTTCGCCGCGGGCGGGGAGGCGGCTGCCTCCGCGAAGGCCCCGAAGGCGACCGTCGACCGTGTGCTCCTGCTCTCGCTCCCCGCGGTGTCGTGGGCCGACCTGCAGGCGGCCGACGTCCCCCACCTCGAGGCGCTGCTCGGAACGTCGGCGGTGGCCGACCTCGTCACGCGCGCCGCAGGGCGGCGGACGTCGGCGAGCAGCGGCTACGCGACGCTCGGTGCGGGAGGGCGCGCGTCGGCAGTGAACCCGCTGGCAGGGCAGGCGTTCGAACCGAACGAGCCCTACGGCGTGACGTCGGCGCAAGCGGTGTTCCGCCAACGCACCGGTCTCACCGTCGACCGCGGCTTGATCCACCTCGGCATCGACGCGCTCGAGCGGGAGAACGAGGCGGGCGTGTACGACCCGACGCTCGGCGCGTTCGGCGACGAGCTGGCCGCCGCGCACATCTCCCGTGCCGTCATCGCCAACGCCGACGGCGCCCAGCCGGTGGTCGACGACGACCTCAGCGAGTACCAACGATCCGCGGTCGGCGCGCTCATGGACCACAACGGTGTCGTGCCCGGTGGCGAGGTCGGCGACGAACTGCTCATGCGCGACCCGGGTGCCCCGTTCGGGCTCCGGCTGGACCCCGATGCCGTCGTGCGCGCGTTCCAGCGCGCGTGGAGGCCGCGGAGCGTCGTGCTCGTGGAGGCTTCCGACCTGCTCCGCACCGACATCTACGGTGCGTTCGCGAGCGGCGACCAGCTTGCCGCCCTCAGGAGCCGCGCGCTCCACGACACCGACGAGCTCGTCGGCCGGTTGCTCGCCGACGTGGACTTCGCGCACGACGCGGTGCTCGTGGTGGGGCCGTCGGCGTCGCGCAGCGGTTCGGGTCTCACGATCGCGTCGGTTCGGGCACCGGGCGTGCCCACGGGGTTGCTGCGATCGGCGAGCAGCAACCGCACCGGCTTCGTCTACGTCTCCGACGTGGCGCCGACCGTGCTCGGGATGTTCGGGGTCGCCACGCCGTCCGACATGGAGGGCCGGACGATGCAGGTGCGCGACCAGGGCACGACGCCACAACAGCGCACGAAGTTCCTCGTGCGCGCGAACTCCGAAGGCGTGTTCCGCGACGCGCGTGTGGCCACCGCGAACAACATGTTGCTCGTCTTCGCGGGCTTGCTCGGGATGGGGACGATCGCGATGCTGCGGTGGCAGCGGCGCGGCGCGGGTGTGTTGCGATGGGCCGCGCTCGCCGTCCTCGGGATCCTCGATGCGTCCTACCTCGCCGGGCCGCTCGACTTCAGCAAGAGCTCGAACGTCACGGTGTACTGGGCCTTCATCGTCGGGGTCGGCATGTTGATCGGGCTCGCGTGCCTGCTCGCCGGTCGACGGTGGCGCTCCGGCCCGATCATCGTTGCGCTCGCGCTGGTCATCGTGCTGCACGTCGGCGACCTCGTCACCGGAGCGCACCTCGAGTTCAACTCGGTCTTCGGCTACTCGGCCACGATCGGCATCCGGGTCGCGGGCGAAGGAAATCTCACGTTCGCGCAGTTGAGCGCGTCGGCGATCCTGCTCGCCGGGCTGCTCGTGTGGCGGCGGCCCGGTCGACGCACGGTGTGGCTCGTGATCGGCATGCTCGCCGTCACGCTCGTCGTGATGGCCGCGCCCTCGTGGGGTGGCGACTTCGGCGCCGCCCTCGCGGGCGCGCCGGGGTTCGCGCTGCTGGCGTGGTTGCTCCTCGGCCGGCGGGTGCGCATCCGCACGATCGTGTGGCTCGGCGTGATCCTCGTCGCCAGCGGCCTCGCGGTCGGTGCCATCGACCTGCTGAGGCCGACGTCGAAGCAGACGCACATCGGTCGCTTCTTCGACCAGGTCTCCCACGACGGGTTCAACGGCTTCTTCGTCGTGATCCGGCGGAAGGCGCTCGAGAACTTCGGGTCGTTCACGAGCACGCGGCTGGTGTGGCTGCTCGTGATCGGCGTCGCGCTGCTCGTCTACCTCTGGTGGACACGGTCGACGGGAGTTCGCGGGCTCCTTCGCGACACGCTCGTGTTCCGGCAGGTGCTGCTCGCCCTCACGCTGACCGCCGTGCTCGGCTACGCGCTGAACGACTCCGGCATCGCGATCCCGGCGCTGATGGTCCTGGTGCTCGAGTGCACCGCGGTGTACGTGGTGGCTGCCGGACTGGATCAGGAGCGGCGCACACCGTCGACCGGCTCGCCAGGTGAGCTCGTGTCGAGCGCAGCGCCCGCGGCCGGCGTCTGACCGTCGAGCCACGACGCGAGCCGGATGCCCTGCGTGGACAGGAGCGCCGCGAGCCGGGCGTTGGGCTCGCGGTACCGGTCGCCGAGCTCGTCGCGGACCGCCGACGGCACGTGGTCGTCGGTCGCGCGGCCGTTGAGCCGGTAGTAGAACTCGCGCAACCTGCGCTTGGCGTCGGGGTGTCGCCGCAGCACGCGTTCGAGACGGTCGTTCGCCTTCAAGGCCACGCTCTGGAACGTCTTGTTGCGAAAGCCGGTGGTGCGGTTCTCCGAGCTCAGTGCGCCGGCGGGGAACCGCCCCGCGTCGATGCCCAACCATCCGGCGAGCGGATCGATGACGGTGGTGGGATCGGTCACGAGCTCCTCGAACCACACGATCCGGATGCCGCTCGCGCCGAAGACCTCGAACCAGTCCGAAAGGAAGTCGGCGTAACGCCCACCCCGGACCGCCATGTACTTCTCGTTCTCGGGATCGAGGAAGTCGTCGTCGGAGAGGCGATCGGCGGCGGCGAGGTACTCCGCGAACGAGAGGTCTGCGGGGAAGCGCAACCGCGCCTTCTGGTAGGTGAAGAACGAGATCGCGCGGCTCACCGGCTCGCGCAGGGCAACGATGATGCGCGGGTTCGTGAGGAGCTCCGCCATGCGGGTCGCGACGGCCGCGCCGCCGTACAGATAGCTGGGCGTGGCCTCGAGCCGCACGGGGCGATCGCGCGTGTCGCTGAAGTAGGCCTCGTAGGTTGCGAACGGCTCGAGCGGCTGCCCGCACCGCGCGGGAAGGAAGTAGCGGGTCTCCTTCACGGCGGACGGGGCGACGTCGGGATGCGTCGACAGGGACACGAACAGTGACGTCGTGCCTGCCTTGTTCACGCCGGCGATCACCGCGTCGGTGCTCGCCGGCGTGACCATGGCGCTCTACGTTAGACGGGTACCGATCGAGGTCCCGATCACGACGGGATCGCCGGGCGAACCGCGGCGCGGCTGCCGAGCGTCACCGTCGCCGTGGCCGAGTTGCCGTCACGCGTGTAGGTGATCGTCACCTGGTCGCCGGGCTGGTGGCTGCGGATCGCGCGAAACACATCGACCGGGCTCTGGACCGTGGTGTCGCCGATCTTGGTGATCACGTCTCCCGTCTTCAGGCCGGCGTTTGCCGCGGGGCTCCCGTTGCTCACCTGCGACACCTGCGCGCCGCCGTTGTTCGGTGCCGCGGCGACGGAGACGCCGAGGAAGGCGGTCTGCGCGCCGGCCTCGCCGTTCGAACCGCTGCCGTTGTTGTTCCCGCCGTTGTTGTTGCCGTTGCCGTTGTTCCCGGTGTTGCCGCGGCCGTTCTCGTTCGGGGTCGGCCGCGTCGGGGTGGGCCGGGTCGGGACGGTCTGGGTGCTCGACGCATTGCTCGAGTCGGAGCCGTTGTTGTCGCCGGTGATGTAGCCGATGGCGAAGCCCAAGCCGCCGATGAGCAGGATCGCGACGACGATCGCGACCCACGCGGGGACGAAGACGCCGCGCCGCTCACCGGGGGGGCTCGCCGCGGGCGCAGCCGCCGCGGCTGCGGCGGCGGGGGCGGCAGCCGCCACCGGTGGCACGGCTGCGGGTTGGTCGGCCGTGACCGGCTCGGCCTCGGGTCCCGGCCCGGCGGCTGTGGGGGCGTCGGCGCCCTGGGGTGCTGCGTACCCGGCCGGTTCGGCCTCGGGTGCGCCGGCTTCGGGTCCGGGTGCCGCAGATGCGGCGGGGGCGGCCTCGGGCTCGCCGCTCACGGTGGGCTCGTCGGCCCCTGGTGCGGACGGTGACTCGTCCGCAGGCGTGTCGTCGCTCACGGGTGGTACCTCACTCTCTGAGTTCGCTCGCGCACATGGTGATGCGGAGCGGCTGTGATCGCCCTGAGCAGCCCGACCGTTCCCACGGCCGGGGTTTGGCTAGAACTCGCCGCGTCGTCGGGGCGCGTTCAGCCACGGCGCAGAGACGGCTCCGTACGTTTTGTCCGGATCGACCGAGTCCGACCAGGGATCGATCTCGGAGGTCACCCGGCGGGCGAGAGCGACCAACCGGGCAGCAGGCCGAGCTCGTCGCACAGCTCCTGGGCCTGGATGGTCTGGCCGTTGAGGGCGGCCGCGTCGGGCGACTCGAGGAGCCACACGCACACCCGCCCGATCACCGCGGCGGGCGCGCCGGTCGAGGCGTCGAAGCCGAACTGGGCCATGTCCTGCGCGATGCGCTCGGTGGCGATGAAGCCGGGCTGCACGTTGAACGCCCGGACGCCGGTGTCGCGCGCCTCCAACGCGAGCACCCCCGCGATCCGGTGCATCGCCCCCTTGCTGAACGCGTACCCGAGACCCCAGCCGCCCTGACCGGCGGGGGCCGGCGGGTCGCTGTAGCCCGCGCCCGAGGTGATGTTGATCACCGTGCCCTCGCCGCGTTCGATCATCTGTGGCACCAGCGCCTTCACCAGCACGACGGGCGCGAGCGCGTTCGCCTCGAGGTGGTCGCGCAGGACGCGCACCGGAGTGTCGAGGATCAGGTCCATGTGCCCCGGCCCGACGTACCGGCCGTTGTTGACGAGCACGTCGACGCGACCCCACTCGGCGAGCACCGCATCGGCCGCGGCCACCAACGTGGGGTGGTCGAGCAGGTCGGCGGGGAGCGTGAGGCAGCGCTGCCCGGTCGCGCGCACGAGGTCGGCGGTGCTGTCGAGCGAGCCGGGGAGCGGGCTCGTGTCGGAGCGTTTCAGCGTGGAGCTGTGCTCGTGGGCGTCGCCCTCGTGCACCGTGCGCGCCGTCAGCGCGACGTCGTATCCCGCCGTCGCCAGTTCGAGGGCGATCGCCTTGCCGATCCCACGGCTCGCGCCCGTCACGAATGCAACCTTGTCGACCATGGACCGAACCTACACCGACGCTTCGATCGAGGCGACGTCCGGCTCGTCGCCGGTGCTCCAGAGGCGCGACAGCGCATCGGCGTCCCCGTTCACGTAGTGGTCGAGGAACGCGGTGGTCGCGCGCACCACGACGTCCTCGGCAGCCGACGTGCCACCGTGGAACGCACTCAGGTGATCGGCGCCGAAGAGCGTCACGAAGAACTTCGGCGGTTGCGCGCGGTGATACACGTCCTGACTCCCCGCGATGGCCACGAGCGCGTCCTGGTCGCCGTGCGCGAGCAGCAACGGCGTGCCCACGCGCTCGAACTGCGGTCCCTTGGTGGCGACGCCGGTCATCGCGATCACGGCGCGGATGCCGGGCACGAGCTCCTCGGGGTTGTACCCGGCCTCGAAGACGGTGATCGCGCCGAACGACTTGCCTGCGAGCGCGACGCGATCCGGGTCGACGACGACGCGACCATGCAGTTCGGAGCCGGGTGTCGTCGCGAGTCGCAGCACCTGCGCGGTGACGAAGCGGAGGTCGCCGGCCTGGCTGTCGAAGTCGGCGCCGGTCGTCCCGCCGGGCGCGTCGCGCTGCGACAGCGGGAAGGCCGGAGCGGCCACGACGTAACCCGCACGCACCCAGTGGTCGTACAGGCCGGCCCAGTTGGTGGTGGTCCCGCCGTAGCCGGTGGCGAACACGACGAGCGGGCGCGGCGCCGGCACCGCGTCGCCGGTCGGCACGTACGACACGTCGGTGACGAGGGTGCGGTGCGGCGCGCCGGGATAGTCGTTGTTGGCCGGCGTCGGACGCGACTCGTCCACCAGCGTCAACGGGATCCTCTCGATCGAGGCCGGCGCGTCACCCTCCATCGGGTGATGGTCTACACGAGCGAGCGGATCGACGGGCTTAGCATCGCCTGCGTGCCGCCTCCGGCCGATGCCGAAACGGTGATCGAGTTGCTCGGGCTCGAGCCCCATCCGACGTGCGGCTATGTCGCCGAGACCTTTCGCAGCCGGGACCGCATCTCCCCCGGTGGGTTGCGAGCACCGTTCGCCGACGGGCGACCGGTAGGGAGCGCGCTGTACTTCCTGGTGACACCGGATCGCGGTGTGCGACTTCATCGCATTCGCAACGACCAGCTGTACCACGCGTACGCAGGCGACCCGCTCGAGGTCCTCGCGCTGTACCCGGACGGCAGTTCCGAGGTGGTCGTGGTCGGGACCGACATCGTTGCGGGCCACAGACCGCAACACTTCCTTCCTGGCGGCACGTTCCACACCGCGCGACTCACAGCAGGTGGTGCGTGGTTCCTCGGCGGCAGCACCGAGTGGCCGGGGGTGGAACCGGCCGACGTCGAGACCGGCGACCGCGTCCGTCTCGCCGCACAGTTCCCGAACGCCGCCGCGCTCCTCGACGGCTTCTCGGGACCGCGCTGAGCGACACGCCGACGCCAACAAGGGTGCGGTGGCGCCAGGGGAACCTCAGAACGCCGCGAGACTCATCGGCAGTACGGCGTCATGTCGATGCCGGGATAACGGGCTGCGACGTCGGCGAGCGTCTGCTCGTTCCAGTAGTCGTGGCCCGGGCGCGGCCATCCGAAGAGGTCACGCTCGCGCACGGTGCACTTCGGGATCAGCTCCGCCCACCGTTCCGGTTCCTGCTTCGGCCACGCCATCTTTCCGCCCCACGTGGTCCCCCTCGCCTGGAAGTCGGCGAGCAACGAGAAGCGCGCGCGGTCGACGCCCGTGAAGTTCGAACCGCGGTGGAGAACATCGCTCCGGTAGACGAGCAGGCTCCCGGCGGCGCCGGTCGCGGGGACCTCGACGTCGACGAGGGGCCCGGGCGGGAAGTACAGCGGAGTGAACGGGATGTCCTTCCCGACGTCGTTGGGGACGATCCGGGTCGGGCCGTCGTCCTCGGTGACGTCGGACAGGAAGATGAACGTGGTCATCTGCTGGTACCGGCCGTCGCGGCGGGGGACCACGAGGCTGTGGCTGCCGTAGTCGCGATGGAGTGGTTGGTCGTAGTTCACCGCGCCCGAGTACTTGGCCCACAGTTCGACCTTGTACAGGTGCAGGTCCTCGGTGCCGAGGTAGCGCGCTGCCGCGTCGACGAGGTCGGGATGGAACGCCAGTCGGTTCAAGTCCCACGACCGGTACGGGAACTCCTCGACGCCGGCGAACTGACTGCTTGAATACTCGGGAAACTTCGCCGGGTCGGCGAAGTACTCCGCGGGCTCCGGGAAGTGCAACCCGAGCGCGCGTTGCGCGGCGGCCAGCTCGTCGAGAGCGAGGAAGCCTTCGACAACGGCGAAACCCCGTTCGCGAACATCGTCGAGTGCTTCGTCGGGCACGCGCACGAGAGCACACTACGGCGTCGCTCAGAGCCGACGATCACCGCGCCGGAGAAGGCGAACCGGCGAACTGTCTTCCACTCGCAACTCTGCTCGTCGCCGGTTGCTCACCAAGAACTAGACGGGCGGTTCCGACAGTGGTGGGGGCATCAAGGCGCCGATGAGCGGCTCGCGAGCCTCGATGCAGGGCGCCTCGTACGGCTCTGGTGGAGTCGTCGTCATGGTGTGCTCCTCATTGCCAGGGATCCAAGTGGCCGTAGTTGGGATGACCCCCGAAGCTCTCCGCCGGCCGTCACAGAGCGCGACTCAGCCGTCGACCACGAACGAACCGCTGCCTGTCCCGATCAGAGGACTGACGATGGGCTCGCGCCGAGCGATCGTTGGCCGTTCATAGGCCATCTTGGGTTCGGGCACGGGAGCCATGAGATGTCCCTCCAGTCGCGCGTCTCGTCCCCAGACGGTAGCTGTGATCGCGGGCCCGCGGCCGCTTTGCGTCGATCGCACGAGACCGTTCTCCGACCGAAAGGGCTCACTCCTGGTCCCCGCCGTCGAAACCCTTGTGGCACAAGGGCCGGCCGCGAGCCGGCATGGCCGCCGAAGACCTCGAAAGGCCTGATGACGATCACGCGCATGCTGCTTGCGTCATGGCGATGAGAAGGAGGCTGAGTTCACCAGCGCGACGGGTGCCGGCACGAGCCAGAGCCCCGAGGTGCAATCTGCGTCGGCGGACCGATGCGTGGCCCTGATTGGCGGTGAGCTGATCGAACATGTCATTGAGCCGGCTGACCAGGGCGCGGTCTCGAGCATCGCTTGCTCGACTCGAGTTGCGTCAGCGTTCGATCGGCCGCTACCAGCCCGAGCGATCTGAACCGAGAAGCAGGCGGGTCCACGGTCACGTCACTGGGTCGTGGCAGTGCCTTTGTGCTCGCACGCGGCTCTTGTGCCATGCTTCCCCGCCATGCGGGGGCAAGAAGAGGGGCGCGGCGGACTCGCTGAGAATCGCGAGCACGTCACCGAGAAGTTTCACAAGCTCTACTACGACGTCGGCGACCTGCACGCGGGTACCTGGCGGGATGTCCACTGGTTCGGTGTACCCATCAGGAAGCTTCCGCTGGACCTCTGGATCTTTCAAGAGATCATCTACGAGTCCCGGCCAGACCTCATCATCGAATCCGGTACCTTCCGAGGCGGCAGTGCCCTCTACTTCGCCAGCCTGCTCGACATCCTCGGCAACGGCACGATCGTGACCATCGATATCGAAGCGTGCGACGAGCGGCGAGCCCACCCTCGCATCGTCTACCTCACCGGCTCTTCCCTCGATCCTGCCGTCGTCGACCATGTGCACCACCTGGCGTCGACGGCTGACAGCACCATGGTCGTGCTCGACTCCGAGCACTCGGCTGATCACGTCCTCGTGGAACTCGACTGCTATGCCTCCTTGGTGTCACCGGGCCAGTACCTCGTGGTCGAGGACACCAATGTCAACGGCAACCCCGTCGCGGGCGACTTCGGGCCCGGCCCCCGGGAAGCGCTCGAGAAGTGGCTGCCCGATCACCCAGAGTTCGCGGTCGATTACAGCCGCGAGAAACTGCTGTTCACCTTCAACCCCGGCGGCTGGTTGCGCCGCGTGCAATAGACCGGCCAAAGGGCCCCTGCGGCACCAGGGGCTGCAAGCGTCGGATTGGCGTGCCAGTTGGCCATCTACATCGAGCAGCTTCATGTGCACGGTGGCGGAACGCTCGATGCCGTCGTGACCGGGCTGAGTCCACGCGTCATGTTCCCGGCGTGGACGCTGTAGTGGAGCGCGTATGTGTCCGTCGATCCGTCGTCGATCACGAGAATCTCGAGCGGTGCGTACTGCTGACCCTCGATGCTCACGACCGCGTCCATGAGGTGGCGCGCACCGTTGCAGACGGGTGTGATGACGCTCACCGAGGTGACGCGGTCTACTCACGGGTGACCCGACACGGTGCGACGGGTTCATTCGACAGCCGCATCGAGTCACGGACCCAACTGGCTGCGTGGACGAGGCGGGGAACGAGTTCACGAAATCGTCGCCGACCGTGGTAGCGCAGAGCGAGGGGCTGCGCGACGCGGTCGACGATCGGTCGGACTTCGCGCCCGTAGTGACGCCACAACCGCTTCAGGGGTGAGCGGTAGGGCAGGTATCCGCGGTGCCGGTGAGTCGTCGCCCAGGCCGTCTTCTCGTCGAGCCACGGATCGTCCGTTGAGATTCGCCATTTCTCTGCCAAGTGCGCGAGGCCGGCCCGGTTCCAGGCGTCACTCCACCGCAAGACGTAGTAGGGGAGGTCGGACGGCTGGAGTCGTGGAGTCAGGTAGGTGACAATCGCCCGTGGTTCGAGCCACAGCGACCCGCCCCCCTCCCGTACGGTGAGGGAGAGATCGATGTGTTCCTCGAGCCTGATCGCCTCGTCGAACGGCGGGTCGCGGGTCAGCGCATCGGATCGCACCAAGAGCGAATGCGCGTCGACCAACCCACACTGGACCCGCTCGACACGGGAGAGGACGTCCGCGAGCGATGCTTGCGAGTCGACGAAGCGCTCGTGCATGACCCGCCGGCCGTTCGCCTCGATGATCTCGCATTCGCCGGTCGTCAGATGCACGCGCGCGTGGACGACGGGTCCGATGCAGCACAGCGGCGAGACCACGGCAGCCCCCGTCTCGTGCGCACAGCGCTCGAGCTGGGTGAGCCACCCTGGGTCAACCACCACGTCGTTGTCGAGGAGAACCACGAACTCCGTGTCGACGTAGGCGAGCGCGAGATTTCGTCCCTCGTTCGGCTGCAGGAAGTGCTCGGTCCTGATCAGTGTGAAGTCGTGGATCCGAGCCTGAGCCTCCAGATACTGCGCGACATGGCGCGGTGATCCACCGTCGACGTAGACGAGCCGATACGGCTCCGGGGTGCCGGTGAGCACGCTCTGCAAACTCTGGCGTGTCACGCTGAACTTCTCGTGCGGCACGATCGCGATCGTCGTCGCGGCAGACCTGGTCATCAGGAGGAGACCTCCTCGCGCTCGGGCTGAGAACGCGACTGTCCGGTGCTTCGAGTCTTGCATCATTCTCGTGGCCCACCGGAGCTCCCACAGCCGCCGGCCCACAGGTGTTCGGCGAGTTGGCAACTCGTTCTGGGTTCCCCCGGCCCGACCTAGGTTCCCACCGCCATGCAACCGTCGTGCCACGAGGGTTGCAGCGAGTCGACCTGTACGCCGGGTGATGGGCTCGCGCCTCCGCGCAGGTGTGTGGGCGGGTTTAGGCTCGCATGCGGCGAGCGTGTTTGGGAGGGGACGGAATGCGCAAGGTCCTGGTTGGGCTCGTCTGTGTTCTCGCGCTCGGGACCTGGTCCGTTGCCGCAGCGTCTCAGAGGCGGCTCGTCCCGGCGCCGGGCACTGGACATGGCGTCCTCACGGGCGACCCTCCACAAGAGTTGACGGAAACGCTGTCGTATGAGCCGGGGTTCGGCGGCGGTCCGTGCGCGGGATTGCCTGAGCCAGAACAGTTTGTGGTGTACGGCGACGGGTTCGGGAGTTACACGCGGCTCGCAGTGGGCGCGCAGATGTTCATGTGTGTTGGATCCTTCGCTGCACACGATGTGCACGTCACCATCACTTCGCCGCGAGGCGATGTCGTCACTCTGCCGTCGCGGACCTTCACTCTCACGCCCGCCAAGACCTTCCTCGAACTGCGCATCTTGCCGAGCCCGCCCCACGCCCGCCTCCTTGTCGAGAACGACTCGGGCGCGGGCAGGGGCGTGTTGGTGGCCCAGGGTCCGCTGCGCGGCGACGGTAGCGGTCGGTACAGGGTGCAACTCTCGGCGGGCGCGCTGAGGAAGCAGCAGTCGTTCACGCTGCACCCGGCTCCGCCGCGGCGACTGATCAATCCGCTCAGCAACTATGACACCGTCCAGCGTGGCGGGCACCTGGAGTTCGACACGGCCGGCGAGCCGGCGCTCGGGTTGTTCCACGTGTTGGTATTCGGCCCGGAGGAAGGACTCTCCACGCATCAACTTCGCACCGACGTTGTCGGCCGAGCAGACTCGCACGGGGAGGCGATCGTGCGTCTCGACATCGCGGGGACCAGCGAGACGGGCACGTACTGCGCTCGGCTCGAGCCGTATCCTCCTTCGCCGCCGACGGAGTCGCTCGACCCACAGTTGTCCTGCTTCGAGGTCGCGTAGCCTCCAGCTCGGAGGCGACCCTCACGAAAGCCCTCTTCGGCACCTGGCGCGACGTCAGCGGATACGCCCTGACGGCGTGTGCGACGGCCGAGTGGTACCCAAACCGCGACATCCAACCGCTCGGCGGCAACGACCCTCGCCTCGGGCGCGGTCGCCGCGCGCTTGCTGGGTCGGCCAATCTGCAACGCGCGAGTGACTCGCCTCTCGTGGTCCGCACACGACCTGGCGCGTTGGTCGAGGGGTGACGTGGCGCGCTCGCGTCGTGATTCAAGCGGAACCTCCCAAACCCGGACGCGAACTGCGACCGTATTGTGCCGGGTATGCCGACCCCTCCCGGCCAGGGTGTGTTCCAGTTGCGCATCGCGCTCGTCGACGTCGAGCCCACGGTGTGGCGCCGCCTTCTCGTCCCTGCCGGCGTTCGTATGGCGAAGCTCCACGACATGTTCCAGGCGGCCATGGGGTGGACGAATTCGCACCTGCACTGCTTCACGATCAGCGACGAGCGCCATGGCATCAGATATGGCGCGCAAGTCAAATGCGCCTCAGGGCGTGCGCGGCCCACATCCGGGGCCCGCGCTCGGCATGAGACAATGAGGTGTGGCGGGGCTGTTCCCAGGTGGGGCTTTTCAGGCTCTGAGTCTCACGTTCGATGACGCGCGACCCAGCCAACTCGAGGTCGCAGTGCCCGTGCTCGATCACTACGGCATCGCAGCGACGTTCTATGTGCTGGCGCAAGAGGTTCGCCACCGACTCGATGCGTGGCAACACGTCGCCGCCAGTGGCCACGAGATCGGCAATCACACCGCGACCCACCCATGCTCAGCCAACCACAACGTTGGTGCCGCGGCTCAGCGTTTCGCGCTCGAGGAGTTCAGCCTCACGCGCATCGCCGCCGACATCGATCGCGCCAGCGACGACATCGAATCGCTGTTCGGTGTCCGTCCCGTGACCTTTGCCTATCCGTGTGGCCATTCCTTTGTCGGGCGAGGCCTATCCAAGGCAAGCTTCGTGCCCATCGTCGCCCGCCGCTTCGTGGCGGGGCGCGGCTACCGAAGCGAAGATGCGAACGACCCCACAGTCTGCGACCTGGCCGAGCTCGATGCCTACCAGATCGACGGGCTCGCGCCGACCGAACTCATGACGCTCGTCGACAACGCGGAGCCAGACCGCTGGGTCGTGCTCGTCGGTCACCACATCGGACAGGCGGGCGAGTTCACCGTCGACGCCGGGGCACTCGAAACGCTGTCCCGTCACGTCGCCGCCGACAAGAACATCTGGGTCGCTCCCGTCCGCGACGTCGCCCGCTACATCCTCGAGACGATTCCCAGCCGAATCCCTCCGCCGCCCGCCCCCCGACTCACCCGCATTGTCCGCCGTCTAGCCAGAACTCCGCGCACGTCGCATTGAGCCAGCATGCTGCCGCCACACAGACGCCCTGATGATTGACGCGCCGGACGATCCTCCCGGCGGCGTGGCGATCGAGGCGCTGCACGAGCTGGACCCCGGCAAGGCCGCGGGCGCGTAGCGAGCGCAGGAACTGGGTCCAAAAGGGCGCCGTTCGCGGAGTCGCGGACGTCGCAGCCGAGGACTTCGCGGTCGCCGCTGCGGGTGATCCCGGTCGCCACTACCGCCAACGCTCAGCCGTTGTCGCACAACTGACGACGCACGGAGCGCTCAACGAACACGGGAACGAAGTCTTTGATCCGCGAGTCGGAGTGGCGTTCGAACTCGGCTCGCACCGCCGACTCGATGGCGGTGGGGTCTTCGTGGAACCGGTCCGCGAGCAGTCCGCTCACGCGTCCGATCTCGATTTCGTCACGGACATGTTGCTCGGCAGCGGCGTCATCCATCGAATGGGTCCTCCGGGTTCACGCCTCCCCACTGCCCTGCACCGTATCCCCGGACACGGAGCATGCGTTGTGGTTCGTCGACCGCGGGATTGTCGCCACACCGGACACGCGGACGCGCCATGGAAATTCATCTGTTGGTTGTCGGGTGTTCACGATCGAGTCGTCAGGCTGAGCGGGTGGAGTTCTCCTATCGGCTCGTCGACACCGGCTGGGCACATGCACGCCTCGCCGACGGCGACACCTGTGTGGAGCTCCCGGCTTCGTATCGCTCCGACGCGCTCAGCGAACTGTTGACCGCCCTCAGCGCCATCCAGGACGGCGCCGACACCGCCGCGTGTACCTGGCGAGAAGAACCCGGTGAGTACCGCTGGGACTTCACGCACGACACGAATCGACTCAAGCTCGAGGTCCGCTGCTACCACCGCGCCCCGACTGAGGACGGGCAAGTCATCTTCGCGTGCGAGGCTCCCACCGCCGACATGGAGCACACCTTCACCACGGCGATCCGCCAGGTCCTCGACCAATGGGGCGAAGCCGGCTACCTCGCCGAATGGCTCGAACATCCCTTCCCCACGGACCTGCTCGAACATGTCGAAGCGCGAATCCCGAACCCGTAGTTACGCACCAGAACTGTCATTCCGCGCTCGCAACGCTGCTCCCGAGCCGGCACTGGCGCGTCCACAATCTCCTGGTGCTCCAGGAGAGCGAGGAAACGGACATCGTGACATCCTTGTCCTGAAGCGCACGGACCGAAGGAGGGCACGAGCATGGACATGATGCTCGAAGTCGTGACGTTGCCTGTCTCCGACGTCGATCGGGCGAAGGCCTTCTACGAGAGTCTGGGGTGGCGGACGGATGCCGACATCGTGGCGGTGATGCGTTTCGGGTTGTCCAAGTGACACCACCACATTCGGCGTGCTCGATTTCCTTTGGCAAGGGCCTCACGACTGCGGCGCCGGGCTCGGCTCAGCGCTTGCTGCTCGTCGTCGGCGACGTCGAGGCAGCGCGCGCGGAGCTCGTCGGCCGAGGGGTGGATGTCAGCGAGGTGTTCCACCTGGACCGCAGTCCCGTTCCAGACCGGATCCCCGACGGCAGTCCTACCCGAGCTATGCGTCGCTCACCGATCCGGATGGCAACGGCTGGCGGCTCCAGGAGGTCACGACGCGTTTGCCCGGCCGCGAGTGGGATGACTGACGACGAGCCTCTCCGGGGTGACACGGATCGAGAGGGTCGGGGATTGCGATGGCATTGATGTACGCCGACGCCGAGGCGCGAAGGGTCACGGCCGACACGGGTGTCGAGTACGCGTACCGCGACCTGGGTGAAGGGGGCGTGCCGCTGGTCCTCCTGGTGCACTTTCGTGGAAGCCTCGACAACTGGGATCCCGCGCTGGTCGACGCGCTTGCTGCGCAGCGACGAGTCATCGCGTTCGACAATGTCGGAGTGGCTGCCACGAGTGGCAGGACGCCGGACACGATCGCCGCGATGGCCCACGGCGCGATCGACTTCGTCGGCGCGATGAACCTGGAACGGATCGACCTGCTGGGGTTCTCGATCGGCAGCTTCATCGCCCAGGAAATCGCGCTGATCCGTCCCGAGCTGCTCCGGCGGATCGTGCTCGCGTCCGCCGCGCCCCAGGGTGCTCCCGGCATGCACGGATGGGCGCCAGAGGTGATCAGCGCCATCGGCGGACGGGAACCGAACCCGCAGGGATACCTCGACGTCTTCTTCGCCCGCACCGACACCAGCCGCAGCGCCGGTCGGCAGGTCATGAGCCGCATCTTCGGGCGCACCACGAACCGCGATGAGCCGACGACCTGGCAGACGCGTCAGGCGCAGTACGACGCGGTGTGTGCTTGGGGGATCCCCAACCACGCGCTGCTCGAGCGCGTCGCGGGAATCGGGCATCCCGTGTTCGTCGCCAACGGCGACCGCGACCCCATGATCCTCCCCCGGTACTCGCACCTTCTTGCCGGGCTGCTCCCCGACGCGCGCATCACCATCTACCCGGACTCGGCACACGGCTTTCTGTTCCAGCACCACGCCCAGTTCGCCGCCGACGTGGCCGAGTTCCTCGACAACCGCGACTGAGGTTCGCGTTCATCCGACATCGACTCCGAAGGGAGCCCACCATGAGTGACCTGCCGAACATCGTCCTGGTCCACGGCGCGTGGGCCGACGGATCAAGCTGGAGCGCGGTGATCGAGCGCCTCCAGGCGGCCGGCTACAACGTCACCGCGCCGCAGTTCCCGATGGCCGCCCTCGCCGACGACGTCGCTCGGCTGCGGCAAGTCCTCGCTCGCCAGGAAGGCCCGACGATCGTGGCCGGCCACTCCTACGGCGGCCAGATCATGACCGCCCTCGGCGAGGACGCCCCCAACGTCGTCGGTCTCGTGTACATCGCAGCGTTCGGCCTCGATGCCGGGGAATCGATCGGCGCCCTCCTCGCGGGGGCTCCGCCCAGCCCCGCGCTGGCCCACCTCGATATCGACGCGGAGGGCTTTGCATGGTTGCCCGAGGACGACTTCGTGAATCACTTCGCGGCCGACGTGGATCCGATCAAAGCGAAGGTGATGTACGCGGCGCAGCAGCCACTGGCCGGCAGTGCCCTCGGGGAAGTCATGGGGGTGCCCGCCTGGAAGTCTCTGCCGTCATGGTTCCTGGTCGCCGATGGTGATCAGGCGATCCCGCCCGATGCGGAGCGGCAGTTCGCCCAACGCATGGGCGCGACCACCGTGGAAGTTCCGGCGAACCATGTGGCGATGGTCTCGCACCCCGACGACGTCTTGAACCTCATCGTGACGGCGGCGACCGCGCTGGCAAAGTAAGCGCTCGCTCCCACACCACCGCCAGAGTCGCCAGCCTCGAGAAGAGGCCAAGGCACCACTC
>DASPTH010000354.1:0-3623 GCA_035623515.1 Acidimicrobiia bacterium
CGGAAGGAGCGGCGCAAGAGGTTACGCGCGATGTCGCCGCTGCGCTCGGCCGCGTCGCGGGCTGACCGGTTGCACGGAAAACGCACCTGCGTATACTGAGCGCCGCTGTCGTCCCGGAGGTCGCCGGATGCCGTTGCCCCCTGCGCTCACCCCCGAGCAGCGCCAGGCTGCGCTCGAGAAAGCGGCGGAAGCTCGCCGTCAACGGGCGGAGGTGAAGGCGAAGTTGAAGCAGGGGTCCATGGGCCTCGACGACCTGTTCGACCAGGGCACGCGCGACGAAGCCCTCGCGAAGCTCAAGGTGGTGAGCGTGCTCGAGTCGTTGCCCGGTGTCGGGAAGGTGCAGGCGCGGCGCATCATGCAGGAGCTCGACATCAGCGAGAGCCGCCGGCTGCGCGGGCTCGGTCGTAACCAGCGCGAAGGTCTGCTCTGCCACCCGAAGATCGCGCGCAGCGTCTGACGAACGACGGTGACCGGAGTGGGGGCTTGACCTGGCCGTCCTGCTCGTGATCGCCGGCCCGTCCGGGGCCGGCAAGGGCACCGTCGTCCGCCAACTCCTCGACGCGGATCCCTCGTTGTGGTCGTCGCTGTCGACGACCACCCGCCCGCCGCGCGAGGGCGACCGCGAAGGGGTCCAGTACCACTTCGTGACCCCCGAGGAGTTCTCGGCGTTGCAGCAGGAGGGCGGGCTCCTCGAGTCGTTCGAGGTGTTCGGCCACTCGTACGGCACTCCCCGCGCGCCCGTCGAACGCCACCTGCGCGCGGGCGACGACGTCGTCCTCGAGATCGACGTCGAGGGCGCGCTGGCGGTGCGGGACGCCTACCCCGACGCCGTCCTCGTGTTCGTGAAGCCGCCGTCACGGGCGGAGCAGCGCCGGCGCCTGGAGGAACGGGGCCTCGACGACCCTGCCGAGATCCACCGGCGGCTCGAAGCCGCCGAGGCCGAGGAGGCGCGCGCCGCGGTCTTCGACGCGGTGGTCGTCAACGACGACGTGGATCGGGCGGTGGCAGAAGTGGCTGGTATCCTGGCGGCCCACCGCGGCTCGGGCTGACGGCGCGCCGCGACCGCCCCGTTCCCGCCCGAGCCAGTCTCGAGATCCGGAGTTGCAACATGGCCGAGCGCCGCACGTCGCTCATGACACCCCGCATGGAGAGCCTCCTCGAGCGCGTCGACTCCAAGTTCACGCTCGTCACCCTCTCGGCGATGCGGGCGCGGGAGATCAACGACTACTACAACCAGCTCGGCGAGGGCCTCGGCAAGATCGTGCCGCCGCAGGTCAACTCCGTGTCGCGCAAGCCGCTCTCGATCTCGCTCGAGGAGATCGAGGTCGGCAAGATCGAGGCGGTGCCGCTGCCCGAGGAGCCCGACGAGGCCGAGGCGGGAGCGGCCGACGGCGCCCCGGCCGGCAACGGGTTCGAGCCGGCCGAGGCCTGAGGCCGCAGGCACGGGCGCCGCCATGGACGCGCTGCACGGCCGGCGTGTCGTGCTCGGAGTGAGCGGCGGCATCGCGGCGTACAAGGCGGTCGACGTGTGCCGTCGGCTCGTCGACGCCGGCGCGCACGTGATGCCGGTGCTCACCACCGAGGCGCTGCGGTTCGTCGGGGCGGTCACGTTCTCGGCGCTCGCGTCCGAGCCCGCGCGCGCGTCGCTCTTCGACGCACCCGAACCGATCCCGCACACGTACCTCGGCCAGACCGCAGATCTCGTCGTCGTCGCCCCCGCGACCGCAAAGGTGATCGGGAAGTACGCGGCCGGCATCTCCGATGACCTGCTCACGGCCACCCTCCTTGCGACGCGCGCACCAGTGCTCGTTGCTCCGGCGATGCACACCGAGATGTGGGAGCACCCCGCGGTCCAGGAGAACATCACCACGCTCCGTCGGCGCGGCGTGTTCCTGGTCGGGCCCGAGCGCGGGCACCTCGCCGGAGGCGACGAGGGCGCGGGGCGCCTGGCGGAGCCGGAGGCGATCGTCGCCGCCGCCGCCGACGTGCTGGCCCGGGCCGGGGAGCTGGCGGGCGTACGCGTGCTCGTGACGGCAGGAGGGACGCGCGAGCCGATCGACGCGGTGCGGGTCATCACCAACCGGTCGTCGGGAAAGCAGGGTTATGCGGTCGCCGAGGTCGCGGCGCGGCGCGGCGCGGCGGTCACGCTCGTCACCACCATCGGGCGCCCTGCACCGGCCGCGGTCGAGATCGTGCCGGTGCAGACAGCGGCCGAGATGCAGGAAGCCGTGCTCTCGCGGTCGGCGGAGATGGACGTCATCGTGCAGGCGGCCGCGGTTGCCGACTTCCGGCCCAAGGAGCCGCCCGCGCGCAAGCTCAAGAAGGACGAGGGCATCCCCGAAATCGTGCTCGAGCCCACGCACGACTTCTCGGTCGACCTCGGCCGCGCCAAGCGAGCCGATCAGGTCCTCGTGGGGTTCGCGGCCGAGACCGACGAACTGGTCGAGAACGCGGCGCGGAAGCTCGCGTCGAAGCGTCTCGACCTCATCGTCGCCAACAACGTGGCCGAACCCGACGCCGGGTTCGAGGTCGACACCAATCGCGCGGTCATCCTCGATGCCGACGGCCGCGTCACGCCGCTACCCCTGCAATCGAAGACCGACCTCGCCGGGGTGATCCTCGATAGGGTGCAAGACCTCTTGCGCGGGCGGCAGCCCGGGTGAGCAGAGAGCCGGAGTGAGTCGAGAGTATGGGGAACACCTTCACGTTCACGTCGGAGTCGGTCACCGAGGGCCACCCCGACAAGATGTGCGACCAGATCAGCGACTCGGTGCTCGACGCGATCTTCGAGCAGGACCCGCAGAGCCGTGTCGCGTGCGAGTCGCTGTGCACCACCGGCCTCGTCGTCGTCGCCGGTGAGATCTCCACGCACGCCTACGTCGACTTCCAGCGCGTCGTGCGCGACACCGTGCTCGGTATCGGTTACAACGACGCTTCGTTCGGCTTCGACGCCAAGACGTGCGCGGTCGTCACGTCGATCGACGAGCAGTCACCCGACATCGCCCAGGGCGTCGACAAGGCGCGGGAGGTGCGCGACGGTGTCGGCGACCGCTTCGACGAGGTCGGTGCCGGCGATCAGGGGATGATGTTCGGGTACGCGTGCGAGGACACGCCCGACCTCATGCCGATCCCGATCTGGCTCGCCCACCGCCTCGCCCGGCGCCTCACGGAGGTGCGCAAGGACGGCACCCTCGACTACCTCCGGCCCGACGGCAAGACCCAGGTCAGTGTGGTCTACGAGGACGGTGCCCCGAAGGCGCTCTCGACCGTGCTGATCTCGAGCCAGCACGCGCCCGGCGTCGACATCGACGGCGCCATGAAGGCCGATCTGCTCGAGCACGTGATCAGGCCGACCCTGCCGGAGCAGTTCGCCGACGACGACTTCGAGGTGCTCGTGAACCCCACCGGCGCCTTCGAGCTCGGCGGTCCGCACGCCGACTGCGGGCTCACCGGCCGGAAGATCATCGTCGACACCTACGGTGGCATGGCCCGCCACGGCGGCGGCGCGTTCAGCGGCAAGGACCCCACGAAGGTCGACCGTTCGGCGGCGTACGCGGCGCGCAACGTCGCCAAGAACGTCGTGGCCGCGGGGATCGCGACCCGGTGCGAGGTGCAGGTCGCGT
>DASPTH010000364.1:0-26313 GCA_035623515.1 Acidimicrobiia bacterium
CCAGCGCGCGGTCGAGTACCACCCCACGCTGGCACGGGTCGACCGTCCCGACCGCCCCACGCACCTCGTGCTCGACCTCGACCCGCCCGACGCCGACGCCTTCCCGATGGCGGTCCGTGCGGCTCGTCTGGTGCGCCGGGCACTGACCGACGTCGGCCTCGAGGGTGCGGTCAAGACGAGCGGGGCGAAGGGCGTGCACGTGTTCGTCAGGATCGACGACGCCACCACCGCCGAGGAGTCGGCCGCCGCGACCCGTGCCATCGCCGCGCGCGCCGCACACCTCGATCCCGGGATCGCGACCACCGCGTTCATGAAGGAGGACCGAGGAGGGAAGGTGTTCGTCGACTCGACCCGCGTCGCGGGAGCCACCGTGGTCGCCGCGTACAGCCCGCGCGTGCGGCCGGGCGTGCCGGTCTCGTTCCCCGTCGGCTGGGACGAGCTCGACGACGTCACCCCGACCGACTTCACGGTGCGCTCCGCGCTGGCGCGCCTCGACGGCCGGGATCGGTGGGCCGCGCAGATGGCTCGCCGCCAGCACGTCCCCGACGAGCTCGTCGCCGAGGGACGCGCCATTCCGGCGGCGCGGGTGCAGGCGATGCACGAGGGCAAGCGCCGCGCCCGCGCCCGCCGCGCCCGCGGGAGCTGAGCTCAGCCGGCGTAATTCCGCAGCACGCCGAGCGCGGCGCGACCGTGCGGCCCGGTCGTGACGAGACCCGAGTCTTCGGGCACGAGGCGTTGCGCGCCCACGCGGCAGAACGCGCCGGCCGGGCCCGAGATCGTGGAGTCGGCGTCGGGCGGGCCGTACGCCCACGTCGAGCCGTCGGGCGCCACCAGCTCGCAGTGGACCTCGTGGGGCTCCTGCCCCGCGAGCCGGAAGGCATACGGCAGCGAGCCGTGCCCGAGCCAGGCGACGTGTCGCAACCGGTCGGTGTCGGGGAACGGCACGCCGAGCGGCTCGGTGACGTCGAGCCCGTGCGCCCAGTGCTCGGCGAGGCGCGTCGTGGCCAGCGTCGGCGGCTTCAGAGGTGCCGCGGCCCATTGCACCGGAAGCTTCGGGTCGGCTCCGCGGAGGGCGTCGACGGCGGCGCGGCGCGCCGCGCGCCACCGCGCGAACACGACGGCGGGCTCGGCACGCTCGGCTCGCACGCGCGCGTCCATCACGTCGTCGAGGCGGCCCGGAGCCGCGAACGAGGAAGGACCACTCCCGCGTCGCGACACGGTGGCGACCACTGCCTCTTCCGACTGGGCGAGGTGCAGGACCACGTCGGCGATCGTCCAACCCGGCGCACCCGACTCCGTGGTCCAGGCGTCGTCGTCGAGCGCATCGAGGATCGCCTCCAGCCGATCCTGCTCGGCGGTGAGGTCACCGAAGATGTCCATCACGGGTTCATCGTGACGGGTACGACGACGGCGTCACGAACCGGTCCTCGACGAGCACGACCGCCAGCAGCACCAGTGGGAAGGCGAGCGCCCAGAACGCGAAATCCAACTCGATCGTGAGCAGCGCGCCCACGATGCCGCCAGCCAGGTACCCGAGCCAGATGCTGCCGTGGACCCCGACGCGGTGCCGCGCCTCGGCGTCGGCGTGGTTCCGGCCCCACGCCACTGCGTCCTCGGCCAGCGCGGTGAGCATGCCGGTGATGAACGTGGTGTGCACACTCGTCCCCGCGGTACGGCGCAGGTACGCCGTCTGCAGACCCATCGCCAGCGCCGAGAGCACCACGAGGAAGTAGAAGAAGAACCCACCGTGGTGCAGGCCGCCACCGTCGCGCAGCGCGCTGCCGAGCGTCATCAAGGCCAGGAGGCACAGGATCTCGGCGACGAGCAGCGCGCGACTGCGGCGCTCGTCGGCCGCGACCACGACCACACCGAGCACAACGCCGCCGACGTACGTGACGAGCACGAGCACGAAGGCGAGCGCGTCGACACCGAAGTGCCCGGAGCCGAGGTCGACGGCGAGCTTCGTCGTGTCGCCGCTGAGGTGCGCGGTGAAGATGTGGAACAGGTTGAGGAACCCCACCGCGTCGACGCACCCCGCAGCGAGGGCCAGCAACACCACCCGCAGCCGCCACGCCACACGCTCGAGGCTACGGAGCACCGCCTCGGTACCGGTGGATGCTTCGTGTTTAGGATTGGCAAGTGAAGTTCGGGATCTTCTTCGAGATGTCGACGCCGCGCCCGTTCGCCGGAGACGCCGAGCCGAGGGTGTTCCACCATGCACTCGAGCAGGCCCGGCTCGCCGACGAGCTCGGGTTCGACTGGGTGTGGGCAGTGGAGCACCACTTCCTCGAGGAGTACTCGCACTGCTCGTCGCCCGAGGTCGTGCTCGCGGCCGTCGCGGCACAGACCGAGCGCATCCGGGTGGGGCACGGAGCGGTGGTGTGCGTCCCGCAGATGAACCACCCCATCCGCGTCGCCGAGCGCGCGGCGACGCTCGACATCATCTCGAACGGCCGCTTGGAGTTCGGGACGGCGCGCAGCTCGACGTGGACGGAGCTCGGCGGCTTCCAGGCTGATCCCGACGACACGAAGAAGACGTGGGACGAGTTCGTGCGCGTGTTGCCGAAGATGTGGAGCGACGAGCACGTGTCGTGGGAGGGCACGTGCTTCTCCATGCCCGAGCGCAACGTGCTCCCGAAGCCCGTGCAGAAGCCCCATCCCCCGCTGTGGGTCACCGTCACCAGTCCCGGCACCGAGTGCGACGCCGCCGACCGCGGGCTCGGCTGCCTCGGCGTCGCCGCGGCGAGCTACGCGGAGCAGGAGCGCCGCACCGCCGAGTACTTCCGGCGCATCGAGCAGTGCGACCCGGTGGGCGGCACCGTCACGCGTGAGGTGACCACCCTCAACTTCCTGTTCTGTCACGAGGACGCGTCGACGGCGGCGAAGGTGGGCATGGGGATGGTCGGCGGCTTCGGCCTGCACAACTCGCATCTGCTCTGGACGCGTGAGGCGTACCCGACGCGCGCGTACCAGTCGCTCGGGAACCTCGCTCCGGGCGCCAATCGCGGGCCGTCGTCGGGCGGGCCGGGCGACGCGTACGGGATTCCCGAGGGCATCTGCGTGGGCGACCCCGAGATCATCGGCGCCGCGATCGCGCGCTGGGAGTCGCTCGGCGTCACCGGCATCAATTTCCTGCTGAACGCGGTCGAGATGGTGCCGCAACCACAGGTGCTCGACAGCCTCCGGCTCTTCGCCAAGGAAGTCATGCCGCGCTTCGCCGAGCGTGCGTGATGCTCACCGGCACCGCGTCCGCCGACGACTTCCTGGCGCACGCCGCGACCATGACGAGCTTCGACACCGAGGCGGTCGAACTACCCGAGGCCGACGTGTTCCAGGCCATGTTCGAGACCCACATCGGCGGGCGCGAGCGGTCGCTGCCGCCGGGCTTGCACCCCACCGCGGTTCCCACGTTCGTCGCGCAGGTGTGGCGGTGCCCGGACAGCCCGTGGGGCGAGTTCGCGCTCGCGCAAGCACGCGTCGGCTCCCGGAGCGGGCTGCGGCCGCGCGGCCACATCCAGGGTTGCGTGTGCGACAACGAGCGCGCCGTCGAGGGATTGCGCACTCGGTGGGGTTTCCCCGCGCGCCTCGGCGCGGTCGAGCTCCGGCGGCACTACGACGCGGTCGAAGCCGTGGCCGGCACCGACGGGCACACGGCCCTGTCGTTGCGCGGGGTCGACCCGGAGCCACTCGACCCCGACGACCCGCAGTACTCGGGGTCCGTGGCGCTCGCGCACACTCCGCGCGGGCTGCGGCTGGTGCAGATCGAGTACGACGTCGCCGTCACCCGCGCCGAACGGGTGCGGCCGCACCTCGACGCCTTCGACGCCGCCGCGCTCGGCGTGCACCCGGCGGTCGACCCCTACTACCCGGTGTCGGCGTCGATCGCCACGGGCACGATCACGTTGCACCGGCTCCGCTTCGTGTCGCGGCCCGACGAGCTCGCGTTCACCGGCACCGAACCGGTCTGACCGCTTTCACCCACCGTGCAGCACGTCGCCGGCGCGCTCGATCGCGTCGAGGTCTTGCGGCCGCGCGAACAGGACGACGCGGTCGACGCCGAGGGTCTCGAGGCGCTCGCGCTGGGGACTGCCCACCCGCAGCCAGTCGTTGCCGAGCGCCGCCGACGCGGTGACGAGGAACTGGTTGGGCTCCCGGCCCGCGTCGCGGTGCGCGGTCCGGGCGACGTCGAGCAGGGCGCCGAGGCGCGGGTGGCCACCCGACAGGTTGACACCGTCACCGACCCGGCCGGCCAGTTCGGTCATCACCGGCCCGAAGGCGCCGACGACGATCGGGGGCGCGGGCTCGGGACGCAGGAAGCCCGAGGCGACGCCCCGCTCGCCGCTCCACACCTCCCGCAGCGTCGTCGCGGTGTGCTCGACGGCCCGCCGCCGCGCCCGATCGCCACCGACGGTGCGCCCGAGCGCCTCCTGCTCCGCGGCGTACGGCGTGCCGCGCCCCCCGCCGGCACCGATGCCGAGCAGGAGTCGCCCGCCGCTGACCTCCTGCAGGGTCGCCGCCATCACCGCGAGCGTGCCCGGGTCCCGGTTGGCCACGTTCAGCACCATCGAGCCGATCGCGACGCGTGGTACCGACGCCGCGATCGCGGTGAGCGTGGTCCAGCACTCGAGCACCCGCGACGCGCCGTGCACGGATCCGGCCAGGTGGTCGTAGGTCCACACGCCGTCGAAGCCGGCCGCCTCGGCGGCCCTCGCAGCGTCGTGCAGGTGCGGCCAGCGGGCGCCGAAGGGATCGAGGAGGAGGTCGGTCTTCACGGCGGCGCCACGCTACCGACGATTTCCCGTCGACGGTCGATCTGGCGCGTGGCCGTTCGTCGGAGTAGTGATCGGACCCGAGGAGGAGGAACCATGCGATACGCACTGCTCATCTGCACCGACGAGACCGCGATGGAGGCGGCGAGCCCCGAGGAAGCCCAGGCGTCGACGGCCGAGTACGTGGTGTTCGGCGAGGAGATGGGTCGCCGGGGTGTGCTCCAGGGCGGCGAGCGCCTGCGGCCCACGACCGACGCCACGACCGTGCGCGTCCGCGACGGCGAGCTCGTCACGACCGACGGCCCCTTCGCCGAGACGAAGGAACAGATCGGTGGGTTCTACCTCGTCGACTGCGAGGACCTCGACGAGGCCATCGAGGTCGCCGCGAAGATTCCCGGCGCGCGCCACGGATCGATCGAGGTGAGGCCGATCTGGGAGATGTAGCACCGGCGGTCGAGGTCGCGGTCGCCGACGCGTTCCGCGAGGAGTGGGGACGCGTCGTCGCGACATTGATCCGCGTGACCGGTGACTGGGACGTCGCCGAGGAGTGCGCGCAGGACGCCTTCGCGACCGCGCTCGAACGCTGGGGTCGCGACGGCGTCCCGCGCAATCCTGGCGCGTGGCTCACCACGACCGCCCGGAATCGCGCGATCGACCGGTTGCGCCGTGACGCGGTCGGCGCGGCCAAGCTGCAGGAGGTGGCGGTGCTCACATCCGCCGACGGGCCCGCGCGTGACGACGACGGTTCGATCACCGACGACCGGTTGCGGCTCATGTTCACGTGCTGCCACCCTGCGCTGGTCGTCGACGCGCAGGTCGCGCTCACACTCCGAACGCTCGCGGGTCTGACCACGGCCGAGATCGCGCGCGCGTTCCTCGTCCCGGAGCCCACGATGGCGCAGCGCCTCGTGCGCGCCAAGCGGAAGATCCGCAACGCCGGTATCCCCTACCGCGTCCCTCCCGCGCACGTGCTGCCGGAGCGCACGAACGCGGTGCTGGCCGTCCTCTACCTGCTGTTCAACGAGGGCTACAGCGCCACCGCGGGAGCCGATCTGCTCCGCAACGGCTTGTGCGCCGAAGCCATCCGCCTGGCGCGCACGCTCTCGGTGCTGATGCCCGACGAACCCGAGGTGCTCGGCCTGCTTGCGCTCATGTTGCTCCAGGACTCGCGGCGCACCGCGCGCGTCGACGGCGACGGCGACCTGGTCCCGCTCGAGGCGCAGGACCGGTCGCGCTGGGACCACGGCGCCATCGCCGAGGGTGTCGAGATCCTCGACGCCGCGCTGAAGCGCTGCGAGCCCGGGCCGTACCAGGTGCAGGCGGCGATCGCGGCGTGCCACGCAACCGCGCCGGATCCCGCCGACACCGATTGGACGGAGATCGCCGCGCTCTACGCCCGGCTGGCGCGCCTCGCCCCGTCACCCGTGGTCGAGCTGAACCGGGCCGTTGCCGTGGCCATGGCCGACGGTCCCGAGGCCGGGCTGGCGCTCGTGGACGCGCTCGACGCCTCCGGGGCGCTCCCGGGCTACGCCCTGCTCCCCGCGACGCGCGCCGACCTGCTGCGTCGGTTGGGCCGCCGCGTCGAGTCTGCCGCCGCGTACCGGAGCGCGCTCGCGTTGGCCGGCACCGACACGGAGCGCCGCTACCTCGAACGCCGGCTCGCGGAGGTGGCATCATCGCCGTCGACACGAGCGACAGACGGAGATTGGCGAGCATGAGAGCAGCGAGAGTCGAGAACGGCGCCGTGCACATCCGCGACCTCCCGGTCCCGGTCCCGGGAGAGGAGGAGGCGCTGATCCGCATCAGCGCGTCGGGCGTCTGCCACTCCGACCTGCACCTCGCACGCGGCGACTGGCACGGCATCAGCCCCGAGGCGATCGGACACGAGGCCATCGGGATCGTCGAGGCACTCGGGCCGGGCGCCGACCGGTTCGCCGCCGTGGGTGATCGCGTGATCCTCGGGCTCGGCGGCGCGGGCGGCGGGTACTGGTGTGGAGCGTGCAGGTACTGCCTGTCGGGCCAGCCCCGGCACTGCACCCAGACCAAGGCGATCATCGGGACGTTCGCCGAGTACTTCTGCGTGTGGGCGCAGTCGCTCGTGAAGATCCCCGACAGCCTCGGCGACCAGGAAGCGCCCCTCGCGTGCGGCGGGCTCACCGCGTACGGCGCGGTGAAGAAGCTCCTCGCCCACCACGTGCTCCCCGGGCGACCGGTGGCGGTGATCGGCGCCGCCGGTGGGCTCGGGCACTACGCCGTCCAGATCGCGACCGCGTTCGGCTACGAGGTGGTCGGCGTCGACGTCGGCGCGGAGCGCATCGACTTCGTCAAGTCGCTCGGCGCCTCCATGGCGCTCGGCGCGGACGTCGCCGTCGACGTCGTGCGCCGGGAGCTCGGCGGCGTGGACGCCAGCCTCGTGTTCTCGGCGCGCATGGCCGGCTTCCGGCTCGGTTTCGACCTGCTCGGGCCGTGCGGCCTGTTCGTGGCGGTCGGGCTCCCGCCCACGAGCGAGGGCAACCTCGAGTTCAGCCCCTTCGAGCTCTTCTCGAAGGATGCGACGATCATCTACTCCGCCGTCGGCACCGTGCAGGACATGCGCGAGCTGATCGACCTCGCTGCCGCCGGGCGGGTCAAGAGCCACGTCTCGCGGACGGGGACGCTGACCGAGCTCGACGCCGTGTTCGAGGACCTCGAAGCGAACCGCTATCTCGGCCGCGCCGTGATCACCGACCTCAGCCGTTAGCCAGACGCGCGCGCATGACCGCCGAGCGCGACGACGCCCTCGCGCGCGTCTGGGAGCAGTTCGCCGAACACGAGTGCCGCGGCTACTCGCCGCTGTACGAGCGCATCTGCCGCGGAGTCGCGCGCGATCCCGACCTGCTCGCGCTCACGGCGCTCGGACCCCCGGCGGCGCGCCAGCCGAACCTCTTGCTGGCGGCTGCGCACTTCCTCTTGCTGTCGGGTGTGGAGCACCCGCTCGCGGAGGTGTACGCAGGCCGGTCGACGGCCGACCCGGTGCCGCGGTTCCGTGACTTGTGCCTCTCGCACCGCGACGCGGTGCTGGCGCTGCTCGCCAGCCGGTACACCCAGACCAACGAGTGCGGCCGATCGTCGGCCATCGTCCCCTCGCTCGCGTGGGTGGCGGCACGACTCGGCGCCTCACTCGCCTTGATCGACGTGGGCGCCAGTGCAGGGCTCAACCTCCTCTGCGATCGCTACCGCATCGACTACGGCAACGCGGGAGCGACCGGACCGCCCGACTCGCCGGTACGCATCGAGTGCCGCGTACTCGGTGGGCAACCGCCGATCGCGGCGCCGCGGCTCGCGACCCGGATCGGCCTCGACCGCGCGCCGGTCGACCTCCACGACGAGGACTCGGCGCGGTGGTTGTTGGCGTGCGTGTGGCCCGACACCGGACGGCTCGAGCGCACCGAGTCGGCCATCGCGCTGGCGCGGAAGGTCTCGCCTCGCGTCGTCCGGGGCGACGCCGTCCGAGACATCGGTCCGCTCCTCGACGCGATTCCCGACGGCGTGACACCGTGCGTCGTCACGACCTGGATGTTCGCTTATCTGCCTGCCGACCAGCGCGTGGCGTTCGTCGCAGAGCTCACACGGGCCGCCGGGCGCCGCCCACTGGCGTGGATCAGCGCCGAGGGCCCCGGTGTGGTCGACGCGTTGGACGCCGACGACCCGCCGCGGCACGACGTCACCACGCCGAGCGTGCTTGCCGCCATGGTCTTCGACCACGCGCGCATCGCGACCACGCTCCTCGGGTGGGTCCATCCCCACGGGCGGTGGATCGACTGGCGCGCGTGACCGACATGTCCGCGCCGAACCCGTCCTTCAGCGACCGACTCGAAGCCTGGCTGGACACCCGTGATCGGCTGACGGTCGGGGATCTCAACCACGCACTCGACGAGCGGACGTTCGCGCTCGTGCTGATGCTCCTGCTCTTTCCCGCCGCCCTGCCCGTGCCCACGGGTGGCGTCACCCACGTCCTGGAGCTCTTCGCGGTGCTCGTCGTCGTGCAGATGATCGTGGGGCGACGCGAGCTGTGGCTCCCGCGCCGCATCCGCGATCATCATCTCGGGTCGACATTCACCGGCAAGTTCGTCCCCGCGATGATCCGGCGGGTCCGCCGGTTCGAGCGCTTCGCGCGCCCGCGCCTCGCACGCCTGCTCGCGAGTCGCCTGGCGGAGGCACTCCTCGGCGTCGTGCTGCTGCTCTTCGTGGTGGGCGCGTTCGTCGCCCCGCCGTTCACTGGCCTCGACACCTTGCCGGCGCTCGGCGTCGTGGTCGTGTGCCTTGGCCTCGTGTTCTCGGACGCTCTCATCGTGGCCGGCGGTGTGCTCGTCGGTACCGCCGGCGTCGCGTTGGAAGTGGCGCTCGGCTCGGCAGTGTGGTCGTTGCTCTGACCCGCTACCCGGCGGAGCGCACCTCGTCACTCGTGGCCAGCACCACCGGCGGCGCGTCCCGCCAGCTCGCGATGCCGTCGTCGGGAAGCCCGGCGGGCATGCCGCCACCGTGCACCCAGGCCCAGTGGGCGTGGTTCAGCTCGTGCATCGTGAAGCACGCGGCGAGCGCGTTCTGGAAGCCCATGTTGTCGACGGTCTGGTTCACCGACTCCTTGATGAGCAGCGCGGTCATCGTGGGCAGGGCTGCGATCCGCCGCGCGAACTCGAGCGTGCGGTCGGTCAGCTCGTCGACCGGGAAGATCTTGCTCACCATGCCGAGCTGGTGGGCCTCCTCCACGTCGATCGCGTCGCCGGTGAGCATCAGCTCCTTGGTCTTGCGCGGACCGAACTCCCAGGGGTGCGCGAAGTACTCCACGCCACACATGCCGAGCCGGGTGCCGACGACGTCGGCGAACCGCGCATTGTCGGCGGCAACGATCAGGTCGCACGCCCACATGAGCATGAGCCCGGCCGCGTAGACGGTGCCCTGTACCTGCGCGACGGTGATCTTGCGCAGGTTCCGCCACCGCTTGGTGTTCTCGAAGAAGTAGTGCCACTCCTGCAGCATGAGCGACTCGGCGCCCTTTCGGGTACCGCCGTTGATCTGCGTGCTGGGGTGCCGGGTGCCGTCGGTACGCTCGGCGATCGCCTCCTTGGAGCCGAGGTCGTGGCCCGACGAGAAGATCGGACCCGTCCCGCCGAGGATCACGACCCGCACCTGGTCGTCGGCCTCCGCCGCGAGGAACGCGTCGTTCAACTCCACGAGCAGCCCACGGTTCTGCGCGTTCCGGCTCTCCGGCCGGTTGAGCATGATGCGGGCGATGAGACCGTCGTCGAGGGTCTCGTAGGTGACGTACTTGTAGTCGGCGGGCATCGTTCAGCCTTTCTGCGCTGCGCGTTGGGGATTCTGGAGGACGTCCCGGAACGGGACGTCGCGGTCGACCTGTGGTTCCTTCGGGAGCCCGAGGACACGCTCACCGATGGTGTTGCGCTGGATCTCGCTCGTGCCGCCGGCGATCGCGGTCATCGGCGCCTGCAAGAAGGCCGCGGCCAGGCCGTCGGCGCCCCGATCCGACGTGTCCCACGCCTGCGCACCGGCGCCACCGATCAACATCCCGGCGTTCGACGACGCCTTGCTGACGATCGCGTTCAACAACTTGGCGAGCGACCCCTCGGGCCCCGGCTCCTTGCCGCTCGCGGCGCCGTCGCGCATCCGCTGGCCCAGCCACTTGAGGAGTTGCTCCTTCACGTACACGTCGAGGAGAGCGGCGCGAACACTCGGCTGCTGGTCGACGCCCCGTTCTCTCGCCAGGTCGCGCAGGGTCGTGAACATGTCGCGCCCCATGCGGGAGCCGCTGGTGCCCGCGCCGATGGCCATGCGCTCGTGCATGAGCATCCGCAGGAGCGCACGCCAGCCGTCGTTCTCGGCGCCGACGAGGAAGTCGGCGGGCAGCCGCACGTCGTCGAGGAAGACCTCGTTGAACTCCTCGTTGCCGGTGATCTGCTTCAACGGGCGGATGGTCACGCCCGGTGCGTGCAGGTCGACGATGAACATCGACAGACCCTGGTGCTTCGGCACATCGGAGTTCGTCCGGGCGATCAGGACGGCGAACTCGCTCCACTGCGCGCCCGACGTCCAGACCTTCTGGCCGTTCACGACCCACTCGTCACCGTCGCGCACGGCCCGCGTCTGCAGACCGGCCAGGTCGGAGCCCGCTCCCGGCTCGGACAGCAACTGCGTCCACACCTCGTCGCCGCGCAGCATGTGCGGGATGAACCGGCGCTTCTGCCCCTCGCTGCCGAAGTCGAGGAGCGTCGGCGCGCAGATCCCCGCGGTGACGAGGTCGCCGATCATCAGGTCGGGGTATCGGGCAGCCTCCTCGGTGAACGCCTCCTGGTGGGCCGGCGAGAGCCCCGACCCGCCGTACTCGACCGGCCACGCGATGCCGCCGAACCCGGCGTCGTACACCGCGGTCCGGGTGGTGCGCACGTTCATGCGATTGGGGTCGCCGGTGCCCTCGGCGAGGCGCGCGGCGTTCTCGGCCAGCCACGCGCGCGCTCGCTGCCGGAACTCGTCGACACTGGGCGGTGCGGTGGTCGGTGCAGTTGTGGTCACGGTGCCCCCCGGAACGTGTTTGGACCGAGTGTCAATGCACGCTAGCGGAGACGCCCCCGCCGGGCACCAGCCGTCGAGGGCTCATCGCGGCCCGCGATCGAGCGCTTCGAGCCAGCCCGGTGGCGCGTACGTCTGGTCCTCGCCCCAGCCGCGGCAGCCGCCCGTCCACTCCCACCGGAAGAGCGCGGTGCCGCTCGGGCCGCGCGCCCCGTGGTGCGCGACCAGCGTGCCGTCGGCCATCAGTTCACGGCCGAGCGCGTCGGTGCCCTCGAGGTGGATGGCGCGGATGAACTCGGTGTCCGGCGCCAACTCGATCGTGCGGAACCCCGCGACGAGCGGCGCGTACTCGCCGCCGCGCACGAGGTACCCCGCGTCGAGGTCGTCGGTGACGGTGCCGTCGTCGTGCAGCCACGGATCGGTGAACGCGAGAAACGCCTCGCCGGGGTCCTGCGTCCCGAACACGTAACCGACCGAGTGCGGCTGGTTGGCGCGCACCGGCCGGTCGTCGCGTCCCGGCAGCGCGCCGGGTGGCAGCTTCCTGTCGGGTGGAGTGGGCCCCGCCGGCCGCGGTCCCCACGAGCGGTCGCGCACCGAGTAGCAGTCGACCGGGATCTCCTCGCCGAACAGCACGATCGTGCCGGTGACGCGCATGGGCTGGTCGAAGTGGCGCGTCGCCCAGAACGGCCACGCCCCGACCGGGTGCGGGTGCGGCGGGATGAGCCCCTCGTGCACCAGGTCGGCCTCGAAACGGCCGGGGTCGGAGTACGTGGTGCGGTACTTCATCAGCGGTTCGAGCATCTCGACGGTGTTGCCGTTCGGGAACGTCACGTGGCGCAGGTCGCCGCGGTCGGGGAACGGCAGGCCCTCGTGACGCACCTCGTAGCGCGCGCCTGCCTCGGAGTCGTCCCACACCCACGCGCCGCCGTTGCACGTGCCCTGGACGGCGAGCACCTGCGTGTAGAGCCACCCGCCCATCCTGCGCTCGGGCACGTTGAAGGACCACCAGGTGGTCTCGGTCTCCCACCAGTGCTGCGAGTGGTCGTGCCACTGGTCGTCGGCCGGCGTGATCGGGATCTCCTCGGGCCAGTTGACGCCCGTCGCGGCCACGGTTCCTCCCCTGCTCGACGTCGAGTCTCGTTCGGTTCGACGCCGGCCGTCCACCAACGGAGTCTCCGTGCGCTCCACGACACGCGGGGACTCGGACGACCGTGCCGGGTCGGCCGGACTCACGCGGCCCGAATCCGGTCCGCGTGCTCGAGCAGGATGCCGACACGATCAGGAGTTGAGCGATGTCGATGTCGATGCCTGCGCGGGGGTTCGGCCCTGCCCGTCGCGTTCACCGAGTGACATGAGCGATCAGCGCGACGACAAACGACCGTGGTCCGTGGCCCGCGCGCGGGGCCACCGCGCCGGCGGCTCATCGTCGTCGGCAACGATGTAGTTCTCGAGCGTGCCGACCTCCTCGACCTTGCACACGACGTGGTCGCCCGCGGTGATGTCGGGAGCCGGGTACGGCGTGCCGAGCGCCACGACGTCACCGGGCACCATGGCGATGAGCTGGCTGATGTGGCTGAGCATCTCGCTCGGCGTGAAGGCGAACCATCTCGTGTTGCCCGCCTGGCCCTGCTCGCCGTTCACGAAGCCGTCGATCGCGAGCCCGCTCATCACGCGTTCCTCGGACAGATCGCGGCGGATCCAGGGCCCCCACGCGGTGAAGCCGTCGATCGACTTGGCCGTCGCCCACAGCGGGGTGACCTGACCGAAACCGAACTCGGGCGCGGTCACGTCGTTGAAGACCGTCCAGCCGAAGATGGCATCGCGCGCCTCGGCGACGGACGCCTTGCGCAGCGGGTGGCCCACCACGACCGCCAACTCCGACTCCATCTGCATCGGCTTGGTGAGCACCCTCGGCATCTGGATGTCACCGTGGTCACCGGTCGGGAACGCCGTGGCCTTCGGGAGCCACATCGGCACGCGCTCCGGTGCCCGGGTCGTCCCCGGCTCGACGAAGCCCGCCATGACGTTGAAGAACCGCACGCCGTCGAGCGGGGTACCAAGGGTCACGTCGTCCAGGGGGAACGACTGCCCGTTCCGCTGATGGCCCCCGAAGAGGTCGCCGACGACGACGTGGAACCGGCCGTCCTCGATCTCACCGTGGCAGGACGTCTCGCCGACGAGGGCGCGCCCGAGCAGCTCCATCCACTCTCTCCCCGTGCGTGGCGACGGAGTATCCCACGGCTTGCTCGAGCCGCACACCGCCCACCCGAGGTCCGGTCCCCCGTGACGAGGTCTGCCCCCGCGGAGGGACGGTGTGGCGCCGTTGGCGCAGATTGTTCGGACGGTGGCACGGTGGGTGGTGCTGCGGGTCCGTGGACGACAGGGGGACGCACATGACGACATGGGACAAGTCCGTCGACCTCGTCATCGTCGGCAGTGGCGGCGGCGGGCTCGTCGCGGCCATCGCCGCGATCGACGAGGGCCTCGAGCCGCTCGTCCTCGAGAAGCAGCCGATCGTGGGCGGGTCGACCGGCCTCTCGGGGGGGATCCTCTGGCTCCCGAACAACCCGTTGATGCGCGCCGAAGGTGTCGCGGACTCGCACGAGGACGGGCTGGCCTACCTCGACGCCGTCGTCGGTGACGTCGGTCCGGCCTCGTCACCGGAGCGACGGGAGATGTTCCTGCGCGCCGGCTCCGAGATGGTCACGTTCCTCCAGCGGAAGGGCCTTCGGCTGGTCCGGTGTCCGGGCTACAGCGACTACTACTCCGGCCGTCCGGGTGGCAGCGCGGCCGGGCGGTCGATCGAGGGCGTCCCGTTCGACGCCGCGGAGCTCGGGGCGTGGCAGGAGAAGCTGGCACCGAGTCTCGCGAAGGGCACCGGGTTCGTCGTGAAGACCAACGAGCTGCGCTCGATCCAGTACTTCAACCGCTCGCCCGCAACCTTCGCCGTCGCCACGCGCGTGTTCTTCCGCACGAAGCTCGCGCAGCTGCGCCGCCAGAACCTCCTCACCAACGGTGCATCACTGGTCGGCCAACTGCTCGAGGCGCTGATGCAGCTCTCGGGGGAGCCGCCGGTCTGGACGGAGTCGCCGGTGGAGGATCTCGTGGTCGAGGACGGGCGCGTCGTCGGCGTGCGCGTGCTGCGAGACGGTGCGCCGCTGGACGTGGAGGGTCGCAAGGGCGTGCTCCTCGCCGCCGGCGGCTTCGGGCACAACGCCGAGATGCGACGCAAGTACAGCGGCGACCAGCCCAACGAGGCGCAGTGGTCGATCGCGAACGCGGGCGACACGGGCGAGGTGCTCGAGTCGGCGATGAGGCTCGGTGCGAAGACGGATCTGCTCGACGAAGCGTGGTGGCTGCCGCAGACCAGCCGTGCGCTCGGTGCCGCGGGCGCGTCCATCGGGCAGGCGCGCCAGCGCCCCGGCGCGATCTTCGTCGACTCGACCGGTCAGCGGTTCTGCAACGAGTCGAACTCGTACGTGGAGGTCGGCAAGGCGATGTACGCCAACAAGGCCGTGCCGTGTTGGGTCGTGTTCGACGACGGCTATGCCCGTCGGTACGCGCCGACGGCCAACCCGCTGCAGCGCCGTTTGCCGGAGGAAGTCATCGACAACGGGGCCATCAGGAAGGCCGACACGCTCGAGGACCTGGCCCGACAGATCGGCGTCGATCCCGACGGGCTCGCGCGCACGGTCGGGCGGTTCAACGAGTACGCGCGCAAGGGTCTCGATCCGGACTTCGGGCGGGGGCAGTCCGCGTACAACGACTGCCTCGGCGACCCCGGCTACAAGCCGAATCGCGCGATCGGGCCGCTCGACCGGGCGCCCTTCTACGCAACCGAGGTCTATCCCGGCGACGTGGGGACGTGCGGCGGTCTGGTCACCGACCAGTACGCGAGGGTGCTCGACGAGAGCGACCGTCCGATCCCGGGCCTCTACGCCACGGGGAACATCACGGCCACCGTCATGGGGCGGACCTATCCGGGCGCGGGCGCGAGCGTCGCGAACACGATGGTGTTCGGCTACGTCGCCGCTCGCCACGCCGGCGACGGCCGGCTCCCGGACGCGCCGGGCGTCGGCGACGCGTGACGACGTCACCAGCAAAGGGCGATCGAGCAGCGA
This sequence comes from Acidimicrobiia bacterium, assembly GCA_035623515.1. GTDB lineage: Bacteria > Actinomycetota > Acidimicrobiia > IMCC26256 > DASPTH01 > DASPTH01. Next base: position 15,455 of record DASPTH010000364.1, read on the forward strand.
GGGGAACGGGATGTCGATGACCGATTCGCAGCCACCGCCGTCGGCGGAGGTCCAACGGCGGATGTACGAGCTCATGGCCTTGATGAAGGCGGCCGACGACCGCCTGAGCAAGGGCATCAGTACCGGCGAGTTCATGTGCGTGTACTGGCCGTCACGCGGACAGGAGGCGATCCCCGCTGCGCTCGGGGTGTGCTTGCGTCCCGACGACCAACTCGTCACCACCTACCGCGGGCTCCACGACCTCGTGGGCAAGGGTGTGCCACTCGTCGAGATCTACGGCGAGATGATGGGGCGCGAGGTCGGTGCCTGCCGCGGCAAGGGCGGGACCATGCACATCGCGCGCCCCGAGTCGGGCGTCATGCTCTCCACCGGCATCGTCGGCGCGGGGATACCGGTGGCGGTCGGGTTGGCGCTGGCGGCGCGGCGCAAGGGCGTCGACCGCGTCACCGCGGTGAGCTTCGGTGACGGCGCCACCAATACCGGCTCGTTCCACGAGGCTGCGAACCTGGCTGCCCTCTGGGAGCTCCCGGTGGTCCTCGTGTGCCAGAACAACCTCTACGCGGAGATGACACCGGTGGAGCACACGATGAAGATCGACCGCGTCGCCGACCGCGCGCTCGGCTACGGCATGCCGGGCGTGCGCGTCGACGGCAACGACCCGATCGCGCTGTACCGCGCGCTCTCGGAGGCGGTCGAGCGAGCACGGAGTGGTGGCGGCCCCACGCTGGTGGAGTGCGTCACGTTCCGGTTCCGTGGCCACTACTTCGGTGACCGGATGACGTACATCTCGAAGGAGCGGCTGGCGGAGGCCGAGGGCAACGACCCCGTGCCCGCGTTCCGGGCACGACTCGCGGCCGACGGTGTGTGCAGCAACGAGGAGTTGGACCGAATCGATGCTGCTGCGCTGGCGCAGGTCGACGAGGCCGTGCAGGCGGTGCTCGACGCCGCGCCACCCCCGGTCGAGGAGGTCGCGCGCGACGTGTTCGCCGACGCCGAGAACTGCCCCGCCTGAGAAAGGGACTCGTCGTGGAAGAGACCGAGATGACCATGAGCCAGGCGCTCAACCTGGCCCTCGACCAGGCACTCGAGCGGGACGATCGCGTGCTGGTGCTCGGGGAGGACATCGCCGACCCCGCCGGTGGCATCTCCGGCATCACCGCAGGCCTCTCGACGAAGCACGGCGCGGACCGGGTGCTCGATACGCCCATCTCCGAGGCGGCGATCGTGGGGGCAGCCATCGGCGCGGCGATGGACGGGCTCCTGCCCGTCGCCGAGATCATGATCATGGACTTCATCGGGATCGCGTTGGATCAGATCGTGAACCACGCCGCGAAGCTGCGGTACATGACGGGCGGTCGCACGCCGTCGCCCATCACGGTACGCACCGCGGTGTTCGGTGGTCGCGGCACCGGCGCGACGCACTCGCAGTCGCTCGAAGCATGGTTCATGCACATCCCGGGGCTGAAGGTGATCGTCCCCGCGACGCCTCGCGACGCCAAGGGCCTCCTCACGACCGCGATCTTCGACGAGGATCCCTGCGTGTTCGTCGAAACCGTCGCGCTCTACGCGCAGCGCGGACCGGTGCCGATCGCCGCCGACTTCGCGATCCCACTCGGCAAGGCCGAGGTGAAGAAGCCGGGCGACGACGTCACGATCGTCAGTTACGGCCGCGGTGTGATCGAGTCGCTGAGCGCGGCCGCGAACCTCGAGGCCGACGGTCTGAGCGCCGAGGTCCTGGACCTCCGGACACTGGTCCCCCTCGACGTGCCCGCGATCCTCGAGTCCGTCTCGCGCACGAAGCGCGCGGTCGTGGCGCACTTCGCCACTCGGTTCGCCGGCCCGGGTGCCGAGATCGCGGCGATCATCGGCAAGGAGCTCTTCGGGCAGCTGGCCGCGCCGGTCGAGCGGGTCGGCGCCCGCTTCACCCCGATCCCGTCGGCGCCCGCCCTCGAGGCGGAAGTGTTCCCGAACGCGGAGCTCATCGCGGCCGCCGCCCGCCTGACGCTCGGGAAGAACGATTAGTGGGCGACTTCGTCGTCCGGATCCCCCGCGTGTCGATCGGCATCACCGAGGCGACGCTGATCGAGTACCTCGTGCCCGACGGCGGCCGTGTCGAGGACGGCCAGGCGCTCTTCCTCGTGGAGACCGAGAAGGTCGAGACCGAGATCCCTTCCGGTGCCACCGGCACCGTCCGGTGGACCGGCGAGGTCGGGACGCTCTACCCGGTCGGCACCGAGATCGGGGTGATCACGACCGACGGCACGTGAGCGAGCGTCGACGAGCCGGGTACCCCGGCTCGTCGCGAGCGAGCCATGACGGTGGCGCCGGCATCCGGAAGAGAGAATCGGCGATGACACGAGACGCTTCCGAAGGTCGTGGCGTCGGAAAGGTTTGTACATGGGATCCCGCACATGGCGGCGGGTGCTGATTGCGGTCGGTGCGACGGCAATGGTGTCGGGTGCGCTGCACTACGACGCAGTGGCTGCCGTGCCGAGCGACGCCACCGAGGATGCGATCGTTCAGGCCGGGCTCTTCACCGCGTCGGACTTTCCCGCCGGCTGGACCGAGGATCCTCCCGCCTCGGGATCACTCGCGCCAGGTGCGGTCGCAGGCTCGGCATCATCGAAGTGCGCCGCCCTTGCCGAGAAATCTCCGCAACCGGACGTGCGTGAGAGCTCCGCCCGATTCTCGAACGGAACCGTCATCGAGGTCAGTGACATCGTCGGTGTGTTCAGCAACGACACCGCCGTAACCACCGCGTTCAAGTTGTCGAGCAGCCGTGCTCTTCTCTCGTGCTACCGGGCTGGCCTGCGCAAGACCGTGAGACAGCAGCCGACATCTGGCCTACAGCGGGTTCTCAGTGTCGAAAAGGTCGCGTCACCGGTCAGCGAGCGCAGCGTCGCGTACGAAGCGAAGTTCCGCTTCGTCAAGAGTGGTGCGTCCGGCGCGATCTTTGCGGTCTACGTGCTCGTCCCCGTCGGGCGTACAGGGATCACGTTCGAGTTCACCAGTATTGGCACACCCGTGAGCAGCGCGCGCCAGCGTTCTCTCATCGCGCCTGTGATACAACGCGTCGACGAAGCCCAGCGCCCATAGAGCTACGACTCGTGGGCTGCGATCTCTTGCGACTGGGCGGAGGCACCCACTGGTGGGATCGATCCACGGTCCCGGCCAGCACCGCGAGGGCCGACACGGTCAGGATCACGCCGAGTACGAGGCCCGGCGAAGAGCAACGACGACGCGGCCGACGCAAATCGCACCGTACGACCCAGCTCGGACTTCAATACTGGGCCGGTTGCTCATGGATGCAGTCCGGGTTCGTTGATCGCTGCGAGGAACTCGGCGCCTGGGATCTGCCAAACTTCACCTCGGCCGGAAACGAGGAAGCATGGAAGAGAACACGACCAGGCCGGAGCCGGGCGATACCGGTTACCGCGCAACGATGGACGACTCCGACCTACGCGCGATGGCGCCCCACGCGTCGGCACCGCAGTACCACTACAAGGATCTCCTCGAGAGCGGGCCGGTGCACCGCCACGGCGAGGGTCACGTGCAGGTGGTGAGCCGCGCTGCCGTCGATGAGGTGTTCCAGAACCCGAAGGTGTTCTCGTCCGCCGCGTTCGGCGGTATATCGCTCGGCAACACGCGACCGCTCATCCCGTTGTCGGTCGACCCGCCCGACCACTCGAAGTACCGCAAGCTTCTCGACCCGCTGTTCGCGCCGCGGCGAATGGACGCCGCGGAACCCGACATCACGCGGCGCGTCAACTACTTCATGGACAAGTTCGTCGACCGCGGCGAGTGCCACTTCACGGACGAGTTCGCGGTGCCGTTCCCGTCGTCGGTGTTCCTCGGCTTGATGGGCCTGCCATGGGACGACCTCGACGCGATGCTGCGTATGAAGGACGGCATCATCCGTCCGGGCGGGCTCGAGCTCACGATGGAAGAGCGTCAGGAGCGGATGCGCCAGAACGCCGAGGACATCTATGCGTTCTTCAACGCGATCCTCGACGAGCGGGAGAAGGACCCGCAGGACGACATCCTCACGCAGTTCCTCGACGCCAAGGTCGACGGCGAAGAGCTGACGCGCGACGAGATCCTCGACATCTGCTTCCTGTTCCTGCTCGCGGGTCTCGACACCGTCACCGACTCGTTGACGTGTTCGTTCGCGTACCTGGCGCAGCATCCCGAGCACCGCCAGCAGATCGTCGACGACCCGTCGCTCGTCCCGTCCGCCGTCGAGGAACTGCTCCGATGGGAGTCGCCGGTGCCGGGTGTCCCGCGCTTCTGCACCGAGGACACCGAGGTCGCCGGGTGCCCCGTGAAGAAAGGTGACTCGGTGGGCGTGAGCGTCGGCGCGGCGAACGTCGACGCGCAGGAGTTCCCCGACGCGTTCGACGTGCGCTTCGACCGAGAGGTGAACCGTCACCTCGCGTTCGGCGGCGGCGTACACCGCTGCCTCGGCTCACACCTCGCTCGGCGCGAGCTGCGCGTGGTGCTACGCGAGTGGCACAAGCGCATCCCCGAGTACGAAGTCAAGCCCGGGATCGACCTCCACTACGTCATGGGCCTCCGCTCCGTCGACAACCTCGAACTCGTCTGGTAGCGCCCGCTCTCACCTCGACAGGTGGGCCGGAAGATCGAGCTAGGCTGGTTTGCCGTTCTCGGGCGGGGGCCGCGGTGACGTACGAGCGTTACAGCCGAAGAGGGTGGTCGGCGCTGGCTCGGGAGACACTGGCGGACAAGTCGTCGGCTCGAGTCGATCTTGTCGCCGTCGCCTTGTGCGTCGTACTCGACGCGTTGGGGTGCGACGACGTCCGCGTCGACGTGCTCGGTGCTCGAGCGCCGGTTCGCCGGTGGACCCTGGACGCGAAAACGGCGACCTCCACGACCATCGGTGCGGTCCTCGAGCTAGGTGCGGGTACGGGCGACGCGACGCCGCCGCTCGCCACCGTGCGGTGGATCGAAGGCGGGGACGAAGACGACGCCGCACCCGAGGTGGTGGATGTGATCGCGGTCACCGCGCGTGGAGCCGCTGACGGGGTCGAGCTGACTGTCGCGGATGCCGCCCTCGACGGTGACGTGGCTCCGGACGTGTTCGTCGAGCTGCTGGCACACATAGTGGAGGAGCTCGCCGCCGACGGTGAGCGACCGGCGTCGCAGGTGCCGCTGGTCTCGGCTCACCGATGGCATTGGCTGGTCGAGGAGCTGAACGACGTTCGCGCGCCGTACCCCGCCGCTGAGACGGTTGATGAGCTCGTCGTGGAGGCGGCGGCCGCCACGCCGGATGCGGTGGCGGTCGACGACGGCGCCGTGCGCGTCACGTACTCCGAGCTTCTCGAGCGGGCGCAGGCAGTCGCCGATGCCCTCCGCGCCGCAGGGTGCCGAGCCGGTGAGGCCGTGGCCGTGATGTTTCCTCGAGGCGTTGATTGCGTCGCCGCCATGCTGGGAGTGCTGCTCGCGGGCGCTGTGTACGTGCCGATCGCGGTGGCCGAACCGGAATCTCGGCGTGATCGTCTCCTCGATCTCCTCTCGGTGCGGCTGCTGCTGCGCAGGGACCCGGGGACGGCTGTTGGGATCACGGAACGCGAGGCCGACGGCCTGGTGCTGGTCGGCGCCGATCCGGAGGATCGCGCGGCGACGCCGCTGTACGTCATGTTCACGTCGGGATCGACCGGTGAGCCGAAGGCCGTCGTCGTGTCGCATCGTTCGGTGATCCGGTTGGTCTCTGACCCCTGGTTCGTCGACTTCCGTGGCGATGACGGGGTCGGCTTCGCTTCGGACCCGGGATTCGACGCCGCGACGTGGGAGGTGTGGGGAGCGTTGGTCCACGGCGCGCGTCTCGTGACTCTCGATGCGGACGTCGTTACGAAGACAGAGGCGCTCGAAACGCAGATCACCGAGCGCGGTATCTCCTTCCTCTTCCTCACCACCTCCTTGTTCAACGCGCACGCGCGCATCGCGCCGGCGATGTTTGGCCCACTCCGTATCCTGACCATCGGCGGCGAGGCCGCCGATCCGCGGACTTGCCGGAGCGTGCTCACCTCCGCCTCCCCACCGGCGTCGCTGCTGAACGCGTACGGACCGACCGAATCGACGACCTTCGCCAGCTGGCACCCAGTCAATGAGGTGTCGGAGGGCGCGTTGCGGTTGCCGATCGGGACGCCGATCGCCAACTCCACGCTCCACGTGCTCGACCGTCATGGTCGGGTGGTGCCGCCCGGTGTGCCCGGCGAACTTTTCATCGGGGGCGACGGGCTGGCCCTCGGCTACCTCGGCGATCCCGAACTCACCGCCCGCAAGTTCGTCCCCGATCCGTTCGCCGGGCCCCCGCATCGCCTGTACGCGACCGGCGACCTCGTCGTACGCGCCCATTCAGGCGACGTCGTCTTCCTGCGCCGGGTCGACGACCAGCTCAAGATCCGGGGACACCGAGTCGAACCGCTCGAGGTAGTCGCGGCGATCGAGTCGCTTGATGGCGTCGCGACCGCCGTCGTGCTCCCGCGCACTGCGGAGGGACACACCCGTCTCGTCGCGTACGTGGTGCTCGACTCGTCGCTGCTCGATGCCGGCACAATCCGCACACGACTGCGTGCCGTTCTTCCCGCCTATCTCGTACCCAGCCAGGTCGTCGTTCTCGACGAGCTGCCGCTCACGAAGAGCGGCAAGCTGGACCGCGGTCGGCTCCCTGATCCGTTCACCACTGCTCCCGTCACCGGCGACGCTGCCGATGGCGAAGCGCGCGGACGCCGCAACGGCCACGAACGCCTCACGGAGACGCTCACCGCGATCTGGAGCCAGGTCCTCGATGTGCACGACGTCGATCCCCAGCAGGGGTTCTTCGAGGCGGGGGGTGACTCGTTGCTCGCGGTGCGGCTCTACGGCGCCGTGCAACGGCGCTGCGGCGTGGTGCTCCCGAGCGGGACCATCGATCAGCACTTCACGTTCGCGAAGTTCGACGAAGCGGTACGAGTCGCGCTCGAGCACGCCGCCCCGCCGCTCGTCACCGAGATGACGACGGTCGACGGTCCGCTCGTGGTGCTGGCCGCGTCCGGCGGGGGTGACGCGGACGAGTACCTCTGGCTGGCGGCGGGGCTCGACGCCGTGTGCCATATCGTCGTCGTCCGCGAACCAGGGCATTACGGCACCGAGCTCAGGCCGAGGACCATGGCCGACCTATCGGCCACATGTTGCGAGGCGCTTCGGAACGCGGGCTTCGACGCCCCGGTGGCGATCGTCGGCTCGTGCTCCGGCGGCATGCTCGCCCACCAGATGGCGTGCGACATGGCTCGTGCGGGGCATGAGGTCGATCTGGTCGTTCTCCTCGACACGCCGACACCTGGCGAGGCCGAAGGCCACCGAGCACTTCGCAGCAAGCTCGCAGGCATCGTTCGTCGTCGTGATGACACCCGCAAGGCGGTCACCTTGACGGGGATGCTCGCGCAACGGGCGTGGTACCGCATGCGGCGGCGACCGATGCCACGCTCGGTCGCGAATGCACTGAGCGTGCGGTCGAATATTCGCCGGATTCGCGAGGCCAAGCCGACCTTCTTCGACGGTCACCTGCTGTTCGTGCAGGCCATCGATGGCCAGGGCATGACCGAGACCGAGGGCGCGCCGGAATACTGGAGCAGGCGCGCCCGAAGCACCACGGTCGCGACGACGGAAGCTTCGCACGCGGGACCGGACTCATTCCTCTCCCGTGAGAACGCAGGCGTCAGCGCAGCGGCGATTGTGCGTGAGCTCGACCTCGTTCGCGGGTCGCAGATGGAATGATCGATCTGTGGGTCGAACTCGTGCGCGGAGGCCGAGCTGTCGCGCACGAGTGGGCGAACGAACGAATCGCGACGATGCCGGACGGTCGTAGCGATGCACCGAGCAGCCTCAGCCATCACCGCGACTGGCTCGCCATCGGCGTGTCGAGCGCTGAACGACTCGGCGTCGATGTCCTCGCGGTGCCATCGAACGCCGATTTCGTCAACGACACTGCCCTGGTCTTGTCGGCGACGGAGATAGAATGGATTCGTGCGCATTCGGCCGACCTGCGCGGCGTTGCGTTCGCCGAGTGCTGGACGCGCAAGGAGGCGTACGCCAAGTGGCGGGGTACCGGCCTCACGGCCGATTTGCGCTGTCTGACGCTCACGCCGGTGTCGGACGACGCGACGGTCGTCTTCTGGACCGCTCGCGTCGCCGACGCCTTCGTCACCGTCGCGTCCGACGGCCCCGAACCGCCCGATGTGCGAATCCACCATCGGTGAGGCCTCTGGCGAGTTGACGACTGCCTAACCCCTTCGCGGTCGGCACGGCGTCGGAACTGCACGAGGAAGACGACACGCACTTCATCAAGGCGACGATCGTGGCGAAGCCCGCGCAGGAACTCGTCCGCCACGGCGTCTACAAGGGGTCGTGGGAGGGGATCGCGACGGGGATGCCGAGCTCCCGGAAGTTGTAGTTCTTGCCGGCCACCGGATCACCGCGATCGGTGATCGCGGTCTCGAGGTTGACCATCGCGATGTCGGCGCCCGAGAGCACCGACGTGATCGATTCCAGCCAGCATGCTCGCGCTCGGATCGCAGCGACACTTCGGTCTGCCCCCGTACGCTCGGCGGCATGCCCGAGGTCCGAGCCGAGATGCTGCTTACTTGGATGCAGCTGATCGACTTCTACACGTTGCAGCGAGCGTTGACCGGTCTGGCCCAGGACGAGTTCATGTGGAAGCCCCATACGGGCGCGTGGGGCGTCGTTCGCCGGGCAGAGTGCACCACGCCCTCGCCGAGTGGTGCACCCGTCGGCGAGTGGGTCGTCGACAACGACATGGACCTCGTGCAAGCCGCGTACGACGAGTGGAGGCAGGGCGTGCCGGTGAACGAGGCCAAGGTGTTCGAACCGATGACGACCATCGGTTGGCTGCTGAATCACTTCGGTGCCGCGCCTGGGCTGGCGGCAACGCTCGAGTTCGTCGGCGGACCTGTCCGACCCACCCGCGAGGCGTACAGGCAGATGTGGGGCCACACGATCATCGGGACCGCCGACGAGGCGGTCGCGCGCTTCCGAGACGGCTGGGTCGTGCTCGGTCGAGCCTTGACAACGGCCACCGACGAGATGCTCGAGCGTGAGTACCAGGACTACCCACGAAAGACGGGCTTCGCGAGCACCTCCGCACTGCTCAACGAAGTCGCCCACCACGGGACCCAGATCTGCGTGCTGCGCGATCTCTACCGACAAGCCGCGTCCGGAGCAACCACCTGACACGACCGGGAGGACCAGCAGCCCATAGGAGCGGGGCTGCCAGGTCGATCTGGCGCCGCCCGGCGAGCCCCACGCCACACGTCCCCAACCGCCGGATCGCGGGCATGCCGAGTGATGCCGATCGGTCGCCGGCCGACCTGACCGAGCGCGATGATCGGTATGCGCGATCTGTGGCCCGCACAAGCGCGCGGATCGGAAGATGTGGCGGCGCTACGCCGCGGGTAGCGCTCACGAACAGCAGTGGTGATTCGGGCACCAGCCCGGTACCGTCGGGCGCATCCAGCCAGCGAATCGATGGGGAGCCTCCATGTACAACATCCGGTCCACCACACCGATGACGCCTGTCGACGGTCACGTCGACATCAACTTCGCCGACCGGAAGGGCTGGACCGAGAACATGGGCGCGACGATCCTGCCGATCATGATGGGCGACGATCACTGCGGCCCGTTCGTCGCGCTCAGCTACGTCGAACCGACCAGCACGCAGATGCCGCTGTCGTTCGCCCATGCCCACGCCAGCGACAACTGGCGCATCTCGGTACGGGGTACCACCAACATGGGCCGTGACGCCTACGAGCAGGGTCAGTTCCGGTTCCACGACGGTGGGGCGCCGTACGCGAGCGACAACTTCGCCTGGGGTCCCGACGGCGGCTACGGCATCATCATGTTCGCCGACCGGCGCGGCTTCGCCATCCGACCGGTGAAGGCCGAGCTCGCCGAGCAGATGATGCCGGCCCAGGAAGTCGCCGGCAGGGCCATGGGCATCGACGTGCAGGATCCATGCCCGGGTGCGCCCGCGATCATCACGACGCTCGGCCCCACGGCGCGCGCGCACCTCGACGGCGGCTTCGACACCTCCGAGCAGTGGGACGAGATTGGGCCCGGTGTCCGCATGGCCGCCGGCCTCGCCGGCGAACCGACGTGCGGACCGGTGCTCGTGTTCGTCGACTGCGCCGCCGGCACCGAGGCGGTCCCCGTGCGCTCGACCGGTTCGGAGACGATGGTGGCGCCGGTGTCTGGATCGATCGACGCCGCAGGCGCCACGATGAACCAGGGCGACGTGCGCGTGGAGGAAGCCGATGTCGACCATCCTGCGCTCGTCGCCGGTCCCGACGGCGCGCAGGTCGTGCTCATCTTCGCCGATCGGCGCGAGCTGCGCTCGGCGCTCGACGACGGGAGGATGTCCGGCGCGCTCGGCGCCGCGCTGTCGCCGGTGCTCGAGGACCTCCAGCGCCAGCTCCCCCTCACCGACTCCGCGTCCTGAAGGGCGTCAGTTTTCAGCCGGTGGCGACACGGGCTGCAAACGCGGGGCTGAATGCCATCGGCGGGGCCAGACCGCGCGGTGCGCCGAGCTTTGAGTCCGGCTCGCACTCCGCCGAGGCGCGAGACTACGGTCGGCATCGACCAGTGCAAGCGGCGATGAGCACAGTCGGGGGTTCACCCGATGGCGGATGAGGAGAACTCGACCGCACCGTCGGCTGTCGATGCTGATCGTGGGCCCCGCCGCTGGATCCCGTTCGTGCTCGTGGGCATGGGCGCGGCCGCGATCGCGGTCGTGATCACGCTGCTCGTGGCCAACAACAACGGCAGCAGTCCCCAGGTGGCGGCCC
>DASPTH010000369.1:0-7475 GCA_035623515.1 Acidimicrobiia bacterium
CCATCGGCCCGCGCCACCCGCACGAGAGGCACTTCGCGTCCCGCAGGTTGCCGTGGATCTCGACGATCTTCTCGGGCGAATTCCCCGCGCGGTGGTGGAGCCCGTCGACGTTCTGGGTCACGAGGGTCTCGAGCGCGGCGCGGCGTTCGAGCTCGGCGAGCGCGTAGTGGCCGGCGTTGGGTTCGCCGCGGAAGACGTCACCGCCCTCGGCGCGCGCCCGCCATGTGCGCTTGCGGTGCTCGGCGTCGGCGACATAGTGCTGGATCGTCGCCCGCCGCTCCGCACCGGGATCCTTGGTCCAGATCCCCTGCGGGCCGCGGAAGTCCGGGATCCCCGACCCGGTCGAGATGCCCGCGCCGGTCAGCACGACGATCCGCTGCGAGTCGCGGAGGAGGCCGGCGATGGTGGCGACTTCGGACATCGCCGACGGAGCGTAGCGACACCGCGTACGAAGACGAGCGGCGCGTCCCGGGGGAGGACGCGCCGCTCGTGGACGGCCGGTGGGGTGGGGGACCGGCCGGACCGCGTGACGGCGTTCAGGCGCGCGCCTCCAACGTGGCCGACTCCTCGAGCGCAGCGCGGTGGCGCTCGTAGGCCCAGCGGGCGCCGTCCTGGCACACGCTCGGGTGGAAGCCGATCGCGTGGAGGACGCGCTCGACGTGGTCGGGATCGTCGCCCTGCTCCAACAGCGTGAAGGCGACCCGCCGCGCGTTGCGCCGCGCGGTGGCGAGCGGAGGTTCGGCGAGGCGTGCCTCGGCCCACTCGGCGTGCGCGGCCTGGAGCTCGACGGGGAGCCGCCGCAGGTGGCGCCGGTTCACGGGCGGAACGTTGCGCCGCACCGCGATCGTGCCGCGCCCGGCGTCACAGGCGAGGTCGAACTGTGCGAGACGGTTCAGGGTGCGCACGATCGGCGAGCTGGCGCCGTCGCGCTCGCCGAGCCCGAGCGCGTGGGAGGTGTCGGACACGGCGAGCTCGACGCCGTCGGGCTGGCGATCGAAGCGGTCGGCCAGGTGGCGGAGCAGCAGCAGCGCGGTGGGCCCGAGCGTGGGCAGCCAGAAGGTCTCGACGTAGCGCGACCTGGGATCGTGGCCGAGGGTGTCGATCAGCGGGTCGGGCCACGGCTTGATGACGAGGATCGTGGTCACGGCACTCCTCCGGGGTGAATGCGCCGAGGGGAAGTGCGGTGGTCACTGATTGCCACAGAATGTATCGAACCCGTACGAATCGGTCAAGCCCGTCTTGTTCCGTGACACCCGCCGATGCGGTGGGTGTCTCACGCAGGAAGGGGAGGGGTCAGGCGACCTCGGCGGCGGGGCGGCGGCGCACGGTCAGTGCCCGGATCGGGTCGGGACCGTAGAAGGCGGCCGGGCGCGCCGGGCCGAACAGGAAGCCCTGCCCGAGGTCGCAGCCCATGGCGCGCAGGCGCTGCAACTGCTCGGGCGTCTCGATGCCCTCGGCCACCGTCTCGAGGTTGAGGCCGTGAGCGAGGCTCACGATCGCCGTCGTGATCGCGGCGCTGTCGGCCCGGTGCCCCATGTCGGACACGAACGAGCGGTCGATCTTCAGCAACTCGACCGGCAGTCGCTCGAGGTACGCCATCGACGAGTAGCCCGTGCCGAAGTCGTCCACCGCGAGGTGGAGGCCGAGCGCGCGGAGCGCGCCCAGCGCGCTCAGGGCCGACTCGGCGTCGCGCATGAGCGTGGTCTCGGTGATCTCCAGCCAGACCGCATCCGGGTGCACCCTGGTGTCGCTCAACACCCGCGCCACGTCGTTCGGCAACGCGGGCTCGGCGAGCTGCCGAGGCGAGAGGTTCACGCTGATCGACAGGCGCGTGCCGTCGGCCGCAGCCGCGTGCCAGCTCGCGGCCTGCCGGCACGCCTGTTCGAGCGCCCACACGCCGAGGGGCACGATGAGCCCGGTCTCCTCGGCGAGAGGGATGAACTCGGCGGGGAGGACCAGCCCACGTTCGGGGTGCTGCCAGCGGATGAGCGCCTCGAAGCCCGTGAGCGTGCCGCTCCGCAGGTCGAGCACGGGTTGGTAGTGCAGGCGTAACTCGCCCCGCTCGATGGCGCGGTGCAGCGCGTTGCCGGTGCGGAGGTCGTCGACGGCGCGATGGTGTGTGGGCGCGTCGAAGACCTCGGCGCGGTCGCGGCCGTTCTCCTTCGCCCGGTACATCGCGGCGTCGGCGTTGCGGAGCAGGGTCTCGGGCGTCTCGCTCTGCCCGTCGCTCAACGCGATGCCGATGGAGGCGGTCACGAACACTTCACCCTCCACGAGTGCGACCGGTTTCTTGATCACCTCGGCGACGCGCTCGGCGATCAGCTCCGCGGTCTCCACGCTCGTCACGTTCTGGCAGAGCACGACGAACTCGTCGCCGCCGAAGCGGGCGACGACGTCGTCGGGGCGCATGGTCCCGCTGAGCCGGTCGGCGACGGCCACGAGCAGCCGGTCGCCCGCCGAATGGCCGAGGCTGTCGTTCACCACCTTGAACCGGTCGAGGTCGAGGAACAACACCGCGACGCGGGTGTGCATGCTCGCGGCGCGTGAGAGTTCGCGGCCCAGGCGGTCGACGAACAACAGCCGGTTCGGGAGCCCGGTGAGCGGGTCGTGGATGGCTTGGTGCGCGAGGGCCTCGCCGCTCGCCTTGCGCTCGGTGATGTCCTCGAGCTGGAGGACGAAGTAGAGCGGTTCGCCGTTGAGGTCACGCACGATCGACGTGCTGAGCGACACCCACACCGGGTGACCGTCGTGATGGACGAAGCGGAGCTCGAGCCGGCAGCTCGGCGCCGCGCCGGACCGGAGCTCGCGGAGTGCACCGGCTGCGGCGTCGTGGTGCTCGGGGTGCGTGAGATCGCGCGCCGTCGCGCGCAGCAGCTCCTCGGTGGAGCGGCCGAGGATCTGCACCATCGCCCGGTTGACGCGGAACAGGTGGCCGTCGAGCGTCATGAGCGCCATACCGATGGGCGCGTGCTCGAAGGCGCTGCGGAACCGCTCCTGTGCCTCCCGCAGCTCGGCCTCGGCGCGCCGCCGATCGGTGACGTCGCGCGCGCTCACCACCAGACCCTCGATCGCGGGATCGTGCAGCAGGTTCGTGCTCATCGCCTCGATCGAGCGCCAGCTGCCGTCGGCGTGGTGCATGCGGAACTCGATGCGCTGCGCCGCGTTCGGGCTCGACGTGGCGACCTCGAACGCCGCCCTCGCGCGCGGTCGGTCCTCCGGATGGATGAGGTCGAACACGCTCGTGCGCACGAGCGCCTCGGGGTCGAGCCCGAGGATGCGCTCTGTGGCCGGGCTGGCGTACGAAAGGTTCCCGCGCGCGTCGACGATCGCCATGATGTCGCTCGAGTCGCGCACCATTGCCTGGAACCGCGCCTCGTTGCGCTCGAAGAGGTCGCGCACGCGGTCGACGGTCCGCCCGGCGCGGCGGCCGATCACCCGCATCGACACGAACGCGATGACGACGACGCCCGTGAGCGCGGAGAGCAGGAGGACGGTCTCCGACCCCATGGCAATCTGTCGGAACGTTCAGGCCCCGATCTTGAGCGGTTCAGCCCTTCAACGCCGCGACGACTGCCTGCGCGGCGGCGCTCGGCGTCGTCTTGCCCGCGGCGACGTCGTGCTCGAGCCGGGAGGCCAGGCGCGCCACCGTGCGGTCGGCCCGCAGCGCTTCGAGCAGCGCCTCGGTGACCTCCGACCACATCCACTCCTTGGCCTGCTCCGCGCGCAGGTCGTCGAGATCGGCCCCGACCGCGGATCGGAACTCGAGCACCGTGTCCCAGACCTCGTCGATGCCCTCACCGAGCAGCGCCGAGCACGTGAGGACACGCGGTGTCCAGCCCGGCACGCGTGGGCGCACGAGGTGCAGCGCGCTCCCATAGTCGGCAGCGGTCACGCCGGCGGCAGTGGCGAGTTCACCGTCGGCCTTGTTCACGACGACGACATCGGCGAGCTCCATGATCCCGCGCTTCAGCCCTTGGAGCTCGTCGCCGGCGCCGGGCGCGACGAGCACGAGGAAGAGGTCGACCATGGCCGCGACCTTCACCTCGGACTGCCCGACACCGACGGTCTCGATCAGCACGACGTCGAAGCCCGCGGCTTCACACAGCAACATCGCCTCGCGCGTGCGGCGCGCGACACCGCCGAGGGTGCCCCGTGTCGGTGAGGGGCGGACGAACGCGTCGGGCGACCGGGTCAGGTCCTCCATGCGCGTCTTGTCGCCGAGGATCGAGCCCCCGCTCCGCGTGCTCGACGGATCGACGGCGAGCACCGCGACCCGGTGCCCCCGCGCCACCAACGACAAACCCAGCGCCTCGATGAACGTCGACTTCCCGGCACCGGGCGCGCCGGAGATCCCCACACGGATGCTGTTCCCCGTCGTCGGCAGCACCTCGGCCAGGAGCGCCTCCGCCTCGGCACGGTGATCGGCCCGCGTCGACTCGACCAGCGTGATCGCCCGCGCCAACGCCCGCCGATCCCCGTGCATCACCCGCGCCGCCAGCTCGTCCACACCACAAGTTTGCACAGCGCAGCGCCCCGGGAACGCGCCGGACCGTATTCGGTGGCGGCTGCTGACGCGCCGAGACTCAGCGCGACGACAACAGCCCGAGGATCTCCTCGGCCGCCTCGGGGATGTTCGTGCCGGGACCGAAGACGGCGGCCACGCCGGCGTCGCGCAACTCGTCGTAGTCCTGGGCCGGGATCACGCCGCCGACCACGACGACGATGTCGTCGCCGCCCTGCTTGCGGAGCTGGGCGATCAGCTCCGGCACGAGCGTCTTGTGCCCGGCGGCCTGGCTCGACACGCCGACGACGTGGACGTCGTTCTCGACCGCGTCGCGCGCCGCCTCCTCGGGCGTCTGGAAGAGCGGGCCCACGTCGACGTCGAAGCCGAGATCGGCGAAGGCCGTGGCGATCACTTTGGCGCCGCGGTCGTGCCCGTCCTGACCGAGCTTCACGACCAGGAGCCGCGGGCGGCGTCCCTCGAGGGTGGCGAACTGCTCGACCGCGTCGTGAATCCGCGCATAGTCGTCGTCGCCCTCGTACGCCCCGCCGTAGACCCCCGAGATGCTGCGGATCGTCGCGCGGTGGCGCGAGAAGACGTCTTCGAGGGCGTCGGAGATCTCGCCGACCGTGGCCCGCGCGCGCGTCGCCTCGATGGACAGCTCGAGCAAGTTGGCGTCTCCGGCCGCGCCGGCGCGCAGCTTCCCGAGCGCGTCCTCGACGCGTGCGGCGTCGCGGTTGGCGCGCACCAGGGCGAGACGAGCGATCTGCTGTTCGCGCACGCTCGTGTTGTCGACCTCCCGCACCTCGACGTCGGGCTGCTGGTCGAGCCGGTACTTGTTGACACCCACGATCACGTCCTCACCGCGGTCGATGGCGGCCTGGCGCCGGGCCGCGGCTTCCTCGATGCGCAGCTTCGGCATCCCGGACTCGACTGCCCTCGTCATGCCGCCGAGGGCTTCGACCTCTTCCATGAGCTCCCCTGCCGCGTGCGCGAGGCTGCCGGTGAGAGCTTCGACGTAGTAGCTACCGCCGAGCGGGTCGACCACGTGGGTCACGCCCGACTCCTCCGCCAGGACGAGCTGCGTGTTGCGCGCGACGCGCGCGGCGAACTCGCTCGGGAGCGCGATCGCCTCGTCGAAGGAATTGGTGTGCAGGCTCTGCGTGCCGCCGAGCACCGCCGCGAGCGCTTCGATCGTGGTGCGCACGATGTTGTTGTAGGGATCGTGTTCGGTGAGCGACACGCCCGACGTCTGGCAGTGCGTTCGCAACATGAGCGACGTGGGCTTCTGCGCTCCGAGCCGGCGCATCGCGCGCCACCACAGCAGGCGCGCCGCCCGGAGCTTCGCGACCTCCATGAACAGGTTCATGCCGATCCCGAAGAAGAACGAGAAACGGGGTGCGAAGTCGTCGATGTGGAGACGGTTGGCGGCCGCCCGCGCGTACTCGATGCCGTCGGCGAGCGTGAATCCGAGCTCCTGGACCGCGGTCGCCCCCGCCTCCTGCATGTGGTAGCCGGAGATCGAGATCGAGTTGAACTTCGGCATGCGCCGCGTCGTGTACTCGATGATGTCGGTGACGATCCGCAGACTCGGTTCGGGCGGGTAGATGTAGGTGTTGCGGACCATGAACTCCTTGAGGATGTCGTTCTGGAGGGTCCCCGAGAGCAGCTCCTCGGGAACGCCCTGCTCCTCGGCGGCCACGATGTATCCCGCCATCACCGGCAGCACCGCGCCGTTCATGGTCATCGACACGCTCATCTTGTCGAGCGGGATGCCGTCGAAGAGGATCTTCATGTCCTCCACGGAGTCGATCGCCACCCCCGCCTTGCCGACGTCGCCGACCACCCGCGGGTGGTCGCTGTCGTAGCCCCGGTGGGTCGCGAGATCGAAGGCGACCGACAGGCCCATCTGCCCGGCCGCGAGGTTGGCACGATAGAACGCGTTCGAGTCCTCTGCAGTGGAGAACCCGGCGTACTGGCGGATCGTCCACGGGCGGTTGGAGTACATGGTGGCCCGGACGCCGCGGAGGAACGGTTCGAAGCCGGGCAACGAGCCCACCGCCTCGAGGCCTTCGAGGTCGGCCGCGGTGTACAGGGGCTTGACCGGGATGCCCTCGGGGGTGTGCCACACGAGCGTCTCGGGATCGCCCTTGACCTCCTTGCTCGCGAGCTCTTCCCAGTCGTGGACCGTCGGCTCGTCACCCATGCACAAAGGGTACGGCTCGCCCGAGACGGAGGCGAAGCCGGACGGCGCGCCCGCGATCAGCTCGCCCGGCGGAGCTCCTGCGCGGCACGAGCAACGTCGAGAGCCTCACGGGCTGCCGCGACACCCGCACGCCCGACCCGACGCGTGTGCTCGTCGAGCTGCCACTGACCCCAGTGCGCCGCTCGGCGCGAGCGCGAAGCGGAGGCCCGGGTGACCCTGCCCCTGCGCCGGGAAGTCCTGCCTCCGGTGACCCTGCTTCCGGTGACCTTGCCGCCCGTGACCCTGCCGCGGGCGGCGGACTCCTCCCGCGACCCGCGCGCGTCCCCTCGCTTCCGCCGCGAGGCCGGCGGCTCGACGAGACGCAACTGCGTGGTCACACGAGGAGTATCGCCCAGGGGTACGACACTTATTCCGCGGGCGGCGGTTGCGAGGGTCACTCCTACACTCCGGATCCATGGCCACTCCAGATCGACGGCACTCGAGTACTCGAGGGTCGCGGCACGCGAATCCGGGACCCGAGCGCCGGTGACCGGTCCCGCCGGCTACCTCGACTACGCCGCCACCACGCCCATGCGCCCCGAGGCGGTCGCGGCCATGACTGCCTACCTGACCGACCGCTTCGGGAACCCGTCGGGCGGGCACGCGGTCGCCCGGGCGGCCAAGACCGGCCTCGAGGAGGCGCGGGAAGCGGTCGCGCGGGCCCTCGGCGCTGCACCGGGCGAGGTGGTGTTCACGGCCGGTGGTTCCGAGGCCGACAACCTCGCGATC
>DASPTH010000417.1:0-14203 GCA_035623515.1 Acidimicrobiia bacterium
CGACGGTGATCGAGGTGCCGATGAACCGGCTCCCGTCGCCGTTCTGAACCACCGGCACTAGATTTGCGGTCATGACGGCGTTCGCACCCGAGGCCGGCGCGATCACAGTGGAACGCCAAGCGGGCGCGCTCGGCGCGGTCGTCGAGGGTGTCGACCTGTCCGCCGACTTGAGCGACGCGACGTTCGAGCTCCTGCACGACGCGTTGCTCGAGCACCTGGTGCTCTGCATCCGCGACCAGGGCCACATCACGCCGGAGCACCAGATCACCTTCGCGAGGCGTTGGGGCCCGATCGAGCCGCACCCGTACGTCGATCCCATCGAGGGCCACCCGGAGATCATCCGCGTCTACGACCCCAACCCGATCACCGTCACCTGGCACGCCGACTTCACCTACGCCAAGCGGCCGCCGGCGCTCAGCTTCCTGCTCGCGCGCACGATCCCGCCGGTCGGCGGCGACACGATGTTCACCAACTGCTACCTCGCCTACGAGAACCTCTCGCCCGGGTTCCAGGAGACACTCTGTGGGATCCGCGCGGTGCACTACGCGACGCAGCTGGCCATCGAGAAGGGGATGGCCGAGGACGAGATCGTGAACGCGCACCCGGTGGTGCGCACCCATCCCGAGACCAACCGGCGGCTGCTGTTCGTCAACGGCAACTACACACGACACTTCGAGGGCTGGACCGAAGCCGAGAGCGCGCCCGTGCTCGAGTACCTCTACTCCGAGATCGGCCGTTACGAGTACACCTACCGCCATCGCTGGCAGCCGGGAGACCTCCTGCTCTGGGACAACCGCGCCGCGCAACACGCGGTGATCGGCGACACCGGCGGCCAGGAGCGCTCGCTCCACCGGGTCACCGTGGCCAGCGACTCGCCGCCGCGCTGACCGAGCGTGCGCACGTGAGCGACGGCGACGAACCGCTCGTCGTCACGCGCGAGCCCGCGCTGCGCGCCCAGCTCGAGGGAATGCTGCGCGCCCTCGGGCTGCCCGACGATCAGGCCGCGATCGTGGCCGACAACCTCGTCGAGGCGGACCTGCGCGGGATCGACTCCCACGGTTCGCAGCTCATGGCGCTGTACTACGGGCGCGTGCGCAGCGGCCACCTGCGGCCGGTCACGACGATCACCACACTCGACGACCAGGGGTCGACGGTGCGCCTCGACAGCGCGCTCGGGTTCGGCCAGGTCGCGGGCGTCGCGGCGATGGACCTCGCCGTCGAGCGGGCGCACGTGCACGGAGTGGCCACCGTCACCGTGCGCGAGCTCACCCACCTCGGCGCGCTCGCCTACTACACGCTGCGCGCGGCCGAACGCGGTTGCATCGCGTTCGCGTTCCAGAACGGGCCGGCGATCGTGCCTCCGTTCGGCGGTACCACGGGGGTGTTCTCGACCAACCCGTTCTCGTATGCCGTCCCGGCCGGCGAGGAGCCGCCGATCGTGTTCGACATCGCCACCACGACGGCAGCCGGGAACAAGATCCTGCTCGCCCGCAAGCGGGGGGACGCCACAATCCCTCCAGGTTGGGCGAACGACGAGCGCGGTGTCCCCACCACCGATCCGCGCGCGGCGTCGGTCTTCCAGCTCCAGTGGTTCGGCGGCCACAAGGGGTTCGGGCTGGGCATGCTCGTGGAGATCATGTCGGGCCTGCTGGCCGACAGCTGCTTCGGCACGGTGGAGAACACCGCGTCCGAGCTGGGCGGCCGGGACCGCATCGCCAAGGGATGCGGCTTCCTCGCGCTCGACGTCACGCGCTTCCTGCCGCTCGACGAGTTCCGCAGCCGGGTCGACCGTCTCGTCCGCGACGTCCACGCGTCGGTACTCGCGCCGGGCACGGATCGCATCTATGTTCCGGGAGAGATCGAGCACCGGCGGCGGGCGGAGCGCCTGAGGGACGGGATCCCGCTCCCGGCTGCACTCGTCGCAGAGCTCGACGGCATGGCAGCATCCCTCGACTGCCCGCCTCTGTTGCAAGGAGCCTGACCCGATGGCCGACCGCTACGGACTCTCGACGATCCGGACCGAGCTCGACGACGGTGTGCTGCTCGTGACCTTGAACCGTGCCGAGCGGGGCAACGCGCTCGACACCGTGATGCACTCCGAGCTGCCGCACCTCTACCAGAACTTGGCGGCCGACGACGAGGTGCTCGTGATGGTGCTGACCGGCGCCGGCAAGTACTTCTCGGTTGGTGCCGACTTCTCGGTGATGGACGAGAACGAGTCGTATCCCGACGGTCACCCGGGGCTGATGGTGGAGGCGGTGGCCACCGCTCGCAACATCCTGGCGGTGCGCCAGCCCATGATCGCCGCCGTGAACGGCGACGCGATCGGCATCGGCGCCACGCTCGCGTTGTTCTGCGACGTGGTGTTCATGGCGGAACACGCACGCATCGGCGACCCTCACGTGCGCGCGGGGATGGTGTGCGGCGACGGCGGCGCGGTGCTCTGGCCGTTGCTGATGGGTGCCAACCGCGCCAAGGAATACCTCATGACAGGCGACCTCGTGTCGGCGCCCGAGGCCGACCGCCTCGGGCTCACCAACCACGTGGTGCCGCTCGACTCGCTGATGGACGCGGCCATGGCCATGGCCCGCCGGCTCGCCGACGGCCCCCAGATCGCGATCCGGTTCAACAAGCGCCTCGTCAACAAGGAGCTCGAAGCGCGTGTCGTGCAGCTCTACGACCTCGCCGCCGCGCTCGAGGCGCTCAGCATCGAGACCTCCGACCACCGCGAAGCAGTCGCCGCCTTCCTCGACAAGCGCTCTCCCTCGTTCGTCTCCGGCCGTTGACGTCCTGGCGTTACCGACCCCACCAATTCGGGTGGGTGGTAGCGCCGGAACGGAGGGGCGGCACATGATGCGGCGGCGGCGTCTGTGCCACGATGCCGGAGTGCGTTTGGACGGCAAGGTCGCGCTCGTCACGGGATCGACACGCGGGATCGGCCGCGCCACCGCGGTCCGCTTCGCGCGGGAGGGCGCCAAGGTCGTCGTGACCGGGCGCACCGAGAGCGGGGGACGCGAGGTCGAGCAGGAGATCCGCGACGCGGGCGGCGACGGGGTCTACGTGCGGACCGACATGGCGCAGGAGGACGACGTGGTCGCCGCCGTCCGTACCGCCGTCGACACGTACGGAAAGCTCACCACGCTGGTGAACAACGCGGCACCGACGGAGCTGATGGGACCGGGTCGCCTCGACCGCCGCGTCACCGAGCTCACCAACGAGGGCTGGGACTCGATCATGCTCGTCGCGCTGAAGGCGGTCGTGTGGGCGTGCAAGTACGCGATCCCCGAGATGGCGGCGGCCGGCGGCGGCGCGATCGTGAACATCTCGTCGGCGGCTTCGCTGCTCGGTACCCCGGGTCTCGACACCTACACCGCGGCCAAGGGTGCGCTCAACACGCTCACGCGCTCGATGGCGGTCGAGTACGCAGGCGACGGTGTGCGGGTGAATTGCATCGTGTCGGGCATGGTGCTCACGAGCGAGGGTGCCTTCCAGATGATGGAGGACCCCGTGATCGGCGGCGCGACGAAGGCGATGCACCTCACCCGGCTCGGACTGCCCGACGACATCGCCAACGCCGCGCTGTTCCTCGCGTCCGACGAGGCGGCGTTCGTGACCGGTGCCGTCATCCCGGTGGACGGTGGTGTGACGGCGCGGATGCCCGTGCCCGACATCTCGGCCGCCGACCTGCGGCTCGACTGAGCGAGCCGCGAGCGACCGTCGAGATTCATTGCAGCGCTGACCGGCCATGTGACGGTCAAGGCTTCACTGAATGCCACGTCCGACGGCGCGGTCCGCTCAGTCGGCGCGCGCCCGGGCCAGCGCGTCGTCGAGGCTCATCTCGATGTCGCGGTGGAACGGGATGAGGGGCATGACCTCCCACGACGCGTAGCGAAACGAGGGGAGCGTCGTGAGCGTGAGGTGGAGGTCCTCGTTGGACGCGCAGTCGACGACGAAGCACACACCGAGGGGACCGATGAACACGCCGCCCGCCCTCACCTTGCCCGACGACTGCATCTTGCCGAGCTGTTCGAGCGTGTCGCGCGAGGCCTGGAGGAACTGGGGCGTGGGCTCGGTGGAGCTGTCGGCGGTGCCGGTCACGAGAAAGAGCATCGATCGACTCCTCCGGTCAGGCGGCGGCCCAAGCGATGGCCGCGTCGAAATCGGGCAACTCGAACACCTTCAGGTCGCCCGGCATCATCCAGCGGAACATACCGACGAAGTGCCGCACCCAGTCGTGGCTCGTCACGACCGCGCACCGCTTCCACTTCGTGAGGTGCGACATGCCCAGCTTGGCGTCCTCCCAACCGGCCGCGAACGAGTAGCCGTCGAACTCGTCGCCGAGCACGTACACGAACCGCAGCTGGCCGCGATCCGCCATCATCTGCTCGACGGCGGGTTCGAGCACGGTGTCGTAGTCGGACTCCTCGACGGTGCCGACGGCGCGGAATGCCAATACGGTGTCGGGACTCTGGAGACCCTCGAGCATGGTGCCGGCCCTCCTCTCGGT
This sequence comes from Acidimicrobiia bacterium, assembly GCA_035623515.1. Taxonomy (GTDB): domain Bacteria; phylum Actinomycetota; class Acidimicrobiia; order IMCC26256; family DASPTH01; genus DASPTH01. The sequence goes on from DASPTH010000417.1 coordinate 4,508, forward strand.
GCCGGATCGTAGGCGGGTCGACTCGCACGGTGCATCGGGAACGGGGAGGATGGTTCGGCGAGCGGACGCTTCGCGCGCGACGACGAGGTCGCGAGATGGGAACGTGACGGTTGGGCCCCGGCGAGCCCGCTCGACGACACGCCGTCCGCTACCCGAAGCTCGACCTCGGTCCGTGGCGGTCGGCGCTCGGCCGCGCGCCGTCGCGCGCATCCTGACGGCTCTGTCACACTGCCGGCATGCAGAGTCTCTGGTCCGACGCCGACTGCGCGACGTACGAGGGCCCGCTCGGGCCGAGGGTCTACTCGTCGCGCCTCCTCGGCGCCGACCCGACCCTCGTCATGCACGGCGGTGGCAACACGTCGGTGAAGCTCCCAGGCACCGACGGGCTGGGTCGCCCCGTCGACCTGCTGTACGTGAAGGGCTCGGGATCCGATCTCGCCACCATGAGCGCCGCGGGTTTCGCGCCGGTGCGCCTCGCCCACCTGCTCGAGCTCGCCGAGCTACCGGAGCTCAGTGACGCGGCGATGGCCGAGCAGTTGCGGCTCGGCTGCATCCGCACGGACGCGCCTGCCCCCTCTGTCGAGGCGATCCTGCACGCTCTGGTTCCGGCGCGATACGTCGACCACACACACGCCGACGCGCTGCTGAGCATCACGAACACCCCGCGCGGAAGCGAGTTCGTCGCGGAGGTGTACGGCGATCAGGTCGTGGTGGTCGACTACGTGATGCCGGGGTTCGCCCTCGCCCGTCGGTGCGCGGTGGAGCTCGCGCACCAGATGCACGACGACACGATCGGCATGGTGCTCCTCCACCACGGCCTCTTCTCGTTCGGGGAGACGGCGAGTGAGTCGTACGAGCGCATGATCGACCTCGTGTCGCTCGCCGAGGACTTCCTGGTCAAGGCGGGCGCGTGGGACCTTCCCACGCAGGACGCGGAGCCGGAGCCGAGCGCCGGTGACCGCGTGGCGCGGGCGTCGCTGCGGCAGGAGCTGTCACGGGTCGCCGGCGTGCCGATGATCCTGACCACGACGTCGACACCGCGTACCCGAGCATTTCTCGCGCGTCCCGACGCCGGCGAGCTCGCGACGCGCGGTCCCATGACACCGGACCACGTGATCCGCACGAAGCGCGTCCCGATGCTCGGGCGCGACGTGGACGCGTACGCCCGCGAGTACCGCGACTACTTCGAGCAAAACCAGGCACGTACGCCCGCGCCGCTCACGATGCTCGACCCTGCACCGCGTGTCGTGCTCGATCCCGACCTCGGGCTCCTGACGGCAGGCCGGGCAGCGGGCGACGCCGCGGTCGCCGCCGACATCACGCTCCACACCTTCGACGCCGTCGAGCGCGCCACCGCGCTGGACGCGTGGCAGGCGCTCCCCGAGCGTGACCTCTTCGACGTCGAGTACTGGGAGCTGGAGCAGGCGAAGCTCGCGCGCGCCGGTGCACCCGCCCAGTTCGCGGGTGAGATCGCGTTGGTGACCGGCGCGGCGTCGGGGATCGGCCGGGCGGTCGTGCAGGCGCTCCGCGCCGTGGGCGCGGCAGTCGTGGCGGTCGACCGCAACCCGGCGGTCGCGGCGGCGACCGCGACCGGTGTGCTCGGCGTCGAGTGCGACGTGACCGACGAGGTGGCAATCGACCGGGCGCTCGACCTCGCGATTGCCCGCTTCGGCGGCCTCGACCTGCTCGTGCTGAACGCCGGGGTGTTCCCGCCCTCGCGCGCAGTCGACGAGCTGTCCCTCCGCGAGTGGCACGACGTCATGGCCGTGAACGTCGACGCCAACCTCTCCCTCCTGCGGGTGACGGCCGACCTCCTCGCGCGCGCCCCGAAGGGTGGGCGGGTGGTGGTGAACGCGTCGAAGAACGTCGCCGCGCCGGGACCGGGGGCGGCGGCGTACTCGGCCTCGAAGGCTTCGCTCACGCAGTTGGCACGTGTCACCGCACTGGAGTGGGCATCGAAGAACATTCGCGTCAACGTCGTGCACCCGAACGCGGTGTTCGACACCGGGATCTGGGACGAGAAGACGTTGCGAGCCCGCGCGGGGCACTACGGCCTGAGCGTGGAGGAGTACAAGACGAACAACCTCCTCGGAGTGGAGGTCACGAGCGCCGACGTCGCCGCGGTGATCGTGGCGCTGTGCTCGGCGACGTTCGCCAAGACGACCGGCGCACAGATCCCCGTCGACGGGGGGAACGACCGCGTGATCTGAGCTACTCGGTGCGCAGTGTCTCCGCCGGCCGGATCTCCGCCGCCGAACGCGCCGGCCATGCCGCGAGCACGTTGGCGACCGCGATCGCGACAGGAACCGCGAGGACGACCGCGACCAGTGCGAGCGGAGGCACGTAGGCGACCGGGAACTCGTCGGCCAGCCACCGCCACACCGTCCGGCCCGCGGCGATGCCGAGCGGCACGCCCACGACGACGCCGACCGCGGCGAGCATGGTGGCCTGCCAGGCGATGGCCAACCGCGACTGTCCACGCGTGAACCCGAAGGACCGCAGCACCGCGAAGTCGCGACGCCGGCGCCGCACGGTGGTCACCAGGGCGTGCGCGACGGTCGCGCACGCGAGCAGGGCGAAGAAGATCCCGAGGACGAGCGGGAGCGTCGCGAGCCGGCCGAGGTCCTCGACCGCGACGGGGACCCGGCCGACGTCCGTGTACAGGTCGGTTCCTGCCAGGTGCACGATCCGGTGCTGGGCGGCAGCCGCGTCGGCGCCGGGGCGCCACCGGACCAGTAGGTAGTCCTCGCCGCTCGTGTCGGGGTGGCCCAGCGCACGCCGCACCCCGGCTGCGGTCATCCACCCGCTCTGGTCGTAGTCGGTGTGCGAGGTCGCGGGGAGCAGCACCTCGCCGACGACTTCCGCCACGTGGCCGCGACCGTTACCCAGCCGGACGCGCCCACCGACCGCGGTGTGCAGTTCTCGCATCGTCGTCGGAGCGAAGGCGATCTCGGCCGGCCCGCGCGGCGCACGTCCGTCGAGCACGACGAGCGGCACGTCGCCCTCGACCGGGGAGGTGCCGAACACCGGGACCGGCGTGCCGTCGACCGGCACCGCGCGGTGCCACGTCGCGTGGAGCACGGCAGCGACGTCGCGATCGCGCGCCACGGCGGCGACCGTGGTGCGCGGGACGAGGCCGCCCCCGGAGGCGAGCACGGAATCCCACACGACGCCCGATCTCGCCGGTTGGGCGAGCGCGTCGTCGATCCCGGCGCGGAACGTGAAACAGGCAACCACCCCGAGCACGCCGACGACCGCGCCGACCATCGCCGACCGTACCGGTACCGCGCGCCGCCCACGTCCCGGCTCGACGGCCAGGCGGGATCCCACCGTGAGCGCAGGCGACCACGCAACGCGGGTGACCCAGCGACCGGCGGTCGACGGAACGTCGCGCACGCGCTCACCCCGAGTGACGCCCCACCACGCCGCGCCGGTCGCGATCGCGAGCACGCTCACGACCAGAGCGAGCGCCGCCCCGGCGAGGACCACGGTGTCGGCGTGGATCCCGACGTCGAGGTCGTAGCGGCGCGCGACGCCGATCGGGAAGCGGGACGACAGCGCGACGCCCGTGACAACGGCGGCGACCGCACCCGTGCCGGCGGTGACCGCGGTGGGCAGGACCAACGCCCGCACCGCGAGGCCACGGTCGACGCCGATCGCCCGCCACGTGGGAAAGTCGACGGTGCCGGCGGCCACTGCGCGAACGAGAGCCTGGCCCACGAGCACGCCCCCACCCAGGAGCGCGGCCAACGCGAACAGCAGGAGGCCGTCCCGCTCGACGCTCGTCACGTTCTCGGCCTTGCGGATGCCGAGCAGGTCGCTCGCGCGCTCCACGTTCACGGGGTGGCCCACGATGCGTTGGACGTCGGCGCGCAGCCGGGGTACGTCGCGCTCGCCGCGCCGGAGGTTCACGAACATGTTCACGAAGCCGGGCATGCGGTCGTGGTACTTCGCGTAGAACGCGTTCGACGCCGACCAACCGAGATCGCTGCTCACCGACTTGCTGATGCCCACCACGCGCGCCGGCTGGCGGAACTCGGGCGACACCCCCGGCGGCAGGTACCCGGGTGGGACCGCACCGACGCTCTCGGCCGTCTGCGCGATCACCACGCGTGAGCCGAGGGAGAGGTGCAACGTGTCGCGCGTGTACTCGTCGACGACGACCTCGTCGGCGCGACGTGGGTTGGGCGCGCGTCCCTGCACGATGACACCGTCGAACAACGGCGCCGATCGGGCCGCGCTGGGGAACAGGGCGCTGGTGTCGGCGAGCGCGCGCGGTTGCAGGACAGTCACAGCGATGCCGACGAGGAACGGGAAGGTGCGGTGCACCTCGGGGAGCGCGGCGACCGCGGCGCGGGCCTTGGCGTCGAACGAGGGATCGTTGGCGAGCACGGCTGCCGACGGCGCATGGGAAGCGGCCGCGAACGCGGGCACCGCGTTCGCGGTGCGGCGCGCGCCCGCGACCCCGGCTGCTGCCACGCCGAACGTGACGCCGGCGAGGAGACCGAGCAGGACCCATGATCGCCAGCGCGCGCGGAGGTCGGCGCGCACCCACATGGCGACCGCGGTCATGGGTCGAGCCAAGCACAGCCCGCGTCGCCACCGGAAGGGTGCCCACCCCACCGAACGAGGTGGGGGAGCCGGTACCCCGCTCGGGGTGCCGGCCCGTTCCCGGTGACGCGGAGACGCCACGAGACCACGCGGCCTTGTCGCCGCGTCGCGCCTGGGATACGGTCCGCCCCCGACTCGCGGGGAGGGGGCATGACCGCAACCGCACCGGCCGGGCCGATCGACGGCACCCGGCGCACCGTCAGCGGGCTCGAACGGGCGAGCCTGAAACCGGCGGGCATCGTGCTCGCGATCATCCTCGGGCTCGTCTTCGGGTGGATCGTGCTCGACGCCGTCATCCCGACGCCGGGTACCGAGGTCGCCGCCGGCGACACCGTGACCCTCGCGAACCAGGCGCGCTTCGTGCCGGCGAGCGGTTGGACGATCGAGGACGACAAGTCGAACTTCTACCGGATCTCCAACTCCGGCGTGTACTTCGCGATCCAGACCGGGCCTACCCAGATCGACGCGGTGGACGTGCTGAACAACGCGCAGAACGCTTTGCGGCAGTCGATCCCCGACGCGGTCTACAGCTCGCCGTCGACCTTCACCACGAGTCGCGGGCTCACCGGGGTGCAGAGCACCCTCACGAGCGCGCAGCTCACCGGCCGGCTCGTGGTGGTGGTGAGCTCGGGGGTGTACGTGTTCGCCAACGCCTTGGGGCCGCCAGTGTCGATGAACGCGCTCGGCGGCGACATCGACGCGATGTTCGAGTCGATCGAGATCCTCCGATGACGGCGCCGATGTACGTCGAGACCCAAGCGGCGTGGGGGCAGGAGGAGCCCCTCCGGCAGCCGCACCGCGCCGCGTTCTGGCTGTTCGTCGTGGCGCTCGTGTTCGGCGTCTTCCAGCTCGCCGCGGTGTTCCTGCCGGTGATCGGCGTCGCCCCGGACGCGTCGGCGCTCGCGCTGATCATCTGGGCGGCGTACGCGGTGCCGTTCGTGCTCTTCATCCGGTGGCTCGATCTGCTCGAACCCGAACCGGTGCCGTTCATCGGGGCCGCCTTCGTGTGGGGCGCGGTCGTCGCGACGAGCCTCGCGTACGTCGCCAACACCGCGGCCGGATCGGTGATCGCCAAGGCCGGCGGCGCGCAGTTCGCCCACGACTGGAGCGCGGCGCTGTCGGCTCCGATCAACGAGGAGACCTTCAAGGCGCTCGGCCTCGTCGTCGTGATCCTGATCGCCCGGCGGCAGGTCAACACGGTGCTCGACGGCATCGTGTACGGCGCGTTCGTCGGTCTCGGCTTCCAGGTGGTCGAGGACCTCCTGTACACCGTACGCGCGGCGGCGAGCGCGGCGGGGAGTGGCGGGGACCCGATCGAGCAGGTGTGGCACTACTTCGTGATCCGCGGGCTCGAGTCGGGGATCTACAGCCACGCCACGTTCACCGCCATCGCCGGCGCCGGGATCGCGTACTTCGTCGTCCGGACCGATGTCACCCTGCAACACCGGCTGTTCGTCGCCGTGGCGCTCTTCGCGGCCGCGTGGTCCCTGCACTTCCTGTGGGACTCGCCCTGGCTGGACGACATCGGGAGTGGCGGCGTGTACGGGCAGATCTTCGTCATCGGCCTCGTGAAGGGGCTGCCGGGCGTCGTGCTGCTCGTCCTGCTCTACCGCTTCGCGCGCCGCCGCGAGGTGGCGTGGTTCGACGTCGCGCTCCAGGGTGAGGAGGCCACCGTGTCCCCCGCGGAGGTCGCGGCGCTGAACTCCTGGAAGACGAGGAAGGCCGCGTTCAAGGCCGAGGGCCTCCGGACCGGGCGGCGTGGCGCCCGGCTGTACCGCCAGCTCCAGCAGGCGCACGTGAGGTTGGCGGTCGCCGTCGTGCGCGCCGGGAACCACACGGACCCGCGGGTGGTGCAGGCGCGCGCCGACGTGGGCGCGGCACGCGCCGCGCTCGCGAGCGTCCCGCCCGTCGCCGCGGTGCCGCTCGCGGCGCCGTCCGAATCGGCGCCGCCGCCTCCATCGTCGGGGTGACGGCTACAGGGACGTGCGCACCGATGAGCCCGGCCGCGCCACCGCTGACCCTCCCGGGCCGCGCCCCTCTGGTGCGCGCAGGAGGGGCGACCCATCCGTTCTGGCCGCTCAGACCGGGCGGCGGTAGCCGGCCGCGCCGTGCGCCCCCGTCGGGCGCACCGTGAGGGTAAGTGCGCCGGTGTGGGTCTCGTGCTTGCGGCCGGCGACGACGATGCCGGTGAGCGCCGCCGACGAGCGGGCGACCGCTTCCTCCACCGTCGGGGTGGCGACGTCGTACAGCGTGAGGAAGTTGGCACCCACCCGCACCGGCTGCGCGCGCCGCCAGCGCGATAGACCGCCGAACGCGCCGCACGCGAGCATGTCGGGCGCGTGCTCGGCGTCGTACCACGCGTCCCACTCGGCCGTGCGCGCCGGGTCGTTGCACAGCACGAACGCCAGGATGTGGCCGCGCCGCGCCGGCGACGGCTCCGGCTTCTCCCCGTACGGACCGTGCGCGACGAACACGTCGGCCGACACCGCGGCGTGCGCCGGGTGCACGCCGCCGGCCGCGCGCAGCGCGTCCTCGGCGTCGAACGCGCGCGCCGCCTGCGCCGCCACGTCGGCGTCGTCGAGCTCGTAGATGGTGACGTGCGTGAATCCGAGACCGGGCATCCCCGCCGTCGGTCGCACCGTCAGCTCGAACCGGGTCGCCGCCCACGGGCCGCCCCGCGCACACAGGGCCGGCACGTGCACGCGGTCCTCCCACTCGTCCCAACTCGTCTCGTCCTCCGCGCGGATGCACTTGGCGGCGACGACGAGCAACCCGGTGGTCCGGCCCCGCGAGCTCGACACTGGGAGAGCAGCGTACCGACGCCGGGACTTCGCGGCGGTAGCCTGCTCCGTCAGTGTCCGCTCCCGTCTGCGTCACCGCCGACGACGTCGAGCTCTTCGTTCGTCACTGGCTGCACTCGGGTGAACCACGCGCGGCCGTCGTCGTCGCGCACGGGTTCGGCGCCTCGAGTGACGATGCGGAGCTGGTCGCAGTGGCCGAGGCGTTGCACGAGTCCGACTTCGACGTGATCACCTACGACGCCCGCGGCCACGGTCGTTCCGGTGGGCTCTGCACGCTGGGCGACCTCGAGCGGCACGACGTCGCAGCCGCGGTCGGGCGGGCGCGGGATCGGTCGCCGCGCGTGGTGCTCGTGGGCGCGTCGATGGGAGCGATCGCGGTGCTGCGCTACACGGCCGGTGACGACGCCGTCGCGGGTCTCGTCACCGTGAGCTGTCCCGCCCGTTGGACGCTGCCCCGCAACGCGCGGGGTGTCCTCTCGACGCTGCTGACCCGCACGCCGCTCGGCCGGAGCGTGGCGGCACGTCGGCTCGGGGTGGGCATCTCGCCGAAGTGGGCGAACCCCGAGCCGCCGATCGTCCTGGCGCCGCGCGTCCACGCGCCGTTCGCGATCGTGCACGGGAGCGTCGACCCCTTCATCCCGGCGACGGCCGCTCGCGAGCTCTACTGCGCGGCGAACATCCCGCGCCGCCTCGACGTGGTCCCGGGCCTCGGCCACGCGCTGCAACCGGCCTCGGTGCGCCCCGTGCTCGACGCGGTCGAGTGGACGCTCGCGCGCGCGGCCGTTCCGTCTCAGTAACGCAACTCCACGACCACCGCGAGGTGATCGGAGCCCCACATACCGCCGACCGCGAGGTCGCCCGCCACGCGCGCGTCGAGGACATGGCCGACGCCGCCCAGCTTGGGCTGGCCGACCATCACGTGGTCGATGCGCCGGTCGACGTCGAGGCTGGCGGCGGCGAACGGGTTGGTGTTCGACCAGGTGAACCCCGGATCGCGGTTGCCGGCGGCTTCCCACGCGTCGCGGAGCACGACCCGCGGCACCGGTGACGCGGACCGTCCGGTGAGCAGGCGCAATTCGTCGCTCGACTGCTCGGCGTTGAGGTCGCCGCACAGGACCGCGGGGAACGGGCGTGGTCTCGTCTCGGTGAGGAACTGCGCGATGTCGCGCGTTTGCTCCTGGCGAACGGCGCTGTGGTCCGACCGCCAGCTCAGATGGGCACAGAACACCTGGATCGGGCCGCGCGGGCCGTCGATCTCGGCGAAGACGCAGAGCCGCTCCTCGCCCTCCTCGTCGACGGCGCCGAGCGCGCCGCGGCGCGGCAGCACGCGGACGGAGTGCCGAAGGATCGGCCACCGCGCGAGCACGGCGTTCCCCGATCGCGCTCCGTCTCGTTCCAGGTTGGCGGCGTAGACCGGCTCCGCGCAGCCGAGTGCCTCGGCGAGCTCGTGGGCCTGGCTCCGGGTGTCGTCCTCCCAGACCTCTTGCAACGCGAGGACGTCGGCGTCGATGGCGCGGAGGTTCTCGACGATCACCGGCAGGCGCGCCTCCCACGGCCCGTAGCGCCCCCACAGGTTCCACGTCGCGATGCGCACGCGTGTCCCCACGAGCGGGCCGTAGCCGGGGTCGTACGACGCAGGGTCGAGCGCAGAGTTGGTCATGGCGCGTCCGGGGACGCGCCTTCGTGCTCGGTCCGGCCGATGGGCTCCCACTTGGGCTGGCGCTTCTCCATGAACGCACGCGCGCCCTCGATCATGTCGTGCGAGCCGATCGCCTGTGTGAGCATGCCGACTCCCTGCAGGTAGGAGTCGCGGATGGTGTTCCACCAGACGTTGGAGGAGATCTTCGTGATCTCGAGGTACCGCGGGCTCATCAGCGCGAGCTCCTCCGCCCAGCGCTGCGCTTCGTCGCGGAGCTCCTTGTCGGGGACGACCGCGTTCACCCAACCCATCGCGAGCGCTTCGCGCGCCGGGTACCGCCGGCAGAAGAACGCAATCTCCTTGGCCCGCTTCTCGCCGACGGCCATCGCGAGCATGTTCGCGCCACCCAGCACCGGTGAGCTGCCGACGCGCGGCCCGGTCTGGCCGAGCCACGCGCTCTCGGCGGCGATGGCGATGTCGCACGCCACCACGAGCTCGTTACCCCCGCCCGCGGCCGGACCGTTGACCGCCGCGATCACCGGGCGCGGGCACATCCGGATGGCCTCGAAGAGGTCGATGCTCGAGCGGTAGAGCGCGCGGATCTCCGCGTCGGTCGCCGCCGAGAGGTTGGCCAGGTAGCCGCCC
>DASPTH010000419.1:0-7496 GCA_035623515.1 Acidimicrobiia bacterium
GTGGTTCGGTGACCGCCAGGGTGACGGTGATCCTCCTGCCGGGGGGAGCCGGTCCGAGAACCCGCGCCTGCCCTCGTCCCCGCCTCTCGCCCGTGGCCACTCGGCGTCGAACCATCGACGGCCCCCCTCTTCGCTCCGGCGCCGTCACGAATCGAGGCGGCGCCGATCCGTTCTCCGGTAGCGCCTCCCGACGAATCGGACCCCGCGCACGTCGGGCTGCCCCGTGGATGCTGCGACCCGGGGGCGCGGCGTCGGGGGCAGCCTCACCGCAGCGTGGGGGCGGGACGACGAGAGACGGGCGAGCTGTGGATCGTCACTGTAGGTGAGGTACCGGCAACTTAGAGCGCGAAGCTCCGGGCCGTCAAGGTCCCGTTCAACCAGGCTGCAGGCCGCTGGCCCCGACCGGCGAGCGCCGGGCGGTCGGGCACGTCCGCTCGTCGAGCGGTCAGGCGACCTTCATGAGACGCGCGAGGTTGCCACCCATCACGAGCTCCTGATCCTGCGCAGACATCGTGGCGATGTCTTCGGAGAACGCGAGCGGGTCGCGGAGACCTTCGGGGTGTGGGAAGTCGGAGCCGAACATGCTGTTGGCGACACCGAGCATCGAGATCAACTCGACCGGGTTCTCGTCGCGGAAGATGTGGATCCAGACGTTGCGGCGCAGCACTTCGAGTGGATCCTCGTCGAAGAGGACTGGCGCGCGCTCGTACGCCTCGGCGAACTGCTGGAGCATCGGGCGCACCCACTGCGTGAAGTGCTCGACGATCACGACCTTCAAGCGCGGGAACCGCGTCAGCATCCCGTGTCCGACCATCGACGCGATGAGATCGCTGGACTGCGAGCGTGGCGTCGCCAACGCGCGGAACGCCGACGCGCCGAAGCCTCGCTCGAAGTAACCGCCCGCCTCCGGAGTGCCATCGAGTTCGGCGAGGTCGACCGGGTAGCGCCGGTTCACGGTGTTGTGCAGCCCGACGACGACGTCCTTCTCCTGCATGGCCTCCCAGAACGGGTCGAACTCGGGGAGCGCGAACGAGCGCGGGCCCGCGAACCCGAAGACGGGAGCGGGTCGGATGTAGACGATGCGGGCTCCCCGCTCCACCACCCATTCGAGCTCCTGGATCGCCCGATCGACGATCGCCATGCCGATCGCGGGGGTGGGGAAGATCGTGTCCTCGTAACCGAACGTCCAGTGCTCGTACATCCACTCGTTGAGTGCGTGCAGGACGGCATGCGTGGCGAGCGGATCATCGGGGAGCGCCTGCTCGATGACGCTCGCGAGCGTCGGCCACATCAAGGCGCGGTTGATACCGAACTCCTGCATCAGCTTGTACCGCGGCTCGACGTCGAAGAACGCGTCGAGTCCCGCGATCGACCGGCGGTGCATCGGGTCGTCGTGCTGGCCACCGGGGGGCGCCACCCGTTGGAACGTCGGGTTGGGTATGTCACGGCTGATCCGGTCCTTCACCGCGAGCTTCGTCCGGCGGTCGTACTCGACGTACTTGACGATGCCCTGGTACTGGGGAGGCAGGAATTTCGTGAACGCCTCCTGGTTCTCGTACATGTGGTTGTCGGAGTCGAAGACCGGATAGTCCAGGTGCCGATCCCGCACGAAGTACAGCTCGTCGTCACTCATCGGGTCCCTCCTCGCATGGGGTCGGTCCGTCACCGATCTCCCCCACCGTATTCCGCTCGGTGCGACCCGTTCGGCTCCGTCACCGGTCGGCGGCGCGTCCCCGGTCGGGCGCCACCGCGTCCTCCACCTCGAACGTCTCGACCGTGGGTGTGCGGATCCGGCGGATCCACTTGCTGGCCTCGATGACGACCGGGAGCGCGAGCGCGAGGCCGATGGCGGCCAGCCACTGAGGACCCGTGAGGGGTTGGGTCAACATCCCTCGTTGCAGGTTCGGGAGCTGGGTGGCGAGGAAGATCATCGCGACCGGGAACAGCGACACGCCCAGCGCCCGCAGCAGCGGTGGGGTCAGACCGCTGGCCGGATCCCGGCGGTTGGTGAGGGCGTTGAAGACGGTGCCGAGACCCATGACGACGAACGTCATCGTCAGCGACGCGGTGGCATGGCTCGTACTCGGCTCGTCGGGTCCCCACGCGAGCGGCACGAACGCGGCGGTAGCCAGGACGAGGCCGTAGACCACCCAGAAGATCACCGAGGTGCGGTTGGTGATCGGCACCTTCGGGTCACGCGGGGGGCGGTGCATGACGTCGGGATCACCGGGATCAAGCGCGATCACGACGACGCCGGCGGCCGTGACGAACACCAGCAGGTAGATGACCATCAGCGGTGTGAGCGCCACACCTTCGTTGAGGTCGAAGATGGTGGCCGCCACGAACAGGATCACGAGCGAGAGCAGCTGGGTCATCTGGTAGCGGACGTACGCGACGATCTTGTCGTAGACGCGCCGGCCGATCTCGACCGCGTGGACGAGCGTGCCGAAGTTGTCGTCGGTGAGGATCATGCGTCCCGCTTGCTTCGTGACCTCACTGCCGGATCCCATCGCCACACCGATGTCGGCCTGCTTGAGCGCGGCCGCGTCGTTCACGGCGTCGCCGGTCATGGCGACGATGAGGCCCTCCTCCTGCATCACCCGTGCGAGCCGGAGCTTGTCCTCGGGGGAGACGCGACCGAACACGTGGAGCTCGGGAAGGCGGCTCTCGAGCTCCTCGTCGGAGAGCGACTGCAGCTCACTGCCGCTGATGGCGCCGGGGCCGAGCCCGAGGTCCCGGCCGATGGCCTGCGCGGTCACGGCGTGGTCACCGGTGATCATGCGCACGTCGATTCCCGCGCCGAGCGCGGTCTTGACCGCACCCTTCGCTTCGGCACGAAGCGGGTCGATGATGCCGACCATGCCCACGAAGTCGAGGTTCTGCGTGAGCGACATCGGGTCGGCCTGCATCGTGTCGAGCTCCCCGTCGTCGACGAAGCGCGCCGCGAAGGCGAGCACGCGGAGGCCCTGCTCCCCCATGCGCTCGTTCGCGGCGTCGATGTCGGGTCGAGCTTCCGCGATGGGAACGTGGGTGTCGCTCAGCGGACCGCCCGAGCGGGCGCAGCGCGCGAGCACGACGTCGGGCCCGCCCTTCACGAGCTCCACCACGCGCTCGGCACCCTGCAGTGTGGCGCGATGGAACGTCGCCATGAACTTGTACTCCGAGTCGAACGGCACCTCGGCTTGCCGGGGGTACGCCCGTCGGGTCTCCTCGGCGTCGACCCCGAGCTTCGCCGACAGCACGACCAGCGCGGCCTCGGTGGGATCGCCCACCACGCTCCCGTCGTCCGCGACGGTGGCGTCGCTGTCGAGGACCATGCCGAGCGCGAGGTTCGTGAAGTCGGGCACCGGCGCGCCGGCGACCGATGTGATCGCGCCCGTCTTGCGGTAACCCTCGCCTTCGACCTTGAACCAGGAGCCGTTGGCGTAGATGTCCGACACCATCATCTCGTTCATCGTGAGGGTGCCGGTCTTGTCGGTGTTGATCGCGCTGGTCGCGCCGAGCGTTTCGACGTCCGTGAGGTTCTTGACGATCGCCTTGGCGTCGGCGAGCTGTTTCGCTCCCAGCGACAGCAGGCCCGAGACGAAGGCGGGGAGGCCGGTCGGGATCGCGGAGATCGCCATCGCGGTGCCGAGCAGGAAGAGCTCCTGCGCGTCCATCCCGCGCGCGAGTCCGACCACGAAGATGAAGGCAACCGCGGTCCAGGCGATGATGCCGAGGACCTTCGTGAGCGAGTCGAGCTCCTTCTGCAAGGGCGACTTCGTCCGGCTGACGGAGGTCAGCATGGTCGCGATCTCGCCCATCTGGGTCTGCATACCGGTGGCGGTCACGACCAGCGACGCGGTACCGCGGGTCACCGACGTGTTCTGGAACAGCATGTTCGAGCGGTCACCGAGCGCGACGTCGGCGCTCGGCAGCACGTTCGCGTCCTTCGCGACCGGTGCGCTCTCGCCGGTGAGCGCGGCCTCTTGGGTCTCGAGCGTGGCCGAGCGGAGGATCCGGCCGTCGGCGGGGACGATGTCGCCCGCCTCGACCTGCACGACGTCGCCGGGCACGACGTCGACGGCCGGGAACAGCGCGACCGTGCCGTCGCGGACCACCTTCGCCTGCGGCACCTGGAGGTTCGAGAGCGCGGTCACGCTCTCGCGCGCTTTCAACTCCTGACGCGACCCGAGCACGACGTTGAGGAGAACGAGCAGCGCGACGATGATGCCGGTCGAGACCTCGCCGATCGCGAAGCTGACCACCGACACCGCGACCAGCATGATGTTCATCGGATTGCGGAACTGCGCCGCCGCGACGGCCCACACCGACGGCGGCTTCTCGCTCGTGATCTCGTTCGGTCCGTAGCGCGACAGCCGGCTCGCCGCCTCCGACGCCGTGAGCCCCGCGCTCTCGTCGGTCCCGAACGACGCCACGACCGCGGACGCCTCTCGCGCGAATGCCGGGAGCTCCGCGTCCCCGGTGCCCGCGGGCACCGCCTGCTCGGTTTCCGTCATCGGGATACGCCTCCCTCGAGGGTCGGCCACCCACTGGGTGGTCGTGCGGTGCAATGTTCGCTTTTGTCGCGGGTCGAGGGCCACACGAAGTCGCTCAGGCGATGCTCGCCCGCCACGCGCCGGCGGCGGCGGCGAGCCGCGCGGCAGCCTCGCCTGGCGGCAGGGCTCGGAGCTCGTCGTTCAGCACCTCGATGTCGACCGTGGCTGCGGGACTGTTCTGCAGGGCGGCCTCGACGAGCTCGCGGAGCGGGAGCTCGCCCTCTCCGGGCAGCAACCGGCCGCTCAACGGCACGTGGCGGGTTCCGGCCGCCGGCCGCCTGCGGTCGCTGAGCTGTATCCCTGCGATGGCACGGGGCGGCAGGCGCAAGACATCCTCAACGGTGCCCCCGGATCGGTCGAGGTGGAAGACGTCGAGCAAGACGCCGACGTTCGCGGCGCCACAGGCGTCCACCACCGCCTGGGCAGACGGCAGGTCCGGGAACCCGCTCTCGGGCAGGAACTCGAGGGAGATCCGGATCCCCTGCGCCTCCGCCCGCCGGCACACCGCGCCGACCGCATCCGACAGCACCTGCAGTGGGAGCGACTGCCCCATGTAGTGGGTCACGTTCACGATCGACGCGCCCAGTGCGGTGGCGGCCCGGAAGCACATCGTCTCGTCCGGCGGGTCGGTCAGATCTCGCGGCAAGCGAGCCTGCACCCGCGCGTCGAGATCCGCGACGCGCGGCATGCCGGGAAGCGCGTGGGTCAGGGCGTCGACCATGGTGACGGAGATCCCCGCACCCGCGAGGCGACCTCGGAGCGCAGCCTCGGTCCATCCGGCCTCCAACGCCTGCGCGAAGGCATATGGCCGCACCGTGATCCGCCGGAAACCCGCGCGCGCGGCAATGTCGATGAGCTCGGGCAGTGTGGCCTCGAGCAAGTTGGCGCATCCCAGGCCGATGTCAGGTACCGAGGCCGTCATGCGTGAAGGTTACGGATGGCGCCGCGTCGCCGCGCGGCCCGTCGCGACTTCAGCCCTCGTTCAATCAGGTGGGGCTACAGAGGAGCCGCGTCGGGAAACGGAGTCGAGATGAACGCTCCGGACAGGTCACGGCTGCCGATTCGGTCGAGAGTCGGGAGTTCCTGACGTGCTCGTGGCATCCGCGATCGCGCTGCTCGTGGTGCTCGCGGTCGCCGCTGTCGTCGCGACTCCCCGAACGGCCACCGTGACCGGCACGCTCCACCGCGAGACGAGACGCCGGGACTACGCACCGGCTCGTCGTCCCGCGACCCCGGACCGGCGTCACCTGCCCGAGCCGACCGCCCCGCGCACGCCCGCGCGGCGAGAACGGCCCGACGAAGAGATGTTGGGTGTCACGCGTCGCCAATTCGTGAACCGCAGCCTGTTCGCCGGCCTCGGGCTCGGGGTCGCCGCGTTCGCGACCTCGACTCTCGCGTTCCTCTGGCCGCGCCCGGCGGCCGGCTTCGGCTCCAAGATCACGGTGGGATCGACGGCCGACGCGGCAGCCTCGTTCGCCACGAAACAGCCCTTCTACAACGCGACCGCGAAGACCTACATCGTCCCCTACCCGAAGGCTGCGCTTCCCAAGGCGAAGAAGGTCGCCGCGTACACCGCGCCCATCCTTGCGGGGATGCAAGCCGGCTACGTCGCGCTCTACCAGACGTGCCCGCACCTCGGGTGCCGGGTGCCGTGGTGCCAGACCTCCCAGTGGTTCGAGTGCCCCTGCCACGGCTCGAAGTACAACGAGGTGGGCGAGAAGCAAGGTGGGCCGGCACCGCGGGGGATGGATCGCTTCGTGTTCGAGGTCAGCGGCGGCAACATCGTCGTCGACACCGGGAACCTCGTGCTCGGACCACCGATCGGCACGAACACGACCGGCCAGTCTCCCGCCGGGCCACCGTGCGTCTGAGTCGTGCGCTACGGCGTGCGGTGCTCCGAGACGACCACCCGCACGCGGGCGAGGTTCTGGATGCGCGCGTGCGGAGTGTCGGCATCGCCCTCTCGTTGGGAGGTGGCGCGTAGCCCCGCGAAGTAGGTACCGGGATGGGTGTATGCGTGGGTCGCGTCGAGGCGCACCGAAGGTCCGGTCCTCCCGAGGTCGGCACGCACCGGGTAGTTGCCGGCGCCGTCGAAGTCCCATTCGGCGTCCACGACGTCGCCGGTTCCGGGTGGGACCTCGATCGTGGCCGAGAAGCTGACCGGCCGGCCGACGGTCACGTCGGCGCGGTCGCCACCCTCGACGGTGAGCTCGACGACGGGTTGCACACCCTTCCGGCTCGCGGCATCACGCGGAACGATCACCTGGCTGTCGACGATCTCGTAGACCGTGCTCGCCGGAGGCGCGACGTCCCGCTCGACCCACGCGCTCACGTCGCGGAGCGCCTGTTGCAGCACGCCCGCATAGGTGACCGTGCGGGCGTGGGCGGCCGGTCCTGCGGGGAAGCCGTGTTGCGCGTTGTCCGTGTAGTAGAGGCGGAAGTTGTCGTCCATGCACTGCTTCCCGAGTGCCTGCTCCACCTTTTTGGCATACCAGTCGGCTTGCCACGGCAGCGCCTCGATGTCGACCATGGACTCGAGCAGGATCATCTTGCCCTTGAAGTGCCCGTTGTTCAGGGCGCCGCTCCCGTTCACCGCACCGATGGGACCAACGAGGGTTTGCCGTTGCGGGTAGAGGGGCTCGCCGTCGCCGCCCTCTCGGAACTGGTTCCAGCCGTACATGTCGGGCGTCGGAACGTTGTGCCGGTGGAACGTCTGCAGCGCCAGGTACCACGAGTTGTCGAGCGAGACCTGGTCGCCGACCTCGGCGCCGTCGAAGAGCGCCACTTGCCCGTCCGGTACCGTCACCGTGCGCTCCGCCGCGCTGACGGTCGGGGTCTGGATGCGAACGCCGGCAACCACGAGGTCGATGCCGGTCAGATCACCAGTGGGCACGGTCGCCAGCACGAATCGATTCGGGTCCGTGAGCTTCTCCGCGATCGTCGTCGGATGCTCGATGC
>DASPTH010000421.1:0-5790 GCA_035623515.1 Acidimicrobiia bacterium
CAGCAAGGACTCGCCGGGCGTCCGTGAGCTCGCGGAATCGCTCGCGGACGGCGGGAACCGAGTCCTCATCTGGGACCGGCCGAACTGCGGCGAGTCCGACGTGTGCTTTCGCGGGGCGTCCGAGTCGGCGATGCAGGCCGACGCGCTGGCCGGGTTGCTGGCGGACCTCGACCTCGCCCCGGCGGTGATCACGGGAGGGTCGGGCGGCGCGCGCGTGTCGCTGCTCACCGCAGCGCGGCACCCCGAGGTGGCCGCCGGCCTCGCGGTGTGGTGGATCAGCGGCGGCGTCTTCGGCCTGATGTCGCTCGGTACCCACTACTGCGGCGAGTCGATCCGGGCGGCGTGGACCGAGGGCATGGAAGCGGTGGCCGCGTTGCCGGAGTGGTCCGAGGTGATCGAGCGCAACCCGTCCAACCGCCAGCGCTTCCTCGGCCAGGACCGCGCGGAGTTCATCGCCACGTTCGAGCGATGGATGCTCGCGTACTGCCCCTGCGGTGACGAGCTCGTCCCCGGTCTCGCCGACGACGCGGCGCGCGCGCTCGACGTCCCCGCGCTGGTGTTCCGCAGCGGCGCGAGCGACGCCTACCACACGCGCGAGACGTCGGAGCGTGTCGCCGAGCTCCTCCCCGACTCCCGGTTGGTCGAACCGCCGTGGGGCGACCGAGAATGGATCGAGCGCCAGGACACTCGCGAGGGCGGCCTCTTCGCACGGTGGCCGCTCCTCGCGCCGACGCTGCTCGGTTGGGCGCGCGACACCCTGACATAGAGGACAGGATCGACTCCCACGTCCTTCGGAGGAAGCACATGACCGCAGTGATGGACGGCGTCCGGATCCTCGAGGTCGCCGAGCACACGTTCGTGCCCGCGGCCTCGGCGCTGCTGGCCGACTGGGGCGCCGACGTGATCAAGATCGAGCACGTCGAGCGCGGTGACGCGATGCGCGGCCTGGCCGCGTCGGGGACCGTCGACATCCCCGCCGACGTGCACGCCCTACTCGAGCACTCGAACCGCGGCAAGCGGAGCCTCGCGCTCGACCTCACCTCCGACGAGGGACTCGACATCTTGTACCGGCTCGCCGAGACCTCCGACGTGTTCCTCACGAACAAGCTTCCGAGCGTGCGCACCAAGCTGAAGGTCGACGTCGACGACATCCGCGCGCACAACCCGAACATCATCTACGTCCGCGGGCACGGCCAGGGTGCACGCGGGCCCGACGCCGACAAGGGCTCCTACGACTCGCTCGCGTTCTGGTGCCGGTCGGGCATCGCCCTCGGTGTCAAACGCCCCGACGACGACCACGTGCCTTCACCTGCGGGGCCGGGCTTCGGCGACTCGATCGGTGCCATGACCATCGCCGGCGGGATCATGGGCGCGCTCTTCCACCGGGAGCGAACCGGCGAAGCGACCGTCGTCGACGTGTCGCTCCTCGGCACCGGCATGTGGGCCATGGGGCAGGCGATGGCGCTGTCGCTGCTCACCGACACCCCTTGGGGGGCGCCGCCCGCCAACCGCATTCGCGCCAACCCGCTCTCCGCCAACTACCGGACGAAGGACGGCCGCTGGTTGTCTTTCACCTGCCTGCAGGCCGGGAAGTACTGGCCCCCGATGTGCGACGTCATCGGCCGGCCCGAGCTCGCCACCGACCCGCGCTTCGCCGACCACGCGACGCTGATGGCGCACAGCGTCGAGGCCGGGGAGATCCTCGAGGGCGCGTTCGTCGAGCACGACCTCGCCGAGTGGCGCGAACGGCTCGCCGACTTCGTCGGCCAGTGGACCGTCGTGCAGGACACGCTCGAGGCCGCCGCCGACCCCCAATCCGTCGCCAACGGCTACATCCAGGAGTGCAAGACCGCGACCGGCGTTCCCTTCCGGCTCGTCGCGGCCCCCGTCCAGTACGACGAACAACCGCCCGTGCCCGCACGGGCGCCCGATTTCAACGAGCACGGCGACGCCATCCTCACCGACCTCGGGTTCGACTGGGACACCATCATCGACCTCAAGGTGCGCGGCGTCGTCGCCTGATCCGCGGAGCGCGGGACGAATGCTGACGCTGCCCGAGGTGCTGCACCGGCGCGCCGCTGGCGACCGCGATCGCGTCGCGCTCGACTTCGACGATCGCAGCTTCACCTTCGGCGAGCTGCAGTCACGCGCCGACGAGTGGCGAGTCAGGCTCGCGGCCGCGGGCGCCACTCGCGGCACGCGCGTCGCGTTGATGTCGGGGAACCGGCCGGAGTTCGTCTTCGCGGTGTACGGCGCCCTGCAGATCGGCGCCGCGGTCGTGATGTGCAGCCCGGCGTGGAAGGCCGCCGAGATCCAGCACGCGTTCACGGTGACGTCACCGCGGCTCGCGCTCGGCGACGATGCCTCCTGCACAGCGTTGAGCCAGGCGGTGCCCGACGCCACGATCCTGTCGCTCGACGCCACCGGGACGCGGGCGGCCACCGACGAGGCTGCTCCCGCCGACGATCCCGAGGCCGACGCGGTGCTGGTGTTCAGCTCCGGCACGACCGGCCTGCCGAAGGCGGTTCGTCACACGCACCGCTCGCTCGGGCACGCGGTCGAGCACTGGATCACCGCGCTCGGCCTCACCGAGCACGACCGGTTCCAGGTGGCGACGCCACCGGTGCACATCCTGGGTCTGCTCAACATCGTCACGTCGGTCGCCGCGGGCACCCGCATCCGGCTGCATCGCCGCTTCGATCTCGACGCGGTGCTGCGCGCGATCGCCGAGGAGCGGATGACGCTCGAGATGGCCGTGGCACCGATCGCGCTCGCGATGGCGAACCACCCTCGGCTCGAGGAGTTCGACCTCTCGTCGCTGCGCTACATCATGTGGGGCGCGACCCCGGTCGCGCAGGAGGTGGCCCAGACCGTGACGCGCCGGTCGGGCGTCCGCTGGCTCCCGGCCTACGGTACGAGCGAGGTCCCCGTGATCGCCGCCAATCCGGTGCAGGCCCCCGACCGCTGGCGCCTCGACAGCGTCGGCCTCGCGGTGCCGGGCGTGCAGGTGCGCATCGCCGACCCCGACACCGGTGCCGTGCTGCGGCCGGGTGAAGCCGGCGAGATCGAGACGCGGAGCCCGTCGGCGATGGCGGGATACCTCCCCGACTCCGCGACCGCCGGCGCATTCCACGACGGCTGGTACCGAACCGGCGACATCGGCTGGCTCGAGCCCGGCGGGTGGTTGCACATCACCGACCGGCTCAAGGAGATGGTGAAGGTGCGCGGCTTCCAGGTCGCGCCGGCCGAAGTGGAGGCCGTGCTGCACGCCGACCCGCGGGTGCGCGATTGCGCGGTGTTCGGCGTGGACGACCCGGAGCTCGGCGAGGCGGTGGTCGCCGCGGTCGTACCCGTTGTTGGCGCCACCATCGTGCCCGAGGAGCTCAGGGCCGCGGTCGCCGACCAGCTCGCGAGCTACAAGCGGATCCGCTACGTCGTGCTCGTCGACGAGATCCCGCGCCTGCCGTCGGGCAAGGCGCTGCGCCGCGAGTTGAAGGAACGGTGGGACGTCGAGCTGCGCGCGCAGGCCCGCGACGAACCGCTCACGTGAGCTCGGGCGCGAGCGTCGCGAGGAAGGACTGGGTGCGGCGCTTCGACTCCACGAGCTCGTCACGGCCCTGACCGACGGGCAGGACGCGCACCGAGAGGTCGGTCGCGCCGGCGTCGGCGAACGAGCGGAGGCGGCGCTCCACGTCGGCTTCCGTGCCCACCGCTGCGATGTCGCCGACGTCGCTCGCGTCGCCCCGGTCGAGCAGGCGCTCGTAGTTCGGTGAGTACACCGCGTGACCGAGGATGCGGTTCGCGCGGGCGCGGGCGGCCTCGACCTCGGCGGGACGGCACAGGCCGACGGGAACCCCCGCCACCACGCGCGGTGACGGCCGGCCGGCCGACGCGGCCGCCTTGGTGATCTTCGGGACGACGTGCTCCGCGATGGCGCGCTCGTCGGCCATCCAGAGCACGGTACCGTCGGTCCGCTCGCCCGCCAGGCGCAGCATCACGGGTCCGAGCGCGGCGAGCAGCACCGGCGTGGGTGTGATGTCGGTGATGTCGAGCGGGTTGTGGATGCGGAACCGCTCGTTCTCGACGTCGACGGGGCCGGGGCCGGCGAACATGGCGTCGAAGGTGTCGAGGTAGTCGGCGACGAGCTGCGCGGGGTGCTCGTAGGGCAGCCCGAGCATCGTGTCGATGATCCAGTGGTGCGACGGACCCACGCCGAGGGTGAACCGCCCGCGGCAGGCGGCCTGTACCGAGAGCGCCTGCTGCCCGAGCGCGACCGGGTGGCGCGACTGCAGCGGCACCACCGCGGTGCCGAGCTCGATCCGGCCGGTGACGCGTCCCATCAGGGCGACCGCCGTCATCGCGTCGAAGTCCTGCGGGAGCTGCGGGATCCACGCGGTCGCGAACCCCGCCGCGTCGGCGTCCCGCGCGTCGTCGCAGAGCCGGTCGACCTTGGCCGCGTAGTCGCGGCTCTCCGGCCCGATCATGATCCCGATGCGCACGGCGACCTGCCTATTCGATCTCACGCCCGGCGACGTAACGCGCGGGGTCGTGCGGGTTGCCGGAGTCGAACGCGCCGCTGCGGCGCATGAACGTCGTGCTGCGCGAGCGGATGCGCCAACCGTCGGGCCCGCGCACGTACTCGTCGGTGTACCAGGCCAGCCGCATGTCGTGCGTGATCTGGTCGATGAAGACGTAGTGCTGCACGCCGGTCGCGGTGTCCCCGTCGAATTCCACGACCGGCACGTTGCCGACGTACTGCCCGGGCGGGGCGCTCTCGAGCAGCCGGGGGAAGTCGTCGAGCCCGTACGGCGTGCCGAACGCGTGGTAGGCGCCGTCGGGCGTGAAGATCTCCAGCCAACGCTCCTTCGCCTTCTCCTTGCGCGCACTGAACGCCATGTAGCGGGCCGCGAGCTGCTGGATCTCGAGCAGGTCGGACATCTCCTGTTGGTTCATTCGCGTTCCTCCCTGGACATGCGCCCGGCCCTCAAGTGACCCGGCCGCCGTTGACGCCGATGATCTGGCCCGTGACGTAGCCGGCCTCGTCGGACACGAGGTAGGCGCACGCGGCCGCGATGTCCTCGGGCCGGCCGATCCGGCGCACGGGCAGCGTGCGGGCGACGTCGTCGAGCGTGCCGCCGCGGAAGCGACCCTCCTCGGCCGACCGCCGGCTCATCGGCGTGTCGATCGAGCCGGGCGGGATCGTGTTGACGGTGATGCCGTCGCGCCCGAGCTCGAGCGCGAGCGACTTCGTGAGGCCGATCATGCCCGCCTTCGACGACGCGTAGTGCGCCATGCGCTCGGCGCCGGTCTGCCCCGACGACGACGAGACGTTCACGATCCTGCCCCACTCGGCTTCCAGCATGTCCGGCAGGACGGCCTGCGTGCAGTGGAAGGTGCCGGTGAGGTTGACCGCCAGGATGCGCTCCCACTGCTCGGTGGTGATGTCCATGAAGCGGTCGAAGGCGTCCTTGCCGGCGCAGTTGACGAGGACGAGCACCGGCCCGAGCTCGCGGCGCGTGCGCGCGACCGCCTCGTCGACCTGGGCGCGGTCCGACACGTCGACGGTGCAGGCGATCGCCTCCCCACCCACGTCGCGGATGCCCTTGGCGGCCTGCTCCGCCTGCTCGCCGTCGAGATCGAAGACGGCCACCTTCGCGCCGTCGCGGGCGAGCCGCTCGCTGATCGCGAGCCCGATGCCCGACGCCCCGCCGGTGACGATGGCGGTGGATCCTGCAAACGACATCTCCACTCCTCTCGGTGTCCTCGGGCGATGGGGCCGCGGCCGCCGTC
>DASPTH010000420.1:0-26515 GCA_035623515.1 Acidimicrobiia bacterium
CCCTCACCGGAACCGGCGCTGCCCACATGCGCGCCACCGGCGGCGGTGTCTCCCTCACCGGCAGCCCACTCACCATCGACCAGAGCCTCGACATCGAAACCACCGTCCTCCTCACCAACGACCTCACCAACCAAGGCACCATCACCCTGGGCAGCCACATCCTCGACCTCGGCGGTCACACCCTCCACAACACAGGCAGCCTCCAGACCATCGCCGGACCCTGCACCGCCACCCTCACCCACGGCTTCCTCGACAACACCGGCACCCTCACCATCGGCTGCACCACGAGCGATCTCTTCGGCGCCCTCGGCGCCACGAACAGCGGGACGATCACGATCGCGCCCACGGGTGTGTGGACAATCACCAACGGCTACAAGCAAACGCATGCCGGGGAGCTCCACCTCGATCACGACGGCGGTGGCACGCTCGGCCAGCTCACGACGACCGGAACCGTGACCCTGGACGGCTGCATCGGCGGTTCCGGTCCCGCGCTCGCGCCGGGAACGACCCTGGACGCAATCCTGTTCGGCTCGCGCGCAGGCGTCTTCTCGTGCACCGACTTCGTGGGCCAGCAGTTCACGCCCACCTACGTCGCGGGCAAGGTTCAGCTCGTCGCCGCCGCCACCGCGCCCGACACCGTGATCGACACCGGCCCCACCGCGGCGTCGGGCCAGTTCACCGGCTCGGCGGCGGCGTCGTTCACCTTCCACGCCGTGCCCGCCACCGGCGCCACGTTCGAGTGCTCACTCGACCTCGCCCCGTTCTCCGCGTGCTCGTCGCCCGCGTCGTATGCCGGTCCACTCAGCGACGGCGCGCACACCTTCCAGGTACGCGCCTCCGCGTCGGGCGCGACCGACGCGACGCCCGCCATGTGGGCCTGGAACGTCGACACCGCACCCCCGTCGATCGGCAGCTGTGGGCCCGCCGACGGCGCCTGGCACGCCACCAACGTCACCTTCCACTGCACCGCCACCGACACCGGCGCCGGACTCCAGAACCCCGGTGACGCGACCTTCGACCTCACCACCACCGTCACCGCCGGCACGGAGAACGCCAACGCCGCCACCACCACCCACCCCACGATCTGTGACGCTGTCGGGAACTGCACCGGCACCATCGGCCCCATCACCGCCAACATGATCGACCGCAAAGGACCCACCATCGCCCTGACCACCCCCGCCGACGGCGCCACCTACACCCAGAACCAAGTCGTCCCCGCCGCGTACAACTGTTCCGATGGGGGCTCCGGCGTCACCCCCGCCAACTGCACGGGCACCGTCGCCAACGGCGCCGCCGTCAACACGACCGCCGTCGGCACCAACGTCGCGTTCACCGTCACCGCGACCGACAACGTCGGGAACACCACCACGACCGTCGTCCACTACAACGTCGTGCAGACCCCCCTCCAACAGCTCCAGGCCCTCTTGGTCTTCGTCCAGAACATCGGCCCCGGCAACAGCCTCGCCGCCAAGGTCACCGCCGCCATCAACGCCCTGAGCGCCCAACCACCCAACACCGCCGGCGCCTGCTCTTCACTGGCCGCGCTCGTCAACGAAACCCAAGCCCAGACCGGCAAGAAACTCACCATCAGCCAGGCCACCACGATCACCACCGCCGCGCAGCAGACACGGACCGCCCTCCACTGCTGACCCGCCATCAGCGAAGTTGCGTCAGCAACCGGCGCCATACGTCGGTGGGTGACGCAACTTCGGTGATGAGCGTCGTACCCATGGGGTTGAATGGGCGGGTGACTTCCCCGCCCCGGCAGCTCTCGTTGTCACCCGCCGTCGTGGGCGAACACTTCCCCCAGCTGGCCGGGTTCCACCCCGCGGTCGCGGAGTGGTTCCGGCGCCGATTCCCCGAGGGTCCCACCACGCCTCAGACCGAGGGCTGGCCCCACATCGCCGCCGGGCGCGACGTCCTGATCGCCGCGCCCACCGGCTCCGGCAAGACGCTCAGCGGCTTCCTCGTGTGCATCGACCGCCTCTACCGCGCGGCCGAGGCGGGCGTCGACATCGCCGGCACCACCCGAGTGGTGTACGTGTCACCACTCAAGGCCCTCGCGGTCGACATCGCCGAGAACCTCGAGCGGCCGCTGGCGGAGATCGCGGCCGTCGCGGCCGAGCTGGGCGACGACGCACCGCCGATCCGCGTGTCGGTGCGCACGGGCGACTCCACCTCCTCCGAGCGCGCCGCCATGCTCCGCCGCCCGCCGAGCTTCGTCGTCACCACGCCCGAGTCGCTGTACCTCCTCGTCACCAGCGCCGGCGGCCGCCAGCTCCTCGAAACGGTGGAGACGGTAACCGTCGACGAGATCCACGCGGTCGCGCGTGACAAACGCGGCGCGCACCTCGCGCTCACCCTCGAGCGACTCGAGGCGCTCTGCACGCGCCCGCCGCAGCGGGTGGGACTCTCCGCCACGCAGCGGCCGATCGAGACCGTGGCCCGGCTGCTCGTCGGCACGCGTCCCACACCGTCGATCGTGGACGCCGGCCATCAGCGCGCGCTCGACCTCGCGCTCGAGTTGCCGGAGGGCGAGCTCGAAGCCGTCACGTCGGCCGAGCAGATGGGCGACGTGATCGACCGCATCGCCGCGCTCGTCGAGGAGCACCGGACGACGATCGTCTTCGTGAACACGCGCCGCCTCGCCGAGCGCCTCGCCCACCAGCTCGGCGAGAAGCTGGGCGACGGCGCCGTCGCCGCGCACCACGGCAGCCTGTCGAAGGAACGTCGCTACCGGGTGGAGACACGGCTCCGTGCCGGCGACCTCCGCGCGCTGGTTGCCACCGCGTCGCTGGAGCTCGGGATCGACATCGGCCCCGTGGAGCTGGTCTGCCAGATCGGGTCACCGCGCAGCATCGCGACGTTCCTGCAGCGCGTGGGGCGCTCGAACCACACGCGCTCCGGAACGCCGAAGGGGCGGCTGTTCCCGTTGACCCGCGACGAGCTCGTCGAGTGCGTCGCCCTGCTCACCGCGGTACGAGCCGGCACGCTCGACGCCATCCAGCTCCCGCGGCTCCCGCTCGACATCCTCGCCCAGCAGATCGTGGCGGAGACCGCGGCACGCGAGTGGCGCACCGACGAGCTGTACGCGCTCGTCACGCGCGCGGCGCCGTTCGCCGATCTCGCGCGCACCCAGTTCGACGAGGTCGTCGACCTCGTGGCCGACGGCATCCAGACGGGTCGCGGCAAGCGCGGCGCGTACGTGCACCACGACGCGATCAACGGCGAGGTGCGTGCACGCAAGGGTGCGCGACTCGCCGCGCTCACGTCGGGCGGCGCCATTCCCGAGAACGGCGACTACCGCGTGATCGCGGAACCCGACGACACGTTCATCGGCACCGTGAACGAGGACTGGGCCGTCGAGTCGATGGCGGGCGACATCTTCCTGCTCGGCACGCACTCGTGGCAGATCCGGCGCATCGAGGCCGGCGTGGTGCGCGTGCGTGACGCCGGTGACGCGCCCCCGACCGTCCCCTTCTGGATGGGGGAGGCCCCCGCGCGGACCGACGAGCTGTCGGCGGAAGTGTCCGACCTTCGTGCGCGCGTCGACGAGTTCCTCGACCGTCACGATCCCGACGGCGCGAAGGCCTGGCTCATCGAGGCAGCCGGCATCCCGCCCGAAGCCGCCACGATGGTCGTCGACTACCTCGCGGTCGGTCGCGCCGTCCTCGGCGCCATGCCCACGCTCCACCAACTCGTGTTCGAGCGCTTCTTCGACGAGACCGGCGGCATGCAACTGGTCGTGCACTCCCCGTACGGCGGTCGGGTCAACCGTGCGCTCGGCCTGGCGCTGCGCAAGCGGCTGTGCCGCACCTTCAACTTCGAGCTGCAGGCAGCCGCCACCGACAACGCCGTCGTGCTCTCGCTCGGGCCGCACCACAGCTTCCCGCTCGACGACGTGCCGCGCTTCCTGAACAGCAACGCGGTCCACGACACGCTCGAGCACGCGATCCTCGACGCGCCGATGTTCCAGTCCCGGTGGCGCTGGAACCTCAATCGCTCATTGATGGTGCTGCGGTTCCGCAACGGCAAGAAGAACCCGCCGCCCATCCAGCGCATGGAGGCCGACGACCTGATGGTGGCGGTGTTCCCGCAAGCCGCCGCCTGCCAGGACAACGCGACCGGGCCGGTCGAGATCCCCGACCACGTGCTCGTGCGCCAGACGATCTTCGACACGCTGTCGGAGAGCCTCGACGCCGACGGCCTGCACGCGCTGCTCGAGCGGATCGAAGGCGGCGCCGTCGCCGTGCACTGCGTCGAGACCACCGAGCCGTCCGTGCTCGCGCACGAGATCCTCACCGCACGTCCGTACGCGTTCCTCGACGACGAGGAGTTCCAGAACCGGCGCACGAACGCGGTACCGCTGCGCCGAGGCCTCGCGGTCGACCTCGCGTCGATCGGCGCGCTCGAAGCCGCGGCCGTCGAGCAGGTGCACGCCGAGATCGAGCCCGACCCCGAAACGCCCGACGACCTGCACGATCTCCTGGGCTCGCTGGGTGTCGTCCGCGCGCGCGACGACTGGCGCGACCCTTGGGACGAGCTCGTCGCGCGGGGCCGGGGCTGCATGCTGTCCAGACACGGCATCGAGCTGTGGTGCACCACCGAAGCGTCCGCCGACGTCGCGCGCGCGTTCGACGGAGACGAGCACGCGATCGCGGAGGTGTTGCGCGGTCACCTCGAGATCACCGGGATCACCACCGCGGAACGCCTCGCCGGCGCCACGACACTCGCGCCGGCTCGCGTCGCCGCCGGCCTGGCGGTGCTCGAGCACGAGGGCTTCGCGTTGCAGGGCCGTTACACGCCGGGCACACCTGCTGACCACACCGAGTGGGTCGCGCGGCGTCTCCTCGCACGGATGCACTCCTACTCGCGGCGGACGCGCCGGCAAGGGGTGGAGCCCGCGACCGCGCAGGACTTCATGCGTTTCCTGCTGCGCTGGCAGCACGTCGCGCCCGACACGCAACTCGCCGGGGAGGCCGGCCTCGCCACCGTGCTCGAGCAGCTGCAGGGGCACGAGGCGGCCGCCGTCGCCTGGGAGCCCGACCTCGTCGCACGCCGCCTGCGGCAGTACGACCCCGCGTGGCTCGACCGGCTCTGCCACGACGGCGAAGTCGGCTGGCTCCGCCTCACGCCCCGGGCGCGCGACCACGCCGACACGCCGGCGGGCCCGCCGTCGAAGGCCACGCCGATCACCGTCGTCTACCGCACCGATCTGCCCTGGCTCCTCGTCGCGGCGCGGAGCGGCACGGGGGATCCCGCCGAGCCGGCCGTCGGTGCGACCGCCGAGGTGGTCGAGGTGCTCCGCTCGCGCGGTGCCTGCTTCGCCCACGAGCTCGGGGCCGCCACCAAGCGGCTCCCGGAGGACGTGGAGCGTGCCTTGTGGGACGGCGTCGCGCGCGGGCTGCTGACGGCCGACGGTTTCGGCGCGATCCGCGCCCGAGTCGCCGGTTCGGGTCGCGGCGGGGCCGACGCCCGTCGCCTGTCGCGCCTGCTCCGCGGGTCGCGCGGCCAGGGATCGGCCGCGGGCCGGTGGTCGCTCGTCCCGGCCACCGGCCTCGACGACGTCGACCGCGACGACCTCGCGGAAGCGGTGGCCGAGCTCCTCCTGAACCGGTGGGGCGTGGTGTTCCGCGACCTCGCCTACCGCGACTCGGTCCGGCTCCAGTGGCGCGACCTCCAGTGGGCGCTGCGGCGCCTCGAGGACCGCGGGCTCGTACGCGGCGGGCGCTTCGTGAGCGGTTTCGGCGGCGAGCAGTACGCGCTCCCCCACGCCGTCGAGCAACTCCAGCAGGTGCGCAAGCTCCCGCGCACGGGCGAGCGTGTCGTCGTGAACGCGGTCGACCCCCTCAACCTCGTGGGGCTGGTCGTGCCCGGCGCGACCGTGCCCGCGATCCGCACCCGCCAGGTCATCTATGTCGACGGCGTGGCGGCAGGCGACGACGGCGTCGCGAGCGAGGCACGCAGCGCGTGAGCCCGTCGGCGCGCATCGAACAGATGATCGCGACGCTGCAATCGGTCATGCGGTTCCGAGCCGTGCAGCTCGATCCGGTCGCGCGCCGCCTCGAGCGGGCGGCCGACGTGCGCGACCTGCGGCGGATCGCCCGCCGGCGGCTTCCCCGCGGCGTCTTCGACTACGTCGACGGCGGCGCCGAGGACGAGGTCACCCTCGCCGCGAACACCGACGCGTTCCGCCGCATCGAGTTCCGCCCGCGGGTGCTGCGCGATGTCGGTTCCGTCGATCCCTCCACGACGCTGCTCGGGCGACCATTGCCGCTGCCGTTCGTGCTCGCGCCGACCGGCTTCCCACGTTCGGTCCACCCGGAAGGGGAGCGTGCCACCGCGCGCGCGGCCACGAGCGCCGGACTCCCGTACACGCTCTCGACACTCGGCACGTACTCCATCGAGGAGGTGCGCGCAGCAGCGCCGGACGCCCGGCTCTGGTTCCAGGTGTACGTGTGGCGCGACCGCGGCCTCGTGAAGGAGATGATCGAACGTGCCGCAGGCGCGGACTACGAAGCACTCGTGCTCACCGTCGACACCGCGCGCCTCGGCCGGCGCGAGCGCGACATTCGCCGCGGCTTCACGATGCCGCCCAAGCTGGGGCTCGGCACCGTCGTCGACGGTGCACTGCACCCCGGGTGGACGTGGGACTTCGTGCGCTCGGAGCCCATCCGGTTCGCCAACGTCGTCGGCCGCGAGGTGGGCGACGGCACCGACGCCGTGTCGGTCGCCGACTACATCAACCACCAGTTCGATCCCGCGTTGTCCTGGCGCGACGTCGACTGGATGCGGGGTGTGTGGGACGGCCCTCTCGTCATCAAGGGGATCCAGACCGTGGCCGACGCCCGGCTCGCGGTCGACGCGGGCGTCGACGCGATCGCGTTGTCGAACCACGGTGGCCGCCAACTCGACTCCGCGCCCGTACCCGTGGAGTTGGTCGAGCCGGTCGCGCAAGCAGTGGGCGACCGCGTCGAGATCATCTGCGACGGCGGTGTCCGGCGCGGCGGCGACATCCTGAAGGCGATCGCACGCGGCGCCCGAGCGTGCATGGGCGGGCGCGTACACCTCTACGGGCTGGCCGTCGGCGGCGAGCGAGGCGTCGAGCACGTCCTGCAGATGCTCGACCGCGACGTCCGCCGCACGATGGCGCTGATCGGCGCGCCGACCATCGCCGACGTCACCCGCGACCTCGTCTCGTGACCGGCGCGGTCCGGTTCGTCGTCCTCGACCTCGGCGGTGTGGTGTGCCGGTTCGACCCGGCGGCGCGGCTGCGCGCGCTGGAGGAGCTCACGGGCAGGGGCGCCGACGAGATCGAAGCGGCGGTCTGGGGCTCGGGCCTCGACGCCGCCGCCGAGCGCGGTGAGATCGACCCTCCGGCCGTGCGGGGGCTCCTCGCCGGCGCGCTGGGCGGTCGGGTCGACGCCGCCGCCCTCCGGAGCGCGTGGTCGCTCGCGTTCTCGCCGGACGACGCCGTGCTCCGGGTCGTCGACCGGATCACGGTGCCGACGGTGCTGTTCAGCAACAACGGGCCGATCGTCGACGACTGCCTCGACCACGAGCTGGCGCGGGTCCGGGGCCGCTTCTCGCACGTTCTCCTCTCGTGGCAGCTCGGCGCGGTCAAGCCCGACCCCGCCGCGTTCGACGCCGTCGCCGACCGGGTGGCGGCGACCGCTCCCGAGCTGCTCCTCGTCGACGACGCCACGACGAACGTCGACGCCGCGCGAAGGTGCGGCTGGCGAGCCGAGCCGTTCACGGGCGTCCCTCGCCTCGTCGAGGCCCTCGCCACCGCGGGCGTGCTCGGCACCGTAACCTGAGCCGGTGCACACGACTCGCGCCCTCGGGCACCTCGCCCTCTACTACGCACCGGGCGACATGGACGCCTCGCGCCGGCTCCTCGAGGACCTCGGTTGCACCCTCGTCGAGAACGGGCCCGCACCCGGCAAGGACGGGTTCTGCACCGTGCTCGTCGACGGCGACTCCCCCACCTACGCCGACAACATCCTGTTCCTGGCGCCGCTGACCCCCACGCAGCAAGAGCTCGAACGGGCCATCCGCGAGGAGTTCTCGTTCGGCGCCGGCGCTCCCGACGGGCCGGCCACCGCGTTCACCGACATGAAGCGCCACTCGCCGGAGACCGCGTCGCACTTCGCGATCCGCTACCGCGACCTCGAAGCGTTGGAGCAGGTGCTGGCCGCCGTCGAGGCCGACGCCGCCGAGGGCGGTCCGCTGCACGGGCGCATCGAGCTCACCAAGTACCGCGCGCGTCCCGGCCTCGATCCGGCGGTCGACGCGCGGATGGCGACCTCCCCCGCGTTCACCGGCGACGAGTCAACCGCATTCGCCAACTACTGGATCCAGTGCTTCGTGAAGACCGACTTGTTCGGCTACGGGATCCTCGCCTTCGGGCAGACGATCGAGCTCGACTACGTGTTCGAACCGTTCTTTGCCGAACCACCGAAGTTCGGCCGCTGACAGAGAGAGCGCGATGACCGACTTCCAGGTACCCGACGACCTCAGCTTCAACCGGGGACGGATCGCCGATCCCGACGCCTTCGCCCGCGATGCCGACGCGGTGTCGTGGCTGTTCCTCTGCGGCGACGACTTCGCGGCGATGGACGGCGGCATGTCGTACGCGCAGGTGCAGGCGGCCGTGCCGGAGTCCGAGAACATCGTCGCCGACCCGCCGGTCGTGCTCGACCTCGACCTCGTGCGCGAGAGCATCGGCGCGATCGACCGGCTGCCTCGGCCCACGTTGGTCACGTGCCGCACCGGTCCGCGCTCCTCGGCGATCGTCTACCTCTACGCCGGCTTGCGGGCGGGCGCGTCCGCCGACGACGTGCTCGCGCGTGCCGACGCCGACGGTGCGCCGTTCGCCGGCTCCGACGAGCTCCGCGCGCTCGTCGCCCAAGGCCTGGAGGAACTCGCGAGCGAACGCTGAGGTCGCACCGTCGCGACGCGGGTCAGGGCATCGCCACCCCGCCGTTGGGCCGGAGGATCTGGCCGGTCATGAAGTCGGCGGCGTCCGAGGCGAGGTACAGCACCGCGTAGGCGATGTCGTCGGGGTTGCCGACCCGACCGAGGGTGGACCGTTCGCGCATGGGCGCGGTGACCTGTTCGAGCAGGTCCTCGTCGATCGTGCCGTCGGGGCGACGCCAGTGACGTCCCGTCATTCCCGTGATGATGAACCCCGGGGCGATCGCGTTCACGCGCACGCCGAGCGGGCCGACTTCGACCGCGAGCGTCTTCGTGAGCTGCGCGACCGCCGCCTTCGCCATCGCATAACAGACGATGTTGGGGGCGGCCACGTCGATCGCGCCCGACGACATGTTGATGATGCTGCCCGAGCCCTGCTCGATCATGACCCGAGCGGCAGCTTGACACCCGAAGAAGACGCCCTTGAGGTTGATCCCGAGCACGCGGTCGAGGTCGTCCTCCTTCGTGTCGACGACGAGGCTCTCGTGCATGATCCCCGCGATGTTGCCCATCACGTCGACGTGCCCGAGATCGGCGAAGACCCGCTCGACCAGGTCGTCGACCTCGTCGCGCACCGAGACGTCGCACCGGGCCGCGCGCGCACGGCCGCCGTCATCTCGGATGGCGTCGGCCACGCGCTCGGCAGCGTCGAGGTCGAGGTCGGCGCACACGAGCTCGGCGCCGACCGCGGCGAGCATGCGGGCGCTGGCCTCGCCGATGCCGCTCCCGGCGCCGGTGATCACGGCCACCCGGCCGTCGAGGTCGAACGCGTCGAGTGGATCGGTCATGTCGTCTCCAGTGCTTCGCGGACGGCCGCGCCGAACGCGACCGCGAGGATCTGGTGCCCCTCGTCACCGGGATGGATGCCGTCGGGCAGATGGTGCGGCTCGAGGAGGCCGCCGCCGCGCACGAGCGTGAGCCGGTCGTCGCCGGCGGCCATGCGCTCCAGGACGACGTCTTCCATCGCGGCGCGCAGGTCGGCGAGGGTGGCGCCCAACCGGTTCGGTGTGCTCTCGGCGTCGGGCCGGAGCACCGGGCTCGTCACCACGATCGGTGTCTCCCGGTGTCCGGCACGGATCAGATCGAGGAACGCGCGCGTGTTCTCGCGGAACAGCGCGGCCGAATACGGGATGCGCGTCCAGCAGTTCGTGCCGTGCGAGATCGAGATGACGTCGGCGTCGAGCCGCGCGAGCTGCTCGGCGGAGACGAGCTCGCCGCGCGCCGAGCCCGCGTAGCCGAGGTTCACCGTGTCGAGATCGTGCTCGCGCCCGGCCACGGCGGGCCACGCTCCCGACGGTCCGGTGGCGATCCAACCCTCGGCGATCGAGTCGCCGTACGCGAGCCAGCGGGGCTGCCGCGGCGCGGGTTCGATCGTGCCCCCGAGTGGTACCAGCGAGTGCACGCACGGCCGCATGCCCTCCGGGAGGTACACCACCGCGCGCTCGCTGGGGTCGGCGCCGCCGAGGCCGAGGCGAACACTGCCCTCACCGAGCACCGCGGGCTGCTCGTCGACGGGTTTGCCGTCGCGCACGACCGCGAACGTCGTGCCCGCGCCCGGTCCCCGGTACCCGAAGTCGTCGGTGCGCGTGGTGTACGCGACCTCGATCGCCTCCGCGTCGCCGACGAGCTCGAATCGCACACCCACCGGCACGCGCGCGGTCTCGACGGTGTCGATCGGCAACCGGCTGAGGTCGTCGGGATCGGCGCGCGGGTAGGGGACGGCGCCGGTACCGGGCCACGCGCAGCCGCGGAGATAGGGCTCCGGCTGCTCCGGTCGCGTCACAGGTTGCCCATGGGGTACGGGAACTTGGCGCCGACCCCGCCGTCGACCACCAGCGTTTGGCCGGTCACATAGGCCGACAGGTCGGAGGCGAGGAACAGGATCGCAGCGGCGATGTCGGCCGGTTGCGCCACGCGGCGCAGCGGCGTGTTGTCGATGTTTCGCTCACGGCCGTCCTCGCCGAGGAACGCCGAGACCCGCGGCGTCCACACCACACCCGGCGCCACCGCGTTCACGCGGACGCCCGACGGTCCGAGCTCCACGGCCGCCGTCCGCACGAGCGACATGAGCCCCGCTTTCGCCGCGCCGTACGCGGCGTGACGCGGCGCCGACGTGATGCCCGACACCGACGCGACGAACACCATCACGCCGCCGCTCGCGCTCATCGCTCGGCCGCCGTGCTGCATGGCGAGATACGCGTGGCGCAGGACGATGTCGAAGTGCCAGTCCCACTCCTCGTCGGTCAGCTCGGTGAGCAGGGCGTAGCGAGCCATCCCGATGATGTCGACGACGCCGTCGATGCCGCCGAGCCGACGCTGGGCGTCGGCGAAGAGCCGCTCGGAGTCGCCGCGGTCGATCGCGTCGGCCACGAATCCCTCGGCACCGACCTCCTGTGCGATGTCGGCGGCGAGGTCGGGGTCGATGTCGACCGTCACGAGGCGCGCGCCCGCCGACGCCAGCGCGTGCGCCGCCTGGCGCCCGATGCCCTGGCCGGCGCCGATCACGACGAACCGGCGACCGTCGAGACGGAGGAGGCCCTGGTAGTCGGGTACCGGGGTGTCGTCGGTGCGGGTCATGGGGTGGTGACCGTGGCGTCCACCGCGATCTCGTGGCGCTCGAGCTCCGGGATCACCTCGGTGCCGAGGAGCTCGATCGTGCGCATGACGGTCTCGTGCGCGAGGTGCCCGAACTGCACGTAACAGATCAGTTGCTCGACACCGAGGTCGGCGTAGTGCCGCATCTTCTGCAGGCAGTGCTCGGGGTCGCCCACGACGATCATGTCGGCGTCGCTGAACTCCCGGGCGTCGAAGTTCCCCTCCAGTTGACGCTTGAGCAACGGGAACATCGCCTCGCGTTGCGCTTCGGGAATGTTCGGGAACTCCCACTCGAGGGTGAACTCGGCGAGG
This sequence comes from Acidimicrobiia bacterium, assembly GCA_035623515.1. Lineage (GTDB taxonomy): Bacteria > Actinomycetota > Acidimicrobiia > IMCC26256 > DASPTH01 > DASPTH01. The sequence goes on from DASPTH010000420.1 coordinate 11,884, forward strand.
TTCTTGTACCACCACCAGACGGAGTCCCAGATGCCGTTCGCCTCGCACTGCGCCATCGACTCGGCGCAGTGGACGAGCGTGTAGGCGGCGACCTTGTTCGTGGTCACGCGCGTGACGGGCTCGGGGTTCGCGGCCGCCTCGCGGTACTGCGCGATGTGCTGGGCCATGCGGTCGAGCGGCTGCAGGATCGAGAACGAGAGCAGCCCGAGCCCGAGCTTGCCGGCGACGGCGGCGCTGCCGTCGGACGTTGCCGCCATCCAGCAGGGCGGGTGCGGGTCTTGCACGGGCTTCGGGGTCACCATCCGGCGTGGGAAGTCGAGGTACTTGCCGTGGAACTCGAAGTACTCGTCCTCCCACATCTGCACGACGGCTTCGATCGCCTCCTGCCACTGGTCGCGGCTCTCGTCGCGCGGCACACCGAAGGCGGTCTGCTCCATCGGCGTCGAGCGACCGGTTCCCCATTCCACGCGGCCGTTCGACAGGATGTCGGCGGTGGCGACCTTCTCCGCCACTCGCATCGGCGGCGTGAACGCGTGCGGCATGAGCGTGACGCCGAAACCGAGTCGGAGGTTCTCGGTGCACTGCGACAGCGCGCCGATGATCACTTCGGGCGCGGGCGAGTGCGATCGTCCCTCGCGGAAGTGGTGCTCGACGTGCCACGTGCAGTTGAAGCCCAGCGTGTCGGCCAGCTTGATCTGCTCGAGCGCCTCGCGGTAGGCCGCCTGTTCGGCTTCGCGCTGGCCGTACGGGTGCGGCTTCGCCCACGGCTTCGGTACGTCGATCTCGTACAGCAGGTCGAGTTTCATGACTGGCGACGCTACCGCGCCCGCGCGGCTCAGATGCCGGCCGCGGGTTGCACGACCTGCTCGGCGAAGCGGCGGGTCGCGTCGATCTTCCGGTCGAGCTCGGTGCCGCGCTGGGAGCCGGCGATCTCGGCGTGGTCGTCGGGGAATCCCTGCAGCCACGGCACGCAGATGAGGCCGGTGACCCCCGCAGCGGAGAGACGCTCACAGACATCGGGCGTCGGCGGGGCGTGCACCGCGAGAATGACCTCGAACGGGTCGTCGCGCCGACCGGCTGCCTCGCGCTGCCCCTGGAGCAGGCCGACGTAGTGCTCGCACTCTTCGATGGGGTAGGCGTTGCCCAGCCAGCCGTCGCAGAGTCGCGCCGCGCGACGCAGCGCGGCGCGGGAGTGTCCGCCGCACCAGATCGGAACGGTCCGGGTCGGCGCCGGCTCGATCTGGAGCGGACCGAAGTCGTAGTGAGGGCCGTGGTACTCGACCCACCCTCCGCGCCAGAGCTCGCGCAGCGCGGGGATCATGTCGTCGAGGCGGCGACCCCGGTTGTCGAACACCTGTCCGGTCTGCTCGAACTCCTCGCGCATCCAGCCCGCGCCGACACCGAGGTTCACGCGGTTCCCCGACAGCACCGCCGCCGTCCCGACCTGCTTGGCGACGGTGAACAGGTCACGCGCCGGTGCGACGTACACGGACGTGGCGAACTGCACGCGTTCGGTCACCGCCGCCATGGCACTGATCGTGACCCAGTTGTCGGGCCACGCCGTCTCCGGTGGCCAGATCGGTGCGCCGTCGGGCGAGTACGGGTACGGCGTCCGCAAGTCGCGCGGATAGAAGATGTGGTCCGACATCATGATCCCGTGGATGCCGGCCTCGTCGACCGCGCGCGCGAGCGGCAGGTAGTGCTCGGGTGGCGAGAACGCCGTCGACGCCCAGAACTTCACGGGCTAAGCCCGCGCGGTGACGTTGCCGCGCGTCTCGGCCCAGGTCTTGCCCGCCTCGACGTCGATGTCGTGCGGGAGCCCGAGGAGCCGTTCGCCAATGATGTTGCGGAGCACCTGGCTGGTGCCGCCGCCGACCGTCAGCGCGGGGCTGAAGAGGAATCCACCGGCCCACTGGTGCCACTCGGGTTCCAGGTCGGGCGAGGGGCCGAGCATCCCGTAGGCACCCATCAGGTCCTTCGAGAGGTTGAAGACCTTCTTGCCGTGCGGGTCGGCGAGCGCCTTGCGCAACGACGCGTCGGGACCCGGCTGCTTGTTCACCTGCGCGGAGATGAGGCGCAGCTTGTGATAGCGCAGGATCTCGCTCTCGATGTAGGCGTCGACCAGCCGTTGGCGCAGCACCGCGTTCGGGGCGCCGCCGCGATCACGCACGAGCGCGACGAGGTCGTTGGCGCTCGGGCCGTGTCCCCACTGGAGACCACCGCCGGTGGAGAGCGACACTCGCTCGTTCGCGAGCGTCGTCTTCGCCATGCCCCAGCCGCGGTGCTCCTCGCCGATGAGGTTCTCGGCGGGGACGCGCACGTCGGTGAAGAACACCTCGTTGAAGCCGCCGCCGCCGGTCATGTTGCGGATCGGGCGCACCTCGATACCGTCGAGATCCATCGGGACGATGAAGTACGAGATGCCCGTGTGCTTCGGCGCGGTGACGTCGGTGCGGGCGATGAGGATGCCGAACTTGGCCCGCTCGGCGAGTGACGTCCAGATCTTCTGCCCGTTCACGACGTAGACGTCGCCGTCGCGCTCCGCCCGGGTGCTCAGGTTGGCGAGGTCGGAGCCCGCGCCCGGCTCGCTGAACAGCTGGCACCAGAGATCCTCTCCGGTGAGCATCGGCCAGAGGTACTTCTCTTTCTGCTCGTCGTTGGCAAGGGCGACCAGGATCGGCCCGCAGTGCCCGATCCCGATGGGGTTGATGGGGCGCGAGACACCGGCGCGCCTCATCTCGTCGTCGATGATGAGCTGCAGCTCCGGCTCGGCGTCGAGCCCGTACGGGAGCGGCCAGTGCGGCACGACGTACCCGGCGTCGACCAGCTGGCGCGGCGTGGGGTTCGGGTGCTCCGCGAACCACGCCCTCACTTCGACCCGGCGCGGGTCGTCTTCGGCGGGAAGCTCGATCTCCATGGGAGGGATTGAAACAGCCGGGCGGAGTCGCGACAAGTCCTGATCACTCGCTCGCGCACTGCGAGCCGGGGTACCCGGCTCGCTGTCGTGCGCTCGCTGGCGAGCTCCTCGCCTTGCTGCGCTCGGCTCCTCGCCGCGTCCGCCAGAAGCACATCATCTCGAGGGTGTCGAGTCGCCGGTGACATGATGGGCGCATGAAGTCGCCGGTGACCGGGTTCTCGCACGTGCAACTCCTCGTGCGCGACCTACACACGAGTGAGCGGTGGTACACGACGGTCCTCGGCTTCGATCGCCTCGCCGCCGACGAGTCGATCGGCTACGTGGCGCTCCGCCACGAGCGGAGCGGGGTGGCGGTCGTGCTCTCGACCGGAGCCGAGGAGCCCGGCCACGACTCGGCGCTCGACCACCTGGCGTTCGCCGTCCCCGACGGTGACACGCTCGCCCAGTGGGCCGAACACCTCAGGGCTGCCGGCATCGCGCACGACGGCATCGTCCTCGAGCTCGGCAAGCCGTCCCTCCAGCTCCGCGACCCGGACGGTAACGCCATCGAGCTCGTGGCGCCCGCAGTGCGGGGCGCGACCCCTCGCTGATCGGCCCCGATGCCGAGAGGGGCCGTTTCGGTTTCGGCCGGACGTGCTACCAAGGCGGGGAATGGCGGACATCGAATACCGCTGCCCCACGCACGGCCCCGTCGAGCCCGAGGACGGTGAGGCCGCCGTCCCGACCTGCCCACTCACGATCCGGCGCGAGGTGAACGGCACGATCGTGCCCGAGCCGTGTGGGCAGCCGCTCACCGCGTACTTGAAGTAGCCGAGTCGCCCAGCCGGTCGAGGTCAGCCACCTCCCTCGCCACGGACCCCGTGCTCGGATCGCAGCTCCCCATCGGCGCCTTCATCACCATTACGGTTGAGATCAACGCTTCAGAGTTCAGGGGATGGAGCGATGGCGTCCGGAACCAGGCGCGAAGATTCGATGAATCCCGCCGAGGGCGCTGCTTGCAACATTGCCCCTCCGCCACACCGACGGCGCGAAGCGTGGGCCGCGGCGCTCCCGACCGCCGAGCAGAGCATTTTCCTGCGGGCTTGCGTCCAACCCGGGCCGGCGGGCCGGGATGCGTGGCGCGAGTGGCTCTCGATCGTCGTCGACCCGATCGCCGCGTTCCGCGACGCCGGCGAGTACCGCCCGCTTGCCGCGCTCCTGTACGCGTCGCTACGAGACCACGAAGCCGAGCTCGGCGTGCCCCGCGAGTTCGTGACCGTCCTGCGCACCGCAGTCGTGCGTGAGGAGGTACGCACGCGCCAGTACGTGGGGCTGGTCGCGTCGATGCTGGCCACGCTCGAAAGTGCCTCGGTCGAGCCGCTCGTGCTCTCAGGCGCGTCGCTCGCGGCGACCGTCTATCCCAACGGCACCCTGCGACACTGCCACGACCTGGACCTTCTGGTGCGGCCCGAAGAGCTGGCACGGGCGGGCGACGCGCTCCGGTCGCTCGGATGCACCCAGCGTTCTCACGCCGAGCTCGTGCACCCGTCGCGCCTGGCGGTGTTGCTGCACACGACTCTGCTGCCGGTGCCGCCGGCCCAGAACGTGGCCGACCGTGTGCGATCGCGCGCGATCTCCGTCACCATCGCCGGACGGGCCGCGTGCACGTTGGCGCCGGCCGACGCGCTGCTGCACGTCTGCGTGCACGGCTTCAGCGCGCGGGCGCGACGCTCGATCCAGTGGGCCGTCGACGCCCACTTTCTCGTGGAGAGGCATCCCGACCTCGACTGGGCGGTGTCGCTCGAGACGACTCGAGCGGCCGGTCTGACCGTGCCCTTCGCGGTCACGCTCCGGTTCCTGCACGACGAACTCGCGGCCGCCGTGCCCCGACCCGTCCTCGACGGGCTGGAGTCCGCGGCAAGGAACTCCGCCGCCCGTCGCATTGCCGTGTCGATGCTGCCAGTGCGAGAGCGGGCGTGGCGGAGGTGGGCCCGCCATCTGCCGGCGCCCGCCCGCCGCGTGGGTCGCCGCCTCCTCGGACGGCCTCTGGCGCGCCCGTCCAACAACTCGTCGTCGACGCCGAACGACAATGTGATCACCGCGTAGGAGGCCCCGAGCAATGCCTGGCCTGCATCTCGTCTGCGACTGGGATGGTGGACTGGTCGGCAAGCGGAGGTCCATTACCCGGGCGCTCGATGCGCTGCTGCACGACGAGCGATACCGGGCCACTGTCCTGGTGGACGGGCGTTCGTGCTTCCTGGCGCACACCGGCTACCAGGAGTACCCGGTGCAGGCCTTCCGGATGGACGGCGTCGACCTCTTCCTGGAGGGACGCCTGTATGGCGTGGGGCCGCTCGCGCTCGAGCGCAGGCTGCGCGAATTGGCGGTGCTGGCATTTCGGGACGACGCCAGTACCAGCGATCAACTCGGCGACTGGCTGTCCCAGAGCGACGGAGACTTCGTCGCCATCCTCGTCAAGCGGGCGACCGGGGCGGTGCGAATCGTCAACGACGCGCTCGCACGCTTGCCGGTGTACATCCACTCTTCCGCCCACGGCCTGATCGTCTCGCGCGAGCTGCGATTCGTCGCGGCGTTGATGGAGCGCCTCGCGTTCGACCGCGTGGCGCTCGCCAACTTCTTGCACTCCGGATACGTGTTCGGCCGGCGTACTTGGTTGAAGGATGTGGATCGCGTTGCACCCGCGACGCTCGTCCGCGCCGATCCGGCGACGCGGCACGTCACACGCCTGGAGCAGATCCGCGAGCTCAACCTGGAGCGCAAGCCCCACGCCGACCGAGACGTGCACGAGAATGCCGCGCACCTTGCGGATCGGTTCCTCGCGGCGTGCGAGGCGCGCTACCGGCCGGGCGCGGAGTACGTGTTGTCGCTGAGCGGCGGGTTCGACTCGAGAGCGATTGGGGCGGCGATGCGCAGGCTCAGCCTCCCATTTCGCTGCACGACCTTCCTCGATCACGCCGGCAACGCGATCCCCGATGTGCCAGTTGCTCGCCGCATCGCGCACGCCCTCGGCGCCGAATGGAAGCTCGAGCACCTCGGCCCCCCGAGGCGTGAGGATGCGCTCCGCCTACTGAGGATGAAGAACGGGTTGAACCCGTTGGGGATGTCGTTCCTGCTTCCGTTCCTCGAGTCGACACTCCGAGACTCGAGCGCCGAGGTCTTCTTCATGACCGGAGAGATGGGGACGTTCACGCTCCCTGACAGTCGACCAGCGCGCGAGTTCGCGGACGTGCCGCAGCTTGCAACGTTCGTGGCGCGCCAGTACGAGAAGTTCTCGCCGGCTGCGGTGAGTGCGCTCACCGGGACGGACCAGGCAGAGATCCTCGCCGACCTGGAGGGCTGCCTCTCGTCGTACCCCGAGCGCGACCAGCGACAGAAATACGCCCACTTCGTGTTCTGCGAGCGAGCGATGAAATGGCATTCCGAGGCCGAAGATCGCAACCGGTGTTATTTCTGGGACGCGACGCCCTTCTCCTCACTCGACTTCGTCGAGTACGCCACGTGGTGCCCGGACGATCAGAAGTCTTCCTACGGCCTGTACCGGGAGTTCCTGCTCCGGATCATGCCCTCGGTCGCCGCCATCGAGCATGCCGGATTGGGTGTACCGATCATCTCCGAGCGATTTGGCACGGCCGCCAACGTCGCCGCGCTGGCCGCCGCCAACCCTGAGTGGCGCGAACGTCTCGCCGGGGCCGCGGCCCCGCGGTACGGCGGGGACTCGCTGGTCGTGCGCGGCCTCGGTCAGCAGCTCGAGCACTGCGACGCGCTCGGCGAGTACTTTTCGGTGCCGGCCGCGAGGACAATCCTGGAACGATCCGCCGAGCACACGGTGGAACAGCTCGATCATCTGTTCACTGCGACCTCTATCGTCGAGGACCTGGCGACCGGCACCAGCGTGCTCGAGGGTTGAGGGGTTGAAGTTGCGAGTCTTGTATTGGCCGCGCGTGTTCTGGCCGCAGATTGGCGGCGTGGAGCGGATCGCGGCCGACTTCCTGCCCGCAATGCGCCAGCGGGGCTATGAGTTCGCCGTCATCACGTCCCACAGCAGCCTGCCGATGCCGGATGAGTACGAGTTCCAGGGCGCTCCCGTCTACCGCTTTCACTTCTGGGAGGCTCTGGTCGAACGCGACCCGTCTCGGATCTTTCAGATCGCCGAGCGGATAGCTGCCATCAAGCGGGACTTCGAACCCGATCTGGTGCACGTGAACTACTGGGAGCCGAGCCTGTATTTCCAGCACCGGACTGCCACGGCCGCTCCAACACCGTTGCTCGTATCGTTCCGCGGCCCGCCACCCGAATCGGGCGACACTGCAGAGACGGTGTTCGGGCGCACCATGCACACCGCGACATGGGTCACGGCGGTGTCGACCTCGGTGCTCCAGGCCGTGCGCGCGCACGTGCCGGAGGTCACTTCGCGCTCGTCGGTCATCCACAACGGGATCGACCTTCCCCCGCTTCAGCCCACCCCGCTGTCCTTCCAGCCTCCGCGCTTGCTGTGCATTGGCCGGCTGGTCCCGGAGAAGGGGTTCGACCTGGCGCTGCGCGCGCTCGCGCTCCTCGTGCGCGCATTTCCCTCGCTCCGCCTCACCATCGCGGGAGACGGCCCTGAGCGGCCCGTGCTGGAGACGTTGGCGCGCGAGCTGGGCGTGAACGCGGCAGTTCGGTTCCTCGGCTGGGTGCCGCCCGAGCAGGTGCCCAGCTTGATGAACGAGGCGACGCTGGTGCTCGTACCATCTCGCTGGGAGGGACTGCCCGGGGTTGCTATCCAAGCGTCCCAGATGGCACGGCCGATCGTGGCGACCGATGTCTGGGGCATCCCGGAGATTGTCATCGATGGAGTAACGGGCCTGCTGACGGAGTCGGAGGACGTGCCCGGCCTCGCCAGAGGGGTCGATTTCCTGCTCCGCCATCCGGAGGAGGCCGCTGCCTTCGGAAAGTCGGCTCGGCGGCATGTCGAGGTCGCCTTCAACTGGCAGCGATATCTTGACGCGCACGACTCGCTCTATCGCACACTGACGACGGAGGTGGGATGTGCTGACCCTGCAGACGCGCTTGCGCCCCAATGACGGTGTGGCCGCCAAGGTCTTCGAGGGCGAGGCGATCATCATCAACCTCTCGAACGGCATCTACTACAGCATGGACAACGTGGGGGCGCTCATCTGGGAGCAGATCGAGGCGGGCCTCAACCTCGGCGAGATCGTCGCGACGTTGACGGCGCGGTACGACGTGTCGGCGGGGCAGGCCCAGGCCGATCTGGAACGGCTCGGCGGCGAGCTCGTCGAGGAAGGCATCGTGCAGCCCGGGCAGGATGACGGCTCATCGCGCGATCGTCCACGTTCAGTCGGCGCTACCGGGCTCCGGTACGATTCGCCGCGGCTGGAGATCTACCGCGACATCGGGCATCTGCTTGCGCTCGATCCGCCGATGCCGGGTCTCCGTGACGTTCCCTGGAACGCCCCTGCGCAAGATGCGCCGGGCGAACCCGGTACCTGACGCGGCCCACCGATCAGTGCGCGACGCCGGGCGCGAACCTGCCTTCGGTCGAGTCTCGGCAGCATTCGACAAGGCACGGCAGGCGCGCCCGGACGACGTCCACGAATCGCGCTACGTGTTCGGCGGACGCGGGGTACGGCTGCGAGTGATCGGACACGCGCTCGCGACGCACATCATGCGGCCGTTCGCGCACCTGCAGGACGCTGCGCTCCCGGCGGACCGCGTGGAGCTGGAGATCGATCTCTGGGACGAGCGCGAAACGAACGTCGCGCACCCGTCGGATTCCAGCCAGGCGGACTTGCGTGCAGTGGAATCGGGCGCGACCGGCTGGGATGTGGTGGGGGCGAGCGACGGCGAGGAGTCGCAGCGCTGGCGCGTCGGCGGAGGGCTCGCGACCAGTTTCCAGAGCGGACGCGTGTTCCGCTACGTGAGGCCCGGGGCGATCACCTGGTTGGACCGCGAGGCGGGTCGGGCGATCGGCTGGCGAGCGTCCGGAGTACAGCTTCCGCCGCAGGAGCAATCGAAGCCGCTCCCACTGCTGCTGGGCATCTGGTACTACGACTGCGACATTCACGTGGTTCACGCCGGGCTGGTGGCATGGCGCGGGCAGGGTGTGCTGGTGGGCGGAGGCAGCGGCGCGGGTAAGTCCACGACCACGCTCGCGTGCCTCCAAACCGGATTCGAGTTCCTGGGCGACGACCAGTGCGGGCTGCAAGCCTTGGAGGGCGGATCGTTCCTCGGGCACAGCTTGTACGGCGGCGCGCGGGTAGCACCGAACCACGTGGAGCACTTTCCACAACTCCGTGCAGGCGCGGGCCGGGGTCAAGCGGTACGCGACGACAAGCTGCTGCTCTTTCCCGCTGAAGTGCTGCCCACGCAACTGGCTCGGACCGCGACCATCCGCGCGATCGTGCTGCCACGCGTCGCCACGGCTGAGCAGTCGCGGGTACGGCGGGCATCGAAGGGAGAGGCGCTGCTCCGGCTGGCGCCGACATCGCTGTTCACCGCGTTCGGGGCGGGCGCGCGCGGGTTCGAGCGCCTGGCGCAGCTCGTGGAACGCGTGCCCTGCTTCTGGCTGGAGCTCGGGCGCGACATCGCCGCGATTCCGCAACGCGTGGAAGCGATGCTCGACGAGGGCGCAGCGCGGCGATGAGTGGCGTTGTACGCAGCACGGATCTGCCGTGGGTGAGCTGCATCGTCCCGGTGTACAACGGCGAGGCGTTCCTGCGCGAAACGCTGGACTCGATCGTCGCGCAGACGCACCGCGAGCTCGACGTGATCGTGGTGGACGATGGATCCACCGACGGGACCAGGGATCTGGTGGCACAGTACGAAGCGCCGTTGCGGTACGTGTGGCAGGCGAATGCCGGCCCCTCGACTGCGCGCAACACCGGCCTTCGGGCTGCGCAAGGGGACTACGTTGCGTTTCTCGATGCCGACGACCTCTGGCATCCCGACAAGCTCGCGCGGCAAGTGGCCCTGCTCGAGGAGCGCCCCGCGGTTGGAGCCTGTGTCACGCTGATTCAGAACTTCTGGGACGATGTGCTGCGCGACGAGCACGAGAGCTTGCGTGGCCATGAGCGCGAACAGCCGATGGCCGGCTACACGAGCGTGACACTGTTGGCGCGCCGCAGCGTGTTCGAGGCGATCGGCGGGTTCGACACGCGCTTGAACCACGGTGACGATACCGATTGGTTTCTTCGTGCCGACGAGAATGGGATCGCGGTTGAGCTGGTGCCCGAGCTGCTCGTGTATCGCCGTGTGCATCCGAACAGCCGCAGTCGACAATGGCAGGGTCGCAGCCGCGACGAATATCTCGACCTGCTCAAGTCGCACCTCGATCGTCAGCGGGCGCTGAGGCGTTCGCCGCCCGAGGACACGCGGACGGCGGGACCGGGTGTCATCTCCGACTGACCTGTCGGCGGTGCCGACCGGAGCGAGTGTGGGCACCGGCTCGAGCGTGCTGTTCTGGGCTGAGCTCTTCGCGCCGTACCAGGGAGGGATCGAGCAGCTGGCGGCCAGACACGTGTCCGCGATGCAGGGTCGCGGGCACGAGCTCGTGGTCGTCACGTCCCACGATGCCGAGGAGCTGCCGGATGAGGAGCAGGTCGGTGGCGTGCGCGTGGTGCGGCTGCCGTTCCGCACAGCACTGCGAAGCCGTGACGCCGGGTTGTTCGTCGAGGCGCGGCACCGTTACGCACGACTACGGCGCGAGTTCGAGCCGCAACTCGTGCACCTCTTTCATGTCGGTCCGAGCGCGGTCTTTCACCTGTCGGACGCAGGGGCAAGCGAGGTTCCGTCCCTGGTGACTCTTCACGGTGAGGTGTTGCGCGGCGGAGTAGGCGGAGACGAATCCGTGCTGGAAAAGGCTCTGCGCGCCGCGGATTGGGTCACCGGTGTGTCGGGCGCGGTGCTGCGAGCGGCACAGGGCATGGTGCCCGACATCACCGACCGCTCGTCGGTGGTGTATTCGGGGCTGGAGGAGGTGTCACACGTGCCGGGGGCGCCCGATCGACAGCACCCGCTGCTGTTGTGTGTGGGAAGGCTGGTGCACGACAAGGGGTTCGACGTGGCGTTGCAGGCGTTCGCGCTCCTGGCAGAGCGCTTTCCCAACGCGCGCCTCGGCATCGCGGGGGACGGACCGCAGCGGGGAGTGCTGCAGGCGGAGGCAGAGGCGTTGGGGGTCGGAGAGCGCGTCCAGTTCATGGGTTGGCTGGGATCCCAATCTGTACTGAACGTGATGGCAATGGCGAGCGTCGTGCTGATGCCGTCGCGGCGCGAGGGATTGCCGCTCGTGGCGATTCAGGCTGCCCAGATGGCGCGACCGGTGATCGCGGCCGATGTCGGCGGGCTGCCGGAAGTCGTCGCACACGGCGTGACGGGGCTGGTCGTTCCACCGGAGGACAGTGGTGCGCTGGCACAGGCAGTGGGCTCGGTGCTGGAGAATCCGGAGGCCGCGAAAGAGATGGGACGGGCAGCTCGGACGCGAGCGTCGGCGCTGTTCTCCTGGGACAGATACGTGAATGTTTCGGACGCACTCTACCGGGAGATCGTCGGGCGCAAAGAGGCGGCGAGCGCTTGCTAGCTGTGCTGACCACGGACGTTGTTGACGCGTCGGTGGTCACCACAGCCAGACACGTGGGGTAGCGGTGAGGATCCTCTTCTGGTCTGACACGTTCTTGCCGACAATCGGCGGGGTGGAAGTGCTCGGTATGCAGTTCGTGCACGCGTTGCGGGCACGCGGGCACGAGCCGATGGTCGTGGCGCGGCGGGATACGTCGGGTGTGCCGGACTACAGCGAGTACTCGGGCGTACCAGTGCACCGGTTTCCGTTCAGAATCGCGCTGCGGGCGCGCGATCTGGAAGAGCAGGTGCGGTTGCGGGTGGCATTGGCAGACCTGACCCAGCGCTTCGAGCCGGACATCGTGCACGTCTTCCACTCGGGCCCGGGGGTGTACTTCCAGCTCAAGACAGCGCACGTGCACCCCGCACCGCTGGTGTTCACGCTGCACCAGACGTATGCCGACAGCTTGGTGGACAACGCCAGTGTGCGCGGGCGGCTCATGCGCTCCGCGGACTGGGTAACTGCGTGCTCGCAGTCCGTGCTCGACTACACGCGGGCGCAGTTACCCCAGATCGCGGCTCGCTCCTCGGTGCTGCGGAACAGCTTGGCCATGCCGCCGATCGACCCGACGCCGCTCCCCTTCGACCCGCCACTGCTGCTGTGCCTGGGCCGCGTGCTTCAACAGAAGGGATTCGACATCGCGCTGAGCGCGTTCGCCAGACTGATAGCCGAGTTCCCCCGCGCGCGCCTCGTCGTGGCGGGCGACGGTGAGGCCCGCGAGCCGCTGGAGCGACAAGCCTCGGCTCTGGGTGTCGAGCGGGCGGTCGACATGGTCGGCTGGGTCGCCCCAGACGAGGTCCCGGCGCTCATGAGCCGCTGCACGATGGTGGTCATGCCGTCACGCATCGAGCCGTTCGGACTCGTCGCGCTGCAAGCGGCGCAGATGGCGCGTCCGATCGTTGCCTCACGCGTGGACGGGCTGCCAGAGGTAGTGGCGCAGGGCGAGTCCGGGCTGCTGGTCGAGCCGGAAGACATCGATGGAGTGGCCGAAGCGATGCGCTTCCTGTTGAGGCACCCTGAGCGCGCGACGGCGATGGGTCAGGCGGCGCGCCGCCGCGCCGGGGAAGTCTTCAGCTGGGACGAACACGTGACCGCCTACGAGGCGCTGTACCGCCGCATCGTCGCACCCGAGCACCGCCACAACTGAGACGAATCACTCCAGGCGACTCGCAGGCACGCCCGCATCAAGCACGTCGTGGACGACGTTCCCGCGTACACAACCGGTCAAGATCGTCACGTGTGACTTCTTCACCGTCACACCGTCGTGTTGCGGCGCTACTACGTGCTGTTCTTCATCGAGCTCGAGCGTCGCCGAGTGCATCTCGCTGGCATCACGACCAACCCGACGGGCGCTTGCGCGACCCAAGCCGCCCGCAACCTCATGATGCAGCAAGACCGGGCGATCCGGTTCCTTGTCCGCGACGGCGCCGGGCAGTTCGTCGTCGCCTCGTCATCGACCGGAAACGAATTTCCGGCCGGGAGTGGAGTTGACCGCTCGTCTCCGCGGTGCTCAGGGACTACGACCGACGCGCTCGAACAAACAAAGTCAAGTCCCCGCGTGATCGAGAGTTCGGCACGCACACCAAGTTGCATTCCGCGCGCAGGTCCGCAGTGCGGAGTTGGCACAGTTATCGCGGCGCAGTGAGGGCCCGCTGAGTATCGTTCCTCCGATGCGGGCACTGGTCACCGGTAGCGCCGGCTTCATCGGGAGCACACTCGGCGAGCGTCTCCTAGAGGCCGGGCACGAGGTACTCGGTATCGACGCGCTCACGAGCTCCTATGACCCGGTCGTCAAGCGAGGGAACCTGGAGGCTTCATTCGCGCACTCGGCGTTCACATTCGTCGAAGACGATCTCACCGCTCTTGACCTCGCGAGGGTCCTCCGCGAGGTCGATGTCGTGTTCCACATGGCCGCGTTACCGGGAAGCCGCGATTCCTGGGGCCGGGACTTTGCGGCGTACGAGCAAGCGAATGTGCTCGCGACCCAACGGCTACTCGAGGCAGGCCGCGAGCAGTCGATCCAGCGCTTCGTGTACTCGTCGAGCTCATCGGTCTACGGTTCGGCGGCGCGCTTTCCGGTCTCTGAGTCGGATCTGCCACATCCGATCACCCCGTACGGCGTTACCAAGCTCGCGGGCGAGCATCTCTGCCGCCTGTACGCGTACAACTTCGGCATCCCCACGCTGTCGCTTCGCTACTTCAGCGTGTACGGGCCGCGCCAACGTCCCGACATGGCAATCCATCGCGTCATCGACGCCGGCCTTTCTGGTCGACAGTTCTCCGTCCTCGGCGATGGAGAGCAACGCCGCGACTTTACGTTCGTGGACGACGTCGTCGACGCGAATGTCCGCGCGATTGATGCCGACCTCGAGCCAGGCACCGTCGTGAACATCGGTACCGGCACGAGCACATCGCTCAACCGGGTGATCGAGATCGTCGCCGACGTGCTCGGCCGTGGCATCACTTGTTGCGGGGACGACAGCGTCCCGGGCGACCCGCAGCGCACAGAAGCCGACGTGACCCTCGCCGCAGAGCTTCTCGGTTGGAAGCCGCGGACTTCGCTCGACTCAGGAATACGGGCGCAGGTTGAAGACCAATCCCGAGCACGGAACAGAACTCCACTCTGATCATCGGCTGAGACGGTCGCAACTGCGCGCGGGCGCCTGGTCGTGAGCCCAAGACGCGCGTCGGGTACCGCCGCGTGCCGCTTCCTTGCGTCGTCGGCGACGAGCTCGAGCGGCACCTGGCCGAGCTCCCCCCGGGAACCAGCTCGTGTTCCCGGCACCTGAGGGCGGCCACCTCCGCGCGGAGCTCTGGCGTCGGCGGCTATGGGTCCCGGCCTGTGTCGAGGCCCGGGTTCGGCGAGCCCACGAAGGACGGGCAGACGCGGGAGCACTACCACGGGCTCCGCCCGCACGACCTCCGCCTCGAGGCCCGTGTGTCGGAGACGTCGATCCGGCCCTGGACCGCCTCGTGGATGCCCATGAGCGTGCGCTCCCGAAGCTGCTCAGCTCGGCCGGCGCCGGCCAGTTGCCCTCCTCGGGTTCGAGCCCGCGCGACAGACGCGCGATGGATTTCACGGGGGCTCGACGGATGCCCTG
>DASPTH010000006.1:0-8416 GCA_035623515.1 Acidimicrobiia bacterium
GACAGCAGCACGAGCGGCGGGGCGAGCTGGATGTAGTAATGTCCGAAGAATCGGAGCCCGACGGCGACCGACAGCACCGCCGACGCCAGCCACAGCCACAGGTCGGTGTCGCGCTCGCCGTCGAGCGACGGGTCGCGCCGGTCCCGCCACGCCTGGGGCAGCTTCCACAGGATCGGCAGGTTGACCGTCGCCCACCCGAGTGTCATCACTCCGAAGACGGCCAGCACCGCGACCGATCCGCTGTTCACGCCGACGTAGGACCCGTTGCTGAGCACGGCCCAGTAGAGGAGTTGCCGGGGTCCGATCGCGAGCGCGACGGCCGCGAGCGGCACGCAGAACCCGAGCGCCACCCGACCGACGCCGCGCCTGCCGCGCCCACGCGCGAGCAGGTACACGACGGGCAGCAACGTCGCTGCGCCGGTCTGCTTCGTGAGCGTCGCCACCGCGACGGCGACACCGGCCGCCACGCCGCGCCGTCTCCTCGCGAGCAGGATGGCCGCCGTCATCGACGGCAGCATGAACACCTCGAAGTTCGCGGCCTGGCCGTCCTGGGGTGACAGGGCGAGCATGGCGAACACGAACAGGATCCCGGCGATCCACCCGGCGCGCGCCCCGTAGCGACGACGGGCTTCCAGCGCGAGCAGTAAGGCGGTCAGCGCCACCGCCAGCATGGCGACGACACGCACCGACCACAGCGCCGACGTCCCGAGCGCCGAGAAGGTCGCCGCGTAGATGTACGGCACGACCGGCGGCTTGCGGTCGGTCGCGTCCTGGTAGAGCTGTCCGCCCTCTTGGATCACGTGGGCCTGTGTCGCGACGAACGTCTCGTCGGAGTTGAACACCGGCACGAAGAACGCGGGCAACCGCAACACGAAGGTGATCGCGAGCAGCACGAGGAACATGCGGGCGACGTCGCGTCGCGACGAGAGCCCCGGCCCGCGTTCGATCGTGGCTGTCCGCCCGGCTGCCTCCATACCGACTCACCATTCTGCCCGCTGGCGGGCGCGCGGAACCGCTCGGACCGGACCGGCTCGGACCGGAGCCGCTCAGACGGGCTCGAGCTCGTCGGCGTGGTAGCGGTCGCGGCACAGGGAACGCTGCAACTTGCCCGACGAGGTCTTGGGCAGCGTGCCCGGCCGCACGAGCACGACGTCGGCGGGGGGTACCCCCACCGCGTCGCACACGGTCGTGGAGACGGCAGCGCGCACCGGCGCGATGTCGTCGTCGGCGCGCGTCTCGGCGACGACGACGATCGATTCGCGGCCCCGCCGCCGGTCGCTCCCGAACGCGATCACGTTGCCCGCCCGCACGCCCGCCACGGTGCTCGCGGCCCGCTCGATGTCCTCAGGGAACACGTTGCGCCCACCGACGATGATCATGTCCTTGAGACGGCCGCACACCACGAGGCGGTCGCCGGCGAGGTAGGCGAGGTCGCCGGTACGGAACCAGCCGTCCCGGAACGCGAGCTCGGTGGCCGACGGGTTCGCGTAGTAGCCCGGCGTCACCGACGGGCTCCGCAGGGCGAGCTCGCCGACTTCCCGGTCGCCGAGCGGGGCGCCGGTTTCGGGGTCGCAGATCCGCAGCTCGAACCCGTCCAGCGCACGACCCAGGAGGGCGAGCCGGCGCGAGCCGGCCGTGCCGCCCGACGCCGGTGCCGCGTACCGCTCGGTTTCCAGCGCGACCCGGTCGACGGTGTCGACCTCCAACCCGACGCCCACGTCCGGGAACGTCACCGCGAGGGTGGCCTCGGCCATTCCGAACACGGGGAAGGCCGCCCGGGCGTCGAGCCCGTGTGGTGCGGCGGCCGCACAGAACGCCTCGACCGCGCTGGGGTCGACGGGCTCGGCCCCGTTGAGCGCGAGCCGCCACGACGACAGGTCGATCCCCTCGGCGCGACGGAGGGCGCGGGCCGCCAGCGCGTACGCGAAGTTCGGTCCCGCGGTGATGGTGCCTCGGTATTCGGAGATCCACTCCAGCCACACCGCGGGAGTGGCGAGGAAGTCGGTGGGCGCGCCGAGCACGAGCTCGAAGCCGGTCAGCATCGGCGTCATGAGCAACCCGATGAGTCCCATGTCGTGGTACAGCGGCAACCACGAGATGGCGCGGTCGTCGGCCGAGATCGCGAGCGCGCGAGCGATGGCGTCGATGTTGGCGAGGATGCACCGGTCGGGGAGCATCACGCCTTTCGGGTCCGCGGTGGAGCCGCTCGTGAACTGGAGGATGGCGAGCCGGTCGGGGTCGTCGGGCGGGCTCGCGAGCGAGTCGGCGCGCCGGGCCACTCCATCGCGCGCGAGGTGGTCGAGGCCGACGACGACGGTGCCCTCGGGTGGCGGGTCGAGGAACGGTGCGAGCTCGGGGTCCACGAGCACGAGCTGCGCGTCGGCGTGCGCGATCCGCCGACGCGTGTGCTCGACGAATGCCTCGATCGAGCTCAGCCGCATCGGGAGCGGCAGCGCGACGACGGCGCCGCCCGCCAGCCACGTGGCCTGGAGGGCGGTCACGAGCGCGCGCGACGTCGGTCCGATGACCGCGACGTGTGATCCCGGGCCGACGCCCCGCGCGTGCAGGGCGGCGGCCATTGCTCGCGCGTCGTCGTGCAGCCGGGACCACTCCACCCGATCGACGCGCCGCGCACCCGCTGCGCTGCCGACGAAGGTGACCGTGCCGGCGCCGTCGGCGGCGGTCTCCAGGCGCGCGCGGAGGGACATCAGCGGGCTTCGACTCCGGAGGCGGGCACGGCGTTACGGGCGGGAAGGGCTACGCCCGCTCGGTCGCGCCCCAGGCGTCCCAGTACGTGATCTCCTCCACCGGGCCGCGCCGCGCGGGCTTGAAGTCGGTACCCACGGTGTAGGCAACCGGGAGCAGGGCGATCTGGCTCACCGACTCGTACGGGATACCGAGCAGCTCGGCCGCGTCCTGCTCGCCCTGCAGGTGCAGCGTGGTCCACACGGAACCGAGGCCGCGCGCGCGCAACGCCAGCACGAAGCTCCACGCCGCCTGCATGATCGAGCCGTAGAAACTCGCGCCTGACATGTTGCCGGGGTCGCCGACGCGCCCTTCGATGCACGGGATCACGTGCACCGGGACGCGGTGCATCACGCTCATCAGATAGAGCGCCGACTCGTACACGCGGATCGTCTGCGGGTCGTCGGACAGCTCGCCGCGGGCACCGGCTTCGAGGTACGGACGTCCCGTGCCGCCGTAGATCTCGGCGAGGCGGGACCGCTTCTCGGGGTCGGTGACGACGACCCAGCGCCACTTCTGACCGTTGCTGGCCGTGGGAGCCTGCACCGCCATGCGCACGCAATCGAGGATGACCCCACGCGGCACGGGTCGGTCGAGGTCGAGGCGTCGGCGAACCGACCGCGTCGTCGACAGCAACAGGTCGGCGTTCTCGATGTCGATGTCCATGGCGGGGGAGTCTGTCAAATCTCGCGCCGCAGCGCCGCCGCCGGGTCGCGGAAGAACTGGGAGCGGGGCAACACGACGTCGGCGCCGTCGGACCGGGCCCCGCGCAGGACGTCGTCGTCGACGTGGGGACCGAAGGCGACGATCCGGGCCCATGGCGCGGACGCACGCGCTGCCGCGACCGCATCCGCGTGACGGGCGAGGTCGATCACGACGACGTCCGCGCCGACGCAGCTCGCCGTGTCCGGTACGAATCTGACATCGGGGACCGCGGCCGACAGCCGCGACCGGTCCATCAGGTCGTTCACCAGCGCGACCGTCCGCGTCCCTTGCTCCGCCGGAGGCGCCACGTTCGGAACGCGCTAACCGGCAGGCTTGACCGGGATGAGCCTCGGCGCCTCGATCGCGAACTCGGGCCAGCGCTTGCGGGACTTGATCGACAGCTTGTGCATCAACGCGATCGCATCGGGATCGTCGTCGCCGGGGCGCGTCTCGATCCAACCCTCGTCGATCATCCCGGCGATGACGTCGCGCCCGATGTCGGTGCGCACGATCGTGAGCGTCCAGTCGTTGAACTTGCCGATCCCGCCCGTCGAGATGTCGGCGTGCTCGGCCGAGAAGTCGGGGCACAGGTTGCAGCCGGCGCGTGTCCACGCGTGGCACTCCTTGAGCGGCACTTCGTGGTAGTCGCCGTTCTTCATCCAGATCTGCAGCACGCCCTTGATGTTCATCTTCAGCATCTCGGACTTCTTCAACCCGTACTTCGCCTCGAGCAACTCCTCGAAGATCGCGTCGTCGAAGGTCTTGGAACACAGCAGGCCGATGTTCAGCGAGAGCCGTCGAGCCACCTTGCCGGCCTTGCGCTGCTTCATGACGGGCGGCACGGACGACTGGCAGCTCATACCGACCAGTGCGATGCGCTCCGCGCCACCCTCCGCCGCCTCGGCGTACGCGAGCGGGTTCGCCGAGTACGTGTACCGGCTGCCGGCCGACGCCAGGATCTCCTCGCGCGTCCGGGCGACGCCGGGGACGGCCTTCCACGTAGAGCCGTCGCCTTCGAGGTAGCTCACGAGCGCGGCGTCGATGATGTCCTTCTCGAGCGCGTAGAGCAGGATCGCCGACACGAGCCCGCCGTCCTGCCCGACGTCCGCGAGCACCGGATCCTTCGCTCGTGCGAGCAGGATGTCCTTGTAGACGCCCGATGGCTCAGACGCGTCGCGCGCCCGCCCGAAGAGGAACTCGTCGACCTCCGGCTCCCAGGCCCGGAACCGGGGACAGGCCCGCGTGCACGACGTGCAGCCGCGTTCACCATGGCTGCAGTTGTCGGGCGCGTACCCGTCCTCGAGCTGGAACGGCTGGTACACGCCGTCGCTGTCGCGGTACCCCAACACATCGTGCGGGCACGCGATCACACAGCCGGCACACCCGGTGCACAGCCCACTCGTGACCACCTCGGAATACAGGTGCCGCCAGTGCAGCTTCTCGGGAGGCATGGCCGAGCAGTTTCCCATAGCAATCCGTGGATGGCACAGTCCGCGTCGTCCTACCCTGAAGTGATGCCGCCGTCAGGCGATCGTTCGGATCTCCGCGCTCTTGCCCGCGTGATCCTCGACCAGGAGGAGCGCGAGCAGGCGTCGATGCACGCCCGGCCCCCCCGGTACGAGCTCGAGCCGGTGCGACGGCGGTGCGCCGAAGGTGTCCGGCTCGGCTTCGTCCTCGGGCTGTCGCTCGGCCTGACGTCGACCGGTGCCGGCACCGGCGCCACGTTCCGCCCGGGCGCATGGTTGGCCGTGTTCCTGCTGTTCCTCGCGGCGGGCACCGCGCTCGGCGCGGTGGTCGGGGTAGCCGCCGGTGCCGTGGTGCGCTGGTCCCAGCGACGGGGTCTCGACGCCGAGCTCGAGCACCTCACGCGGGACGCGTGGTCGTGAAGATCCACGAGGCGCTCCGCAACGGCACGAGCTATTCGTTCGAGTTCTCACCCCCGCGCAACGACGACATGGAGGCCGTGCTCGCGCGCACGCTGCGTGCGCTCGAGCCCCTCCACCCCACCTACGTGTCGGTCACGTACGGCGCCGGGGGGTCGACGCGCGAGCGCACACACGAGCTCGTCTGCGAGATCAACCGCACCACCTCGATGACGGCGATGGCCCATCTCACGTGCGCCGCGCACACCCGCGAGGAGCTGGTGGAGATCGTCGCGCGCTACCGCGACGCGGGCATCGAGAACGTCCTCGCCCTCGGCGGAGATCCGCCCAAGGACCTCGACCTGCCGCCGGGGGAGCTGTCGCACGCGATCGACCTCGTGCGCCTCGTGCGTGAGGTCGGCGACTTCTCCGTCGGGGTCGCGGCCCACCCGGAGCCGCACCCGCGCAGCCCGTCGCTCGAGTCCGATCGCCGGCACACCGCCGAGAAGCTGCGCGAAGCCGACTTCGCCATCACCCAGTTCTTCTTCGACGCCGACCACTACTTCGACCTCGTCGACAGCCTCCGCGCCCTCGGCGTCGACAAGCCCGTCATCGCCGGGATCATGCCCGTCACCAGCTTGCGCTCGGTCGCGCGCATGGCCGAGCTCCAGGGGTCGGAGTTCCCCCGCTGGCTCGCCGAGAAGCTCGAGGCCTGCGGCGACGATCCCGCCGAGGTGCGCAAGGTGGGCGTCGAGGAGGCCACGAGGCTGTGCCAGGCCCTCCTCGACGGCGGTGTGCCGGGGCTGCACTTCTACACGCTGAACCGCTCGACCGCGACTCGCGAGATCTACCAGCAGCTCGGGCTCGACCCCGCCGCCTGACCGGGCCCGCCCTCGTTTGCAGCAGGGAAGCCTGGCTTGACAATTCAGTTAGGTACCCCTAACCTCGAGGAGTGCTTCCCACCTTCGTGATCGGGCTCCGGGAGGGCCTCGAGGCCGCGCTCATCGTCGGCATCATCGCGGCGTTCCTCCGCCAGCAGGGGCGCGCCGACGCGCTGCGGTGGATGTGGCTCGGCGTCGGGCTGGCGATCGCACTCTGTGCCGGTGCGGCCGTCGCCTTGCGCATTGCCGAGCAACAACTTCCGCAGCGTCAGCAGGAGCAGTTCGAGTCGATCGTCGCATTGGTGGCGGTCGGGATGATCACGTGGATGATCGTCTGGATGCGGCGCCACTCCGCCGACTTGAAGGGCGATCTCCAGAACCGTGCCCACCTTGCGCTCCTCGAGGGCACCGCGATCGGTTTGATCGCGATGGCGTTTCTTGCCGTGCTCCGTGAAGGGCTCGAGACCGCGGTGTTCCTGCTCGCCGCGTTCCAGGCCTCCACTCGTCCCGGTCTCACCGGTACCGGCGCCGCGCTCGGCGTGCTCCTCGCGGTCGTGCTCGGCTACCTCATCTACCGCGGCGGCGTGAAGCTCAACCTGTCGCGCGTGTTCCGCATCACCGGCGTCGTCCTCGTCCTCGTCGCGGCCGGCCTGCTCTCGTTCGCCGCGCACAGCGGTCACGAGGGGGGTTGGGTGAACGTGCTCCTCGAACGCGCCGTCGACCTGCGTTGGCTCATCGACCCGGGATCGGTCCAGTCCGCCCTGATCACGGGCATGTTCGGGATCCAGCCGGAACCCACCGTCGGCGAGGTGCTCGTGTGGCTCGCGTACGCGGTGCCGATGACGATCTACGTGGTGCGCCCCCAGCGCCCCCGTGCGGCCGCGCCCACCGCACCGATCCCCGCGACGTCCGTGGCGAAGCCCGTCTGATCCCGAAAGGACCTCGCACGATGTCACGAACGATGGGCCGCGTCGCGGCTGTTGCCGTTGCCTCGACGGCTGTGCTCGTCGGGGCCGCGTCCGCGGCCTGGGCTGCCAAGGCGCAAACCGTGAAGGTCACGATCAACGACGACGGCTGCCCCGCGAAGCTCTCCATCAAGGCCGGGCCGACCACGTTCAAGGTCACCAACAGCGGTTCCGGCGACGTCAGCGAGTTCGAGGTGCTGAAGGGCGACCACATCATCGGCGAGGTGGAGAACATCGCGCCGGGGCTGAACGGGGAGTTCTCCCTCACCCTGAAGGCCGGCACCTACACGACGAATTGCCCCGGCGGCTCCAAGCACTCCAAGGGCAAGCTGATCGTGGCCGGCACCGCGGCCACCAAGCTGGACACCAAGCAACAGGCCGCCGTCGACCAGTACCGCGCCTACCTGGTCGACCAGTCCACACAGCTCGTCGCCGCCACCAAGGCCTTCACCGACGCGGTCGACGCCGGCAACGTCGACCTCGCCAAGCAGCTCTATCCCACGGCTCGTGTCTTCTACGAGCGCATCGAGCCCGTCGCCGAGACGTTCGGGAACCTCGATCCCGAGATCGACGCGCGGCAGGGCGACGTGCCCGACAAGCAGTGGGGCGGCTTCCACAAGATCGAGCAGGCGCTGTGGGTCGACGGTTCCACGAGCGGGCTCGACCCGAACGTCACCAAGGAGCTCGACGCGCACGTCGCGCAGCTCGCCAACCTCGTGCACGACGTCGAGCTGCAGCCGGCGGCGATCGCCAACGGCGCCGTCGAGCTGCTGAACGAGGTGTCGAGCTCGAAGATCACCGGCGAGGAGGAGCGGTACTCGCGCACTGACCTCGTCGACTTCGAAGCCAACGTGCAGGGGTCGCAGGCAGCGTTCGACGCGGTGAAGCCGTTGCTCGCCGGCAAGAACGCCGCGCTCGCGTCCGACATCGATGCGCGGTTCGCAGCGGTGAACACAGCCCTCGACCCGTACCGGCGCGGCACGGCCTTCGTCGCCTACACCGAGCTCACGCCGGACGACACCAAGGCCTTGTCGCAGGTGATCGACGCCCTCGCCGAGCCGCTGTCCGAGGTCGCGAAGCAAATCGTGAGCGCGTGAGCTCGCGGGCCGGCGCCGTCAGCCGTCGCCGCTTCCTCGGCGTCGCCGGGGCAGCCGGTGTCGGCGCGCTGGCCGCGTCGGCAACCACTCTCGGCACGGACGTGCTGGCGTCTCCCCCCGCCGCCGGTGCGTCCGTGCTCGGGACCGTCGTCCCGTTCCAC
>DASPTH010000030.1:0-17121 GCA_035623515.1 Acidimicrobiia bacterium
ACGTCGCCGCGCTCGTACGGGACCTGAAGCTCCACGATCGGCACGAGCGCACGCAGCCGGGTGGCGACGGCGTCGAGCAGCCGCTCGCTACCGGCGCCGGTTGCCGCCGACACGGCCACCGCGCCCGGGTGTGCCACCAGCAGCGCGTGGAGCCGGGACGCGTCGGCGACGTCGCTCTTGTTGACGACGAGCAGCTCGGGGACCGCTCCCGCACCGATGTCGTGCAGCACGCGGTGCACGGCGTCGATCTGGTCGTCGGCGTCGGTGGACGCGCCGTCGACGACGTGGACGA
This sequence comes from Acidimicrobiia bacterium, assembly GCA_035623515.1. Taxonomy (GTDB): domain Bacteria; phylum Actinomycetota; class Acidimicrobiia; order IMCC26256; family DASPTH01; genus DASPTH01. The sequence goes on from DASPTH010000030.1 coordinate 293, forward strand.
GGAGATCGGCGTCGACGACTTCTTCGAGCGTGGAGTGGAACGCCTCCACGAGCTGGTGTGGGAGCCGTCGCACGAAGCCGACCGTGTCGGAGAGCAGAACGGTCTCGCCGCCGGGTAGGCGGAGCCGACGCGTGGTGGGGTCGAGCGTCGAGAACAAGCGGTCCTCGACGAGCACGGCGGCGCTCGTCAAGCGGTTCAGCAGCGTCGACTTGCCCGCGTTCGTGTAGCCGACCAGCGCGACGGTCGCCAGCTCGCGGCGCTTGCGCGCCTTGCGCTGCGTGGCCCGCGTCTTCTCGAGCCGTTCGAGGTCGCGCTCGAGCTTGCGGACGCGCTCGAGGATGCGGCGGCGGTCGACCTCGAGTTGGGTCTCGCCGGGACCGCGGTTGCCGACGAGCCCGCCGCGCGCGCCGCCGCCCGCTCCCTGTTGGCTCAGCTGCTTGCCGCGGCCCCGCAGGCGCGGGAGCCGGTAGCGGAGCTGCGCGAGCTCCACCTGGACCATGCCCTCCTGGCTGTGCGCGTGCTGGGCAAAGATGTCGAGGATCAGCGCGACGCGGTCGACGACGTCGCACGAGAAGAGCTGTTCGAGGTTGCGCTGCTGCGCGGGCGTGAGCTCGTCGTCGAACACGACGAGGTCGACGTCGAGCGCCTGCGCGAGCTCCTGGAGCTCCTTGGCCTTGCCCGACCCGATGTAGGTGGCGGGATCAGGTCGGTCGCGGCGCTGCAGGACCAGCTCCACGGGTTCCGCGCCCGCGGTGTCGACGAGGAGCGCGAGCTCGTCGAGCGAAGCTTCCGCGGCTTCCGCGTCGCGTGTTCCGATGCCGGTGCCGACGAGCAGCGCGCGCTGCTCGACGACGGTCAGGTCGACCTCGGTCGCGGTGAGGCCGCGTCGGTTGCGCTGCTCGTGCCGCCGGCTCACGGGAGCTCCACGTCGACGTCGAACACGTGCACGACCGGCCCGCCGAGCCGCGCGGTGTCGCCGAGCTCCACGGCGAGGTCGCCGCCGGGCACCCTGACGGTGACGTGGTCACCGACGAGGCCCTTCGCGTGGGCGACCGCGGCCGCCGCGCACGCCCCCGTCCCGCAACTCAGCGTCTCGCCCACGCCGCGTTCCCAGACACGCATCGTGAGCTCGTTCGCGCCGGTGACGGCGACGAACTCGACGTTGGTGCGGTCCGGGAAGCGGGGATCGTGCTCGAGACCCGGGCCATCGCTGGTGACGGGCGCGGCGGCGACGTCGTCGACGAACAGCACGAGGTGCGGGTTCCCGACGTCGGCGGTGTCGTCGCGCCCGATGGTGACCGGGCCCATGTCGACGGCGGCCGCCACCACGTCGCCGGCCGCGTCGCACTCGACGTCGACGACTCGGCGCCCGGCGTCGGTGCCGACGACGAGGCGTTTGCCGTCGCCCAATCCGGCGCGCACCGCGGCCCACGCCAGGCACCGCACCCCGTTGCCGCTCATCTCGGCGCGGCTGCCGTCGGCGTTGTAGAGGACCATCGCGCAGTCGGCGTCGCCGGCGCCCGGGAGGAGGAGCAGCAATCCGTCGGCGCCGACTCCACGGTGCCGGTCGCAGAGCAACGGCGCGGCCTCCGCGGGCAGATCGCCCTCGTGGACCAGGAAGTCGTTCCCCGTGGCGTGGAGCTTCGAGAGCCGGAGGGTGCTCATCGGCTCCACAATGCCAGCAGCGACGGCAGGAGGTCGCAGGGATTGTCGCCGCCGTCGAGCCACCTGATGCGCGGATCGCGGCGGAACCACCGGAGCTGGCGCCGCGCGAAGCGCTTCGTCCGGCGGACCGCGTCGTCGAGGGCGGTGTCGAGCGACGGCTCGTCACCCTCCAGGTACGCCAGCACCTCGTGGTACCCGATGGCCTGGCGCGCGGTGCGCGACAGCGGCCCGGCGGCGACCAGTGCCCGCACCTCGTCGACCAGGCCGGCCCGGCGCATCGCGGCGAATCGGCGCTCGATGCGCCGGTCGAGCACATCCAGGGGGACGGAGAGCCCGACCATCGACACCGGGAACACGGTGCTGCCGTAGGACTGGAGACCCGGACCGAACGACGAGAACGGGTGGCCGGTGATCTCGATCACTTCGAGGGCGCGCACGATACGCCGCGCGTTCCCAGGTTCGATGCGGGCCGCCGCCGCCGGGTCGAGCCGCTGGAGCGCGGTGTACGCGGCGGCGAGGCCGGCATCAGTGCCCACCTCCTGCTCGAACTGCGCGCGCACGGCGCGGTCCTCGGGAGGGAAGTCGAGCGGGTCCACGACGGCCTGCACGTAGAGACCGGTGCCGCCGACGAGCAGTGCGCGCTCGTGGCGGGCGCCGATGTCGGCGACGGCGTCGCGCGCCGCGGCCTGGAACCGCGCCACCGACCAGTCGTCCCCGGGGTCGGCGACGTCGACGAGGTGGTGCGGTACTGCGGCGCGCTCGCGCGCTCTCGGCTTCGCCGTGCCGATGTCCATGCCGCGATAGACCTGCATCGAGTCGACCGAGACGATCTCCACGCCACCCAATGCGAGCGCCGCGGCCAGCGCCAGGTCGGACTTCCCGGAGGCGGTGGGCCCGACGAGTGCGAGGTGCGTCACGCAGGCGCCACCGAGACGGGGATGCGCGTGCGGGCACCGACCAGGTCGCCCCGCAGCCAGTGCGGGGCGGCGAAGGTGACGTGCACGTCGGCGAACCGCCCGGCCCGGGTGCCGGCGTCGCCCGGCGCGAAGTGGACGAGCTTGTTCTGGCGCGTGCGCCCCGACCACAGCGCCGGGTCCTTCTTCGACGGCCCCTCGACCAGCACCTGCTCGGTGCGCCCCAGACGCGCCTGGTGACGGGCGAGCGCGTGCCGCTCGACGACGTCGACGAGTCGTCGCATGCGCTCCTGGGCGACGTCGGGTGTGACGAACTCGTCGGTCATCGTCGCCGCCGGCGTCCCCGGACGGGGTGAGAATACGAACGTGTACGCGGCGTCGTACTGCGCGGCGTCGACGACCGCGAGCGTCCGCTCGAAGTCGTCGTCGGTCTCACCGGGGAAGGCGACGATGACGTCGGTCGTGACCGCGAGGTCGGGAATGGCTGCGCGCGCCGCCGCGAGCCGCTGGAGGTAGCGCTCGGCCGTGTACCCCCGGTGCATGCGCGCGAGCGTACGGTCGCTGCCCGCCTGGAGCGGGAGGTGTAGGTGCTCGCACACCGACGCGCACTCGGCCATCGCCGCGATCGTCTCGGGGCGCAGGTCCTTCGGGTGCGGTGACGTGAACCGGATCCGCTCGATGCCGTCGACCGCGTCCAGGGTGTGCAGCAGGTCGGCGAACCGGGGTCGGTACTGGCCGGCGCCCAGGTCGCGGCCGTACGAGTTGACGTTCTGGCCGAGGAGCGTGATCTCGCGCACACCGTCGGCCGCGAGCTCCTCGACCTCGCGGACGATGTCGCCCATGCGCCGGCTGATCTCGGGGCCGCGCACGATCGGGACGATGCAAAAGGTGCACGAGTTGTCGCACCCGATCTGGACGGTGACCCACGCGGAGTGCGGGTTGTCGCGACGTCCGGGCAGCGCCGACGGGTACGTCTCGTGCGGTTCGAGGATCTCGACGACAGGCTCTCCAGTCGTCCGGGCGCGGTCGAGGAGGCGCCCCGCGTGCGCGAGGTTGTGCGTCCCGAACACCACGTCGACATGCCCGGCACGTTCGACGATCTGCTCCCGGTCCTTCTGGGCCAGGCAGCCGCCCACCGCGATCTGGAGGTCGGGCTTCGCCGCCTTCACGGCCTTCAGGCGCCCGAGCTGCCCGTAGAGCTTGTTGTCGGCGTTCTCGCGGATGCAGCAGGTGTTGAGCACGACGACGTCGGCCGTCGCGAGGTCGTCGGTGGGCACCATGCCCTCGGCCGCGAGCAGGCTGGCGATGCGCTCCGAGTCGTGCTCGTTCATCTGACACCCGTAGGTGCGCAGGTAGAAGCGGCGCGGCCCCGCGCCGGGTTGCTCCACGACGCCAGTCTACGAGGCGGGCAGGTCGTACCAGTTTCGTTCGTACAACGAGGCGTCGTCGCCGAACTCGTACGTCTCGATGCTCGTGACGGTGACCGACTGCGGGCCGAGGTCGATCACGTTGTCGACGGCCATCGCGGCTTCGTTTCCGCACACGACGAGGAAGCGTGTCGCGAAGCGGGTCGTAGCGTTGTGGATCTCCCACGTCTCGACCCGGCACTCGTCGAACCCGTGTCGAACCTCTCCGGTCGCGCGGTCGTCGAGGGTCATGTCGCCCGGCACCGCCTCTCGCCACACCTCGAGCCAGGCGTCGCGGTCGTGCGCGTTCCACAGCTCGTGTGCACGCTCCATGATCGTCCGGATCTCGTCGCGGCGCACACGCTCTGCGTCGTCGGCCGCCGGAGTCTCGAACGAGAACCGCGCGTGCAACGAGCCGTCGTCGCCGAACCGCCAGATCTCGATGCTCGGGAGCACGACGCCGGTGCCACCGACCTCGCCGACGTTGCGCATCAAGACGGCGGCCTCGGTGCCGTTGACGACCAGGTGCTCGATCGACAGGGCCCAGGGGGCGTTCATGGTGTCCCACGGTGCCTCGAAGGCAGGGCGACCCGGTTTCGGCGGCGTGCCGACCGGGTCGTACATGCTCACGTCGCCGGGCACGGCGCTCCGCCAGTGCGCCAGCCACGCGTTCTTGTCGTGCGCATTCCAGAGCTCGACGTGGCGCTCGACGATCTGACGGATCGTCGCGGCATCCGGCGCAGGCATCCTCGATCCTTTCGGCGCCGCGCACGGTACGACGCGCCGAACGGCGTGTCGACTCGCGTCCCGGCTGGGTCACGTAGCGTGCCCCGGTGCACGTGGGGGTCGACCAGTACCTGTTCGCGGCCGTGGTCGTGCTGCTCGGCTCCGTGGTGCAGGGGACGATCGGTTTCGGTCTCAACCTCCTGGCCGCTCCGTTCATCGCGCTCGTGATCCCCGAGGCGCTCCCCGTGACGCTGGTGCTCGTCGCGTGGCCGATCGGCGCCATCGCGGCCGTGCGGGAACACCACGCCCTCGACCGCACCACGCTGCCCTGGCTCCTCGTGGGCGCGCTGCCCGGGACACTCGTCGGCCTCGCCATCGTGACGCAGGCGAGCACGAACGACCTCGCGATCATCATCGGCGCGGTCACCGTGCTCGGGGTCGTCGCCAGCTTCGTGACACCGCCGATCCACGTGGGACGGGCATCGGCCGGCATCGCCGGGTTCCTCAGCAACGTGACCGGTACCGCCGCCGCCGTCGGCGGCCCGCCCGTGGCGCTGCTCTACCAGTACCACCGCGGCCCGACCGTGCGCGCCACCCTCGGAGTGTTCTTCTGGACGAGCGCCACGCTGACGGTCATCGGCTACGCGGCAACCGGCGAGATCACCGCCGACCGCGCGCTGCTCGCACTCGGACTGATCCCCATCATGCTCGCCGGCTTCTGGAGCTCCCGGCACTTCCACACGTTCGTCGACCGGCGCTGGCTGCGCCCGGCCGTGCTCGCGCTCTGTGCCGTTGCCGGCACCGCGGCGATCCTTCGCGGTGCCCTGTAGCGCGGTTGGTGGTGACTACCCCTCGATCTCCAGGGACTCGTCGTCGGCAGTGACGTCGAGCTCGTCGCCGTCGGCGTTCGCGTCGGGGTCGATGCCGACTTGCTTGCGGATCTTCTCGCTGATCTCCACCATCAGGTCGAGGTTCTCGGCGAGGAACTGCTTGGCGTTCTCACGGCCCTGGCCGAGTTGCTCACCTTCGTAGGTGAACCACGCGCCGGATTTCTTCACGATGCCGAGGTCGACGCCGACGTCGAGCAGCGAGCCTTCCCGGCTGATGCCCCTGCCATACGTTATGTCGAACTCCGCTTGTTTGAAGGGTGCCGCTACCTTGTTCTTCACGACCTTCACGCGCGTGCGGTTGCCGACGACTTCGGCACCGTCCTTGATCGACTCGATACGGCGGATGTCGAGCCGCACCGACGAGTAGAACTTCAGCGCGCGCCCACCGGGGGTGGTCTCGGGTGAGTTGTGGACCATCACACCGTCGGCGAAGTAGTTGTGCGAACCCTCGACCTCGATGTCGTACCGGTGCATCGAACGAGTCCGCGGCTTGACCGCGATCTTCGTGATGGGCAACGGCATGAGCTCGTAGCGCATCGGTGCGAACACCGGCTCGACGTTGAACCGTCCGCGATACCGCGGGAGCAGCTTGTAGTCCATCGACGGATGGACGAACGGAGCGATGAGCGCGTGCAGCTTGGCGGTCTCGTCCTTCGGGAACACGAGGAATGCGAGCTGACGCTGTCCGCGAAGCATCAGCTTCGGGTGGATGTCGTGCACATCCGCGAGATAGACCTTCAACCGTTCTCGAGTGGTCGGCTCCATTGCTTCGACGCAGATTTCCGACCGTCCATTGCCCTCTCGGGTCCTGTGCTGTACGCCCTTCGCACGCAAGGTGAAGTCGCCGTCGTCCATGTACCAGATCGCGAGCGACAGCGGGGTGAGCTGCTTCAGGTAGTCGTGCCCGAAGACCTTCTTTCCTTCGACGTAGACGGCACGACGTAGCTCTGCCAGTTCCGGGAGCGGCGATACGTCGCAGAAGACAGCGCCCTTCGCGTTCTCGGACCGACTCGCGCCGACGTTCGCGAAGAGCGACGCCTTCCAGTCGCAGTATTCCGCTTGTTTGTGCCCATGACCGAAGCGGAATCGAGCGGCGTGTCCGCTCTGATCCGGTGACAGCGCTCCGTCGCCCATCAAACCACCGAACACCACTTGCCACTGAAGGCCAGAGAGGCGATGCGGGACGGATTGCAGAACGCGATCACCGACACCGAGTTCCTGCGCTTCCCGCCAGCCACCCGGGGAACGGATCAGGTGATTGCCGGTCACAGCGAATGACGCTCGTCCGGGAACGCCGGGCTTCGCGACCGTGAACTGGAGGAACTCGTCGGTGACACCATTGTCGAACCAGTTCACGACCTTCTTCGGCACGACTGCGTCGAGGTCCGGGTCGTAGGAGAGGACCTCGACCGGCATCCGCTGGTTGACGATCTTGCCGATCCGCTCGGCCGTGCCGTCAGCCAGTGTCACCAAAGTGTCGTAGTGGAAGCACCCGAAGAGGACGCCGATCTTCTCCCGCAGCTGGTTGATGAAGACGCAGACGGTGCGGGAGCGGTTGAGGTTGCCGGTGAGCTTGCGCAGGGCCTGGCTCATGAGTCGCGCCTGGAGGCCGACGTGCGCGTCGCCCATCTCACCCTCGATCTCGGCGCGAGGCACGAGCGCGGCGACCGAGTCGATGACGATCACGTCGAGCGCGCCCGACCGGATGAGCATGTCAGCGATCTCGAGCGCCTGCTCGCCGGTGTCGGGCTGGGAGATGTAGAGGTCGTCGACGTTCACGCCGATGGCCGCCGCATACACCGGGTCCATCGCGTGCTCGGCGTCGATGTAGGCGCAGATGCCGCCGTTGCGCTGGGCCTCGGCGACCACGTGCATGGCGAGCGTGGACTTCCCCGACGACTCGGGGCCGAAGATCTCGACCACCCGGCCCCGGGGGAGACCCCCGATGCCGAGCGCGATGTCGAGCGCGAGCGCGCCGGTGGGAATGGCGGCGACGCCGACATTCGTGTGCTCCCCCAAGCGCATGATGGCGCCCTTGCCGAAGTTCTTCTCGATCTGGCCGATCGCCATCTCGAGGGCCTGGTCTCGTTCCACGGTGGAACCCTCCTGGAAATGGATGCGAATGCTGCGGGGGGAAGCTCGAGGCGAACGTACGACGGAGGTGTGACACTTACGCGGACTCTTCGGGCGCCGGGCACCTGCTGGCGTTCGGGGCTGGCGTTCGGGGCTGGCGTTCGGGGCTGGCGTTCCGGGCACCGCCGGCGCCGGACACCCTTTCGGAACCGAAACTACACCCGTGGAACTTAGTCGAACACCCGTTCGCTCGCAAGCACCCACCGCGTCCGGTGCCGGTTACGCTCCCGCCCATGGCCGAGCGGCGCGTCGTCTTCGAGGGCCCGGTGAACTTCCGGGACCTCGGCGGCTACCCCACCGCCGACGGGCGACGGGTCCGCTGGGGCCGCCTCTACCGCAGCGACTCGCTCCACACGATCACGCCGGTCGACGTGCCGATGCTCCGCGACCTCGGTGTGCGCATCGCCATCGACTTCCGCTCCGACGACGAGATCGACCGCCTCGGCATCGGACCGCTCGACGAGGTGTCGGTCCGTCACGTCCACTGTCCCACCTTCGACGGTCAACGCCGTGAAGCCCCGCCGCTCGAGGGCAAGACGGCTGCGGAGTTCTACGCGCTCATGCTCGAGAGCGGTGCACCCGCGTACCGCGCCGCGCTCGAGGCTGTCGCCGAACCCGGCGCGCTCCCGGCGGTGTTCTTCTGCCTCGCGGGCAAGGACCGCACCGGCTGCTTCGCCGCGCTCGTGCTCGGGCTGCTCGGCGTGCCGGACGACGAGATCGTCGCCGACTACCACCTCACGCAGGAGATCGTGCCGATCCTCACCGAGCGTCGGCTCGAGCGCGACGGCCCCGGCCTCGACGCGGAGCGCTGGCGGAACATCCCCGACGACCTGCGCGGCGCGCACACCCACGTGATGGAGGAGCTCCTCGGCCACGTCGACCGCCTCTGGGGCGGCTGGGACGCCTACGCCGAGTTCGCCGGTGTTCGCCCCGAGCTCGTCGGCCTCCTGCGTGAGGAGCTCCTCGAGGAGGGCGCGTAGCGCACGCTCGTGGGCGCACGCAAAGTCGAGGCGCGCAGATCCCGAAGCGGAGCATCATCGGCGCATGGCGATCGAGGTGCACCACACCACCGACGCGGCCGAGGCGCGCGCGACCGCGGGCGACTTCCTCCGCCGCCGTCCCGTCGAGCACAACGTCCACCTGACCATCCTCGACGCGCGGACCGCGGCGCCACTCCCGGGCCACTACTGGTGGGCGGTCCACCACGGCGACGTCGCCGGGTACGCGTCCGTGTCGCCACCCGAGCGCTTCGTCGGGATCACGCCGGTGCCGCGCGCGGTGACCGCCGCGCTCGTGGACGCGATCGCGCCGGTCGTGCCCGGCGCAAGGGGTGTCGTCGGTGAAGCCGGGACGGCAGCGGCGTTCGCCGGTGCTTGGGCCGCGCGGATGCACGTCGCCGCGCGTCCGGCGCGCGCGCAGCGTCTCTACCGGCTCGCGCGGCTCGCACCGCCCTCCGGCATCCCGGGCGCGCTCCGAGCAGCGCGCGCGGCCGATCGCGCGAGCCTCGTGCGCTGGACCGCGGCCTTCGACGCGGAACTCGGCGAACGTGACGGGACCGATCCGGTGGCCACCGTCGACGCGGAACTCGAGGGGGGTCGGTTGCACCTCTGGGATCGGGACGGGTCGGTGTCGATGGCGACGACGCGATTGCCGGCGGCCGGCGTTGCCCGGGTCTCGCTCGTGTACACACCGCCGCAGCATCGCGGGCACGGCTACGCGTCCGCGTGTGTGGCCGCGCTCTCCGCGCATGTCCTCGCCAGCGACGCGCACACCTGCATGCTCTTCACCGAGCTCACCAACCCGACGTCGAACGCGATCTACCGCGCAATTGGCTACGAGCCGGTGGCCGAAGTCCTTGCCTACCGCTTCGGATGAGGTCACCCGGCGAGCGCGAACCGCTCGATCTCGCGATGAACCGCGCCGTCCCAGCGGGTATCGCTCTCCATCAGCAGCACCTCGGTGGCATCCCACAGTGGCCCAACCGGGCCCCCTCCGAGCGACGTGACGAGGTTCGCCAGCGGCCGCGCGCGCGGCGAGCGCGCCACCGTGAGGTGCGCGGTGAACTCCGGATGGTCGGCGGTGTAACCGAACGGCTCGGTCGCGCGGAGCACCGCACCCGCGAGCCGCGCCAGCTCCTCCTGGCCCTCGTCCAGCCCGATCCACACCACCGACGCGCGCGACGTCGACGGGAACGCCCCCGCGCCGCCGAGCGCCAGCGTCACGGGCCGCTCGCGGCGCAACACCGCACGGAGGGAGTCGACGAGGTCGTCGGCGTCGGCGTCGGGTACCGAACCGAGGAACTGGAGCGTCAGGTGCCACTGGCCCGCGTGGGTCCAGTTCACGCGTGGCGGCGCGACGGGTCGCACCGGCGCGACCACGCGCTCGACCGCGTCGAGCACCTCGGGAGGCGGAACGACCGCGACGAACGCGCGCCGCAGCCCGTTCACGGCAGCCGGGTCACGGCAACGCGAGCAGCCGCATCCGCAGCAGGTTGAGCACCGAGATGGTCGAGAACTGCCGGATGCGCTCGCGGTCGAAGGGCAGCCGGGCAGTGACCGCCTCCGTGTCGTGGCCAGGGATCGCGAGGCCGTACCACACGGTCCCGACGGGCTGGCCCTCCATCTCGTCGGGACCGGCGACACCGGTCGCCGAGATCCCGACGTCGGCACCGAGGACACGCCGGGCGCCCTCGGCCATCTGCGCGGCGGCCTCCTCGGTGATCACGTGCTCCGCGGTGACGCCCAGGAGGTCGCGCTTCACCTCGGTCGCGTACGACGCGATCGAGCCGCGGAACGTGCGGCTGGCGCCCGGAACGTTGGCGATGCGAGCCCCGATGAAACCGCCGGTGAGGGACTCGGCGACCCCGACCGTCCACCCGCGCGCCTCGCAGAGCCGCAGCACCTCCGACTCCATCGTCTCGTCGTCGACCCCGAACACGAGCTCGCCGAGCACCGACCGGAGCTCGCGGTCCTCGGCATCGAGGAGCGCGAGCGCCTGCTCCTCGGTCGCGGCCTTCGCCGTCATGCGCACGTAGATGCCCTCGATCCCGCGCGCGAGGAACGCGATCGTGGGGTTCGTCTGCTGGTCGACGCGCGCCGCGATCATCTCGGCGAGGCCCGACTCCGAGGTGCCCCACGTCTTCAACGACCGCGACACGATGACCGCGCGCTCCCCCGACCGCTCGAGCACGTCCGGGAGCACCGACTTCGTGACCATCTCCATCATCTCGTAGGGCACGCCCGGCACCGCGTAGACGACCTTGTCGCCGACCTCGCAGCGCAGACCCGGTGCAGTGCCGATCGGGTTCGGGATCACGTCGCCGCCCTTGGGGACGTCGGCCTGGCGCAGGTTGTTCTCGGGCATCGGGCGCCCGCGGCCACCGAAGACGCGGGCGATCTGCTCGACGAGGTCGTCACGGCGCTCCAGCTCGACACCCATCACCTCGGCGATGGCCTCGCGGGTGACGTCGTCGGGCGTGGGGCCGATCCCGCCGCACACGATCACCGCGTCGGCGCGGTCGAGCAGCTCCCGCAGGCACGTGACCATGCGTCCCAGGTTGTCGCCCACCTTGCGGTGCTCGCACGTGTCGATACCGGCCGCGGCGAGCTGCTCACCGATCCACGAGCTGTTGGTGTCGACGATCTGACCGAGCAGCAGCTCGGTGCCGATCGCCAGGACGTCACACCGCATCGGCGGCTCGCTGCGTCTGCTGCTGCCAGCCCCGGCGCACGATGTCGAGGCCCGAGATCACCGTGAGCGTGACGGCGGTCCACAGCACGACGTCGTGCACGGTTGCCCACTCGTACGTGGGCGGGAACAGGACGATGCCGACCGCGAGGAACTGGAAGAACGCCTTCCACTTGCCGAGCTTGAGCGCAGGGAGCGACACGCCGCGTCGACCCGCGAACGAGCGGTAGCCGGAGATCCCCACCTCCCGCGCTGCGACGATCACGACCGCCGCCCACGAGAAGTCGCCGTTGACCGCGAGCGCGCAGAAGCCGCCGATGACGAGGAATTTGTCGGCGAGGGGATCGAGGAACGCCCCCGAGCGGGTCGCGCCGTCGCGGCGGGCGAGCCAGCCGTCGACGCGGTCGCTGCACGCGAGCACGAACCACAGCGAGACCGTCAGCCACGTGGAGCCGCGGTCGAGGATGAGGAGCAACGTCGGCACCGCGAGCAGCAGCCGGGCGAACGTCACGAAGTTCGCGGGCGTCGCGATCGCGGAGTCGGAGAAGCGCCGCACCGGGCTCGCCGTGGTACTCAAGGGACGAGTCCCTTGGCAACGAGGTCGGGCCCGAACGCGTCGGTGACGTGGGCGCGCACGAGCGCACCAGGCCGTGCCCAGTCGGCATCGAGGTGCACCACGCCGTCGATCTCGGGAGCTTCCCTGAAGGTGCGGCCGACGAGCAACCCGGAGTCGTCGTCGCGGCCGTCGACGAGCACCTCGACCTCGGTGCCGACCAGCGCGTCGCGGGCGGCGCGCGTCATGCGCTCCTGCACGTCCTCACACTCGCGCAACCACTCACCGACCAGGTGGTGCGGCGCGGCTCCGGGCCGCGACGCCGCCGGCGTGCCGTCCTCGGGCGAGAAGGCGAAGAAACCCGCCCAATCGAGCGCCGCGGCGTCGAGGAAGGCCAGCAGCGAGTCGTGCTCGGCCTCACCCTCGCCGGGGAAGCCGACGATGAACGACGATCGGAACGTGGCTTCCGGCTCCTCGGCGCGGATCGCCTCGATCATCGGGAGGAAGCGCTCGCCGCTCCCCCACCGCTTCATCGCCCGCAAGAGCGCGGCGTCGGCGTGCTGGAGCGACAGGTCGAAGTACGGCACGACCGTGGGTAGCTCGAGCATCGTGGCGACAAGAGGTTCGCGCACTTCGCTCGGGTAGAGGTAGAGGAGGCGGAGGCGCGCGAGGCCGTCGGCGGCGAGCCCGTCGAGGCGGTGGAGGAGCGGCGCGAGCGCGCCCGGTTCGCCGGCGTCGCGCCCGTACCACGCGAGGTCCTGCGCGACGAGCACGACCTCGGCGACGCCGCCGTCGACGAGCGCTCGCACCTCGGCCTCGATCGAGTCGGGCGTGCGCGACCGCTGCTTGCCGCGGAACGACGGGATGGCGCAGAACGCGCACGCGCGGTCGCACCCCTCGGCGATCTTCACGTACGCCCACGGCAGCGAGGGTGCCGACCGGGGGAGCTCGAGGAGATCGCGGACGCCTGCCGGCTTGCGTCGGGGCATCCCGACGTCGACGACCTGCGCGAGCGCGCCCTCGCCGGCGAAGCCGACCACCGCGTCGATCTCCGGCATCGCGGCCGCCAGCTCGACACCCGCGCGCTCGGCGAGGCAGCCGGTGACCACGAGCTTGGCGCCGGGCTTGCGCGTCGCTGCCAGCGCAAGGATCGTGTCGATCGACTCCTGGCGCGCCGCCTCGATGAACGCGCAGGTGTTCACCACCACGATGTCGGCGTCGTCGGCGTCGGCGGCGGCGACCAACCCGTCGGCGAGGAGCGACGCCGCGACCTTGTCGGAGTCGACCGCGTTCTTCGGACAGCCGAGCGTCTCCAGGTAGAAGCGGCTGACGCCCGGCCCGACCATGCGAGCAGGATAGTTGCACCCGTGTGACGCGCCCGGCGAGCGGTCTGACGCACCGATGAGCAGCGCCGTGCCGTCAGCCGTCGTGCGGCTGCGCCAGCGCCCGCCGCACGTTGTCGAGCGCGAACTCGACCACCTCTTCGTAGGAGATCGACGCGCCGTGGGCGTAGGAGCGCTGGTACTGCTCGTGACCGAGGACTCGGCGTGCGGCGTCGAGGGTGCGCTCGAGCTCCGCGTTGCGTTGCGACGACACATTGATCGCGACCAGCGCGCCCTCGAGCAGGCTGGCCGCAACCACCGTCGCCGTCGAGGGTTCTGCCACCCGCACCAGGATGTCGGCGGACGCGCCGAGTATGTCGACGACGACCGGTCGAGCTCCGACGGAGCCGCCGTGGCTGATCGCTTCGTCGAGTGCTTCGAGTGCCCCGACGCGATCGTGCATCCGAGCGCGCAACCGTGCGACACAGACCAGTGCCAGCCCGACAATCGTCGGCATCGCGCCAGCGCGCCCCAGCGCAATGGCCTGCTCGTGTGCGTCGAGCGCGCGGACCGGATCGTCGTGCTCGATCGCACGACCGAAGTTGAAGAGCGCGCTGCCGATCGCCGATGGATTCTCGATTCGCCGAGCGAGCTCGAGCGCAGACTCCGCTTCCGCCCGCGCCGTCACGAGGTCGTTGGTTCCGGCGGCGTAATACGACACCCCGGTGTGGAACATCACCAGCCCGAATGGATCCGTCCCGGCCTGCTCCAGCCGGTGGACAGCTTCGACTTCAACCTGTGCTGCTTCGGCGTGCTTGCCCTGCCCGTACAGACTCGACCACGCCACGAACGGTACGAGGCCGGGAGCGATCGAGTCGGCGTCGAGCGCGCCCTGCAGCTCGGTCTCCACCCTGTTCATCGCCAGGTCGAACTGCGCAAGGTGCGCCGCCTGCTGGGCGGCGGCCCCGATGACCGCCGTGCGCTCGCGTGCGGTCGACCGGAGTGCGACATCGAAGGCGCGCTCCGCCCACGCGCCGATCCCACCCGGGGGATCGATGACAGCTTCGTACGCCAGCGCCGCGATGATGCGGAGCGCGAGCAACGTGTCGTCCTCGTCGTCGCGGTCGAGCGCCCAGTACACGGCGGCGCGGAGGTTGTCACGTTCCGCATTCACGCGCGGCCGCCACGCCAGCTCGTCACGACCCGCGAGCGCTGCGCCGGCCTCGGCGGCGAAGCGGGCGTAGTGCTGCGCGTGCCGCCGCCGGAACGCGTCGGCATCGCCGGCGAGGTCGAGCCGCTCTCGCGCATGCTCCCGCAGCGTCTCCAGCATCTGGTACCGCATCGTGTCGGCGGGGCCGACGTCGGCGACCAACATGGACTTCGCCACCAGACTCGAGAGCCCGTCGATGACGTCCCAGGTTTCGAGCTCACCACCTGCGGTCACGGCGGCCGCGGCCACGGCGTCGAACGTCCCTGCGAACACACCGAGCCGGTCGAACAGCAACCGGTCGGCGGGCTCCAACAGCCCGTACGACCAGTCCACCGTGGCGCGCAACGTGCGGTGGCGTTCGACCTCGGCGCGGCGCCCGCCGGTCAAGAGCCGGAAGCGCTCGTCGAGCAGGCCCGCGATCTCGGTGGGAGTCATCGCGACGATGCGCGCCGCAGCCAGTTGGATCGCGAGGGGGATGCCGTCGAGCCGCCGGCAGATCTCGGCGACCGCGGCGGCGTTGCCGGCGTCGATGACGAACCCGGGCCGCGCCGACTCGGCACGCTCGCGGAAGAGGCGTCCCGCGTCGCTCGCCTCGACCGCGTCGGGTGACACCGCGCCGGGCACGGGCAGCGACCGCAGTGGCCACACCCGCTCACCCGCGATCCCGAGCGCCTCGCGGCTGGTAGCGACCACCCGGACGTGCTCGCACTCACGAATCATCCCCTCCGCGAGCCGACCCGAGCCGTCGAGCAGGTGCTCACAGTTGTCGAGCACGACCAGCGCCCGCTTCGATCGCAACAGCTCGAGCACCGCGCCTTCCGAGGAGAGACCCGGTCGGGGGCGTACCGACAGCGTCGTCGCGACCAGCTGCACCATCGCCTCGGTGTCGGTCACGGCGGCGAGCTCGAACAACCACGCGCCGTCAGGAGCCCGCTCGAGCAGCTCGGCGGCCAGCTGCACCGCAACCCGTGTCTTTCCCACACCCCCCGTTCCGGTGATCGTCACCATGCGGTTCTCGCCGAGCACCTCGCTCAGTTGGGCGAGCTCGTCGCGACGACCCACGAACGACGTCACCTGCACGGGCAAGTTGCCCGGAAACGCGCCGACGGATCGCAACGGCGCGAACGACAGTTCGAGACCGGCTGTACTCACCTGGAAGACCCGCTCGGGACGTGAGAGGTCGCGCAGCGTGTGCTCGCCGAGATCGGCGAGCTCGACGGTGCCGGGCAGCGAGTCGCGCACGAGGTCGGCCGTGGATTGCGAACAGAGGATCTGTCCTCCGTGCGCGAGCGCTTGGAGGCGCGCGGCACGGTTCACGGCCGAGCCGAAGTAGTCGCCGTCGCGCAACTCCGCCACGCCCGAGTGGATCCCGATCCGAACCCGGAGCGGTTCGCTCACCTCCCACGGCGCGGCGCCGATCGCGCCCTGCGCATCGACTGCCGCACCGACGGCGCCGTCCGCGATCGCGAACACGGCGTGGAGCCCGTCGCCGCGCCCCTTCACCACGGTGCCGCCGTGCGCGGTGACGGCCTCGTGCAGGATCGCGTCGTGGCGCGCCATCGCCGCGGACATCTCGTCCGGCTCCCGGTCCCAGAGCCAGGTCGACACCTCGAGATCGGTGAACAGGAACGTCACCGTGCCCGTCGGCAGCTCGGCCACCGCGCCCTCCCTCGTTGCTCCGGCGAGCGTAAACCAGGAGCGGCCAGTACGAGCCACCGATCGAGCTCGCCGGGTTCCACGCTCAAGCCCGCGGTGCGGACTCGCATGTCCCGGGAGAGATGAGCCGATTGTGACGAGCGACGCGGACCGCCGCGCGCGCTTACGTGCTCGCGCCTGCCATCTGCGCGCGGCGGAGCGCGCCCTCGACGAGGAGCACGAGTGTCTCCTTGACGTGGAGACGGTTGCGCGCGTCGCAGAGCACGACCGGCACGTTTGCGGGCACCGACAGGGCCTCCCGGACCTCACGCGGGTGGTGCCGGTAGACGCCGTGGAACAAGTTCACCGCCACGACGAACGGGATGCCGAGGTGCTCGAAGTAGTCGACCGCCGGGAAGCAGTCCTCGATGCGCCGGGTGTCGACGAGCACGATGCCGCCGACTGCGCCCCGCACCAGCTCGTCCCACAGGAACAGGAACCGGTCCTGGCCGGGCGTGCCGAACAGGTAGAGGACCATGTCGGGCCCGAGCGTGATCCGGCCGAAGTCCATCGCGACGGTGGTGCCCGTCTTCGTGGTGACGGGGCCCGGGAAGTCGACCCCGAGGCTCTCCACGGTGATGTCGGCTTCGGTCATGAGGGGTTCGATCTCGGAGATCGTGCCGACGAA
>DASPTH010000045.1:0-2007 GCA_035623515.1 Acidimicrobiia bacterium
AGCGGCACCGCGTTCGGCACCGTCCCGCCGGCCGCGCCCGTGAGCGTCAGCTGCAGCGTGGCCGCCCGGTCGTAGCTGAACTGCGACTGCACCGAGGACCCGGCGACCACGCTCACCGTGGACGTCGCCGGCTGCGCGCCCTGGTCGGTCACGTATCCCGCGACCGACATGGTGACCGTGTAGGTGCCGGGCGTCTCGTAGGCGAAGAAGGCGCACCCGTCCGGCGTCGTGAGGATGGTCGTCGCGTTGCCGGCCGAGTCGGTGGCGGTGACCGGGATGTTCGCCTCGGGCGTCGCGTTGCGGTCGAGGACCGTCACGCCGATGTTGCCCGAGTTGGCGTCGTAGGTGCCGACCGGCGGCGTCAGGATCGTCTGGTTCTGCACCGGGAGCACCCCGTTCATCTGCGGCCAGGTCACGGTCACCGTCACCCGCAGGTACGCGGGATTGGCGTTGGCGCCGCCCGAGCAGTCGCTGGTGGAGGTCGTCGGCCCCACCCACTCGGAGTTCTGCGTGATCGTGTACACGGTGCTGTCCACCGTCTGGGTGGTGGGGGGCGAGGCCCCGATCGGAACCTGGCTGAAGTCCTCCGCCGCGATCGAATCCATCTGCTGCGCAGCGAGGTTGGCCGCGACGCTTCGCTGGCGGTTGTTGCGCGTCAGGTTCAACGCCCCGTTCATGCCGAGGGCCGCCGCCGTCATGAGGATCGCGAAGATGGCGATGGCGACCATCAGCTCCACGATCGTGAAGCCGTGCTCCCCCTCAAGTCGGCGAAGGCATCGCCGCCGGTTCCGAAGGATCCAGTTCATCGTCGGCATCGTCCCTATCTCGCTCTAAGATCGGCACGAGGCCGATCGATCTTGACCGCCTTGCGTTTCCGCCCTCCGTCGCCGGGCGAGACGCAGTCCGCTCCTCCCGTCACCATCCGTTCGTGCAGTCCGTGGGCAGAGCCCAGGTGGGCACCGAGGCGCTGTGGCAGAAGGTCTCCCCACCGCCGATCGACGCCTGGTAGGCCAGCCCGAAGTAGGTGCCGGAGTCGCTGAGCGACACCTCCACGAACTGATTGCCGTTCGCGTCCACGATCGCCAGGCTCCGGTTCTGCGGAGCGCCGGACAGCGCCGCGATCGTCGTGTAGTAGTTCAGCGAGGGCTCGATGGACGTGGCCGCTGCCGGCGTGAAGCCGGTGTAGGAGTCCTTGTCGGAGAAGAACGTCCCCGACGCGTTCAGTCCATCGTGCAGAAGCGCCTGCGCGGCGCGGTCCTGTGCCCGCGTTCGGGCGCCCAAGAAGGTCGGAAGGGCGATGGCGATCAGGATGCCGATGATCAGGACGACCACCATCAGCTCGATGAGCGTGAATCCCTGTTCCCGCTCGCGGAGCCGATGCAGCCTCGCCATCGCGTTTCGTGTCATCGTGTCGTTCCCAAGTTCGTCGAAGCACTCTCGTGTGTGGTGGTCGTGAGGGGCGGCGGAGCCGCCCCTCACGATCGACCGTTGGTGCAACCGCTCTTACCAGCTCGGGTTCGTCGCGTTCGTGAGCGCGTTCGTTCCCGTGCAGTTGGCCGCGTTGGCCGTGCTGCCGTACGTCGTTCCGGGGTTGACGGTGCCGTTACCGGTCGCCGCGACATCGCGGAGCTGGTAGCACATCCCGGACGCCGCCATGGCCGCGTCACCGAACTCCTGGTCCGCCACACCGTTCACGGCGGCCTCGGTCACGCTCACCGACGTGGGCACGGTGGAAGCGGTTCCCGCCGCCAGGTAGTTCAGCGAGGGCTCAATCCCCTGCAGCGTGGCAACGGACACGTTCTTGTAGCTGTCGACGTCGGTGTAGGACGTCTTGGCCGCGACGAGCGCGTTGCGGGCGCTGGACTGAGCGGCTCTCGCCTCCGCACGCTGACGGGCACCCAGGAAGGTCGGAAGGGCGATGGCGATCAGGATGCCGATGATCAGGACGACCACCATCAGCTCGATGAGCGTGAATCCCTCCTCCTCCCGCTGCACCTTGCGCATGAG
>DASPTH010000052.1:0-7789 GCA_035623515.1 Acidimicrobiia bacterium
CCACCTGGAGGTATGACCCCGTAACGACTGATCCTTTCGGGGAGAGGCGTCGGTCCTGTCTGCAACCGCAGGCAAATCTATGGCCGGCGCAAGACGCGGGCTCTCAGCGACATTTGCTGAGATGAAGGCATAGTCTGCCCCGCTCGAAAGAGTGGAATATGGCGAAGTTCCGACCTGCACGAATGGCGTAACGACTTGGCTACTGTCTCAACCAGAGACCCGGCGAAATTGCAGTACGAGTAAAGATGCTCGTTTCCCGTAGAAGGACGGAAAGACCCCGTGGACCTTTACTACAGTTTGATGTTGGGTTTCGGTACGTATTGTGTAGGATAGGTGGGAGTCTGGGAAGCCGGGGCGTCAGCTTCGGTGGAGACGCCGTTGAAATACCACCCTGTACGTATTGGGGCTCTAACCCAGGCCCGTGATCCGGGTCGGGGACAGCGTCAGGCGGGTAGTTTGACTGGGGCGGTCGCCTCCTAAAGAGTAACGGAGGCGCCCAAAGGTTCCCTCAGCCTGGTTGGCCATCAGGCGTCGAGCGTAAAGGCACAAGGGAGCTTGACTGCGAGACCTACAAGTCGAGCAGGTGCGAAAGCAGGGCTTAGTGACCCGGCCGTGGCATGTGGAAGCGCGGTCGATTAACGGATAAAAGGTACCCCGGGGATAACAGGCTCATCTTGCCCAAGCGTCCACAGCGACGGCAAGGTTTGGCACCTCGATGTCGGCTCGTCGCATCCTGGAGGTGAAGAAGCTTCCAAGGGTTGGGCTGTTCGCCCATTAAAGCGGTACGCGAGCTGGGTTTAGAACGTCGCGAGACAGTGGATTCCGCGCTGTCTATAAATTCGGCTAAATGCTGGAAACCCCGAGTATCCGGTGGTACTCGTTCACTGTCACACCCCCGTGAGAGGGTGTG
Source organism: Acidimicrobiia bacterium (assembly GCA_035623515.1). Lineage (GTDB taxonomy): Bacteria > Actinomycetota > Acidimicrobiia > IMCC26256 > DASPTH01 > DASPTH01. The sequence continues at coordinate 911 of DASPTH010000052.1, forward strand.
AGCGTGAGCAGTGACAATCCATCCGGTGCGGACAATCAGCAGGAAAGGCTGGATGCCTACCTCGCGGGCGATGCGCTCCGAACCGAAGCTCTCTCCATGCATGGAGGAGGTCGGTATCGGCGGGTGCATCGGTTGTGAGCGTCCAGAATCCTCAGAGACCATATGCCGAACGCCTCCGGTTGAGGCCCGGAGCGTGAAGAGATGGTCCGACCTGCATGGCGACATGCAGAGCCAGGCAGAAATGACCTGGCCCACGAGCGGCGCACGGTCGCTCGCGGTAACAAACGTGTCGGTCCCTATCCTCTACGGGCGTAGGAGATTTGAGGGGAGCTGTCCCTAGTACGAGAGGACCGGGACGGACGCAGCTCTCGTGTGCCAGTTGTCCTGCCAAGGGCACGGCTGGTTGGCGACCTGCGGAACGGATAAGCGCTGAAAGCATCTAAGCGCGAAGCCAGCCCCGAGATGAGATCTCCCACCGGGTGAACCGGGTAAGGCCCCTGGTAGACGACCAGGTTGATAGGCCGGAGGTGTACGCACGGCAACGTGTTCAGCTGACCGGTACTAATCGGCCGAGGGCTTGGGATCTTTCTTCGAATGTTCGTGCTCGCTCTGGAGCTCTCTTGGAGCTGCAACAACCACAATTGAACAGGTTTCCGGTGGTCATTGCGGCGGGGAAACACCCGTTCCCATTCCGAACACGGAAGTGAAGACCGCCAGCGCCGATGGTACTTGAGGGGAGACCCTCCGGGAGAGTAGGTCACCGCCGGATTTCGACGAGCAGCCCCTGTCGCGCACGAAGTGCCGCGACGGGGGCGCTCCCTTTGGGTGCCGAACGACAGGGCGGCCGCACCGACCGCCGGGCTCCGGCGCGTCGGTACGCTCGGGTCGCGAGCGCGAAGGAGCGACCGATGGCAGACAAGCGCGGCTCACACGGTCGCCCGAAGCCGAGGGGCAAGCGTTCCGATCGCGCCCGCGACACGCCGCGCGGTGAGCGGGGCTTCGGCCCCTACCGCAAGCCCGAGCGTGACGACGACGCCCGCCGGCCGCGCGACGGTTCCGCACCGTTGCGCCGCCCGGACGACGGCGCGCCGACGCGGCCGACGCTTCGCGTCGTCGGCACCCGCCGGGACGCGAACCTGCCGCCTCCCGCGCGAAACCGTGCTGCGCGGTCGCCGGCACCCGCGAAGTCGCGCCGTCGCCGCCGCAAGAGCCCTGCCGACGTCGAAGCGGAGATCCGGCGCCTCGCCGGTCGCAACGCCGACGGCGCGCTCCGTCGGCTGATGGGCGCCGCCGACGCGTACGCGCACGACCGCGAGCGCGAGGCGCTCCGAATCCTGCGCCCGCTGCGCGAGCAGCTACCCGACTCGCCGTCGGTGCGCGAGCTGGTGGGGCTGTGCCAGTACCGGCTCGGGAACTACCGCGCCGCCACGAAGGAGCTCGAGGCCTACGCCGAGCTCTCCAACTCCGCCGACGAGAACCCCGTCCTCATGGACTGCTACCGGGCGCAGCGTCGCTGGCGAAAGGTCGAGTCGGGGTGGGAGGAGCTGTCGGCGGCATCGCCGTCGGCCGAGATCGTGGCCGAGGGCCGCATCGTGTACGCCGGCGCGCTCGCCGACCAGGACCGTCTGGACGAGGCGCTCGCAGTGCTCCGCAAGCGCGCGGAGCCCGTGCGCGAGCCCAAGGAGCACCACCTCCGCTTGTGGTACGCGCTCGCGGACCTCGAGGAGCGCGCCGGCAACCTCGCGCGGGCGCGCGAGCTCTTCGACCGGGTGCGGCGCGCCGATCCGAACTACGTCGACGTCGCCGAGCGTCGCGCCGCTCTCGGTTGAGCTCACGGCGCTCGCCGGTCACGCCACGTTCATGCCCTGGTCGCGAAAGCGCGCCGCCAGGTCGACGGCGGGATGGACCTCGAGGTCGGCCACCGCGCGCCAGTAGTCGACCATCGTCTCGATGTCGTCGTGACCGTCGGCGTCGAACACGAAGATGTCGGGACTCTCCGTCCCGATGCACCCGTAGATGCCGACGGTGCGGAGCCCCGGGGGTCGCGCGCCCTCGTTCCACCAGGTGCGCGAGCGTTCCTCGATCCCCGCCGCGTCGGGTCGAGCCTTCACGTAGGCGATGTACAGCATGGCGCCTCCTCGGTCGCATCCGAGCTGCCCGATAGATGTCGTACCCGCGTCGTAGGGTCCGAGGCGAGCTTCCCCCTTCCTTCCCCCTTTCGTCAGCACGCCAGTTCACGAGAGAGGTTCACGAGAGAGGGAAGAGCAATGACCAATGCCATCGAACCGGACGACCTGCCCGCGCTGAACCTCAGCCTGGTCTGCGGGCCCTGCTCGGCGGCCCCCGAGCTCCGGGTGCTCGAGTCGGGGACCCGTCTCGCCTCGCTCGCCGTGCGCTGCCCGGCCGGCGAGGAACGCGCCACCTCCGTGCCCGTCACCGTGTGGGACCCGCCGGCGTGGGTCGAGGCGCTCGAGCCGGGCGACGAAGTCGTCGTGGTCGGGCGGTTGCGCCGGCGCTTCTACCAGCGGCCGGGGGGCGTCGGCTCCCGGGTCGACGTCGAGGCCGAGCTCATCGGCCGCGCGCGCGACCGTCGCCGGCGCGAGGCCGCGCTCAAGCGAGCCGAGGCCGCGCTCGACGCCCTCCGGTGAGTGCCCGGGTCCCGGGTCTGCGGGGCGCGGTCGGTACAATCGCACGGCGCGCAAGCGGCGTCGTGCCGTGCGCGGCCTTCATACTCAGCCCCACACAACGGAGTGAGGGACGTGACCGCTGAGACCACATCAGTCCAGCCCGAGCAGATCGACGACGTCGTCATCCGATTCGCCGGGGACTCCGGCGACGGTATGCAGATCGCGGGCGACCGCTTCACCGACGCCAGCGCGATCTTCGGGAACGATCTCGCGACACTGCCGAACTTCCCGGCCGAGATCCGCGCCCCTGCCGGCACGATCGCCGGGGTGTCGTCGTTCCAGGTCCACATCTCCGACCACGACATCGTCACGCCGGGCGACGCGCCGAACGTGCTCGTGGCGATGAACCCCGCAGCGTTGAAGGCCAACCTGGCCGAGATGCCGCCGGGCTCCACGCTGCTCGTCAACACCGACGCGTTCGACGAGCGCAACCTCGGCAAGGTCGGCTACGAGGTCAACCCGCTCGAGGACGGCTCGCTCTCCGCGTACCGCGTGATCCAGGTGCCGATGACGAGCCTCACGCTCGAGGCGTGCAAGGACCTCGGGGTGAAGCCTCGCGACGCCGAGCGCTCGAAGAACTTCTTCGCCGTCGGGCTGATCTCGTGGATGTACACCCGCCCGGTCGAGCCGACCGTCGAGTGGATCCAGCAGCGCTACGGGTCGCGCCCGATCGTGGTCGACGCCAACGTGGCCGCGTTCAAGGCCGGGCTCCACTTCGGCGAGACCGCCGAGCTCTTCGACGGCCATGCCTACCAGGTGCCGCCGGCCGCGCTCCCCCCGGGCCGCTACCGCAACATCAGTGGCAACCCCGCGCTCGCGTACGGGCTGATCGCCGCCGCGCAGCACGCCAACCTGCCGATCCTGTACGCGTCCTACCCGATCACCCCGGCGTCCGACATCCTCCACGAGCTGTCGAGCCACAAGAACTTCGGGGTGCGCACGCTGCAGGCCGAGGACGAGATCGCGGCGATCGGCGTCGCCATCGGCGCGGCGTTCGCCGGGCAACTCGGTGTCACCGCCACGAGCGGTCCCGGTGTCGACCTGAAGAGCGAGGGCCTCGGCCTCGCGGTGAGCCTCGAGCTGCCGCTGCTGCTGATCGACGTACAGCGCGGTGGGCCGTCCACGGGCCTCCCCACCAAGACCGAACAGTCCGACTTGCTGCTCGCGATGTACGGGCGGCACGGCGAGGCGCCGGTACCGATCGTCGCGGCGCGGTCACCGAGCCACTGTTTCGACGTCGTGTTCGAGGCCGCGCGCATTGCCCTGAAGTACCGAACGCCGGTGATCGTCCTCACCGACGGGTACCTCGCCAACGGCGCCGAACCGTGGCTGATCCCCGACGTCGACGCGCTGCCCGACATCTCGGTGCCCTTCGCCGAGGAGCCCAACCACGACGGCGGGTTCTGGCCGTACCTGCGCGATCCCGAGACGCTGGCGCGACCGTGGGCGATCCCCGGCACGCCCGGCCTCATGCACCGCATCGGCGGCCTCGAGAAGGAGGAGGGTACGGGCGACGTCAACTACGAGCCCGAGAACCACGACTACATGGTGCGCATCCGCGCCGCGAAGGTCGCAGGGATCGCCGACGACATCCCGGCCACCGACGTCGACACCGCGGGTGCCGCCGACGTGCTCGTGCTCGGATGGGGGAGCACGTGGGGCGCGATCAGCGAGGCGGTGCGGAGGGTCCGCGCGAGCGGAGCGAGGGTCGACCACGCGCACCTCGTCCACCTCAACCCGTTCCCGGCCGACCTCGGTGACGTCCTCCGCCGCTACCCGAAGGTGCTCGTGCCGGAGATGAACCTCGGCCAGCTGTCGCGCCTCGTCCGGGCGGAGTACCTGGTGGACGCGACATCCCTCACGCAGGTGCGAGGCGTCCCCTTCACCGCCGCGGAGATCGAAGCCCAGATCCTGGAGATGCTCGGATGACCGACGAACCGACCGCCGGCAACAGTGGGAGCAACGCGGGCGACGGTGGCGTCGCCGTCAAGCTCGGCCGCAAGGACTTCCAGTCCGACCAGGAGGTCCGCTGGTGCCCGGGCTGCGGTGACTACTCGATCCTCACCAACGTGCAGCTCCTGATGCCCGAACTGGGCGTGAAGCCCGAGAACCTGGTGTTCGTGTCCGGGATCGGGTGCGCGGCTCGCTTCCCCTACTACATGAACGTCTACGGCGTGCACGGCATCCACGGGCGCGCGCCGGCCATCGCCACCGGCATCGCGCTCGCCCGCCCCGACCTCGACGTGTGGGTCATCACCGGCGACGGCGACTCACTGTCGATCGGCGGCAACCACCTGATCCACGCGCTGCGCCGCAACGTCAACATCACGATCGTGATGTTCAACAACCAGATCTATGGTCTCACCAAGGGCCAGTACTCGCCCACGAGCGAAGTCGGCAAGATCACGAAGTCGTCGCCGTTCGGGTCGCTCGACTACCCGTTCAACCCGCTCGCGGTCGCGCTCGGCGCCGAGGCCACGTTCGTCGCCCGCACCCACGACATGGACCGCAAGCACATGATGGAGGTGCTCCGCCGCGCGCACCTTCACCAGGGCGCGGCCTTCGTCGAGGTGTACCAGAACTGCAACGTGTTCAACGACGCCGCGTTCGAGGCCATCACCGCCAAGGAAGCGCGTGCGGAGATGCTCATCGAGCTGCACGACGGCGAGGCGATCCGGTTCGGCGCCGACGCCGAGCGCGGCGTGATCCTCAACGAGTTCGCGGAGTGCGAGATCGTGAACGTCGCCGACGTCGGCGTCGAGAAGCTCTTGGTGCACGACGAGCGGCGCGTGAGCCCGGCGCTCGCCTTCGCGCTCGCCCGGCTCGCGTCCGCGCCCACGATGCCCACGCCCATCGGCGTCTTCCGGGACGTCGAGCGGCCCACGTACGAGCTCGAGGTGCAACGCCAGATCGTGGGTGCGGTCGAACGTCAGGGCCCGGGCGACCTGGCTGCGCTGGTCGGCTCGGGAGCCACCTGGGACGTCAACTAGCCGCAACCCCTGCTGTCGGGCGGGCGTCACGCGTCGAGATCGCGGAACACCATGCCGGTGCGCGGCTTCGGCGCGAAGAACGTGGTCTTCTCCGGCATGCGTACCCCGGCGTCGGCGGCGGCGCGGATGGCGTCGACGCCCACCGGCCGGAGGAGCACCGCCGCCTCCGCGTTTCCCTTGGCGACCGCGGCGGCGACGGCCGCGGCGTCGTCGCGGTACGCGAGCGACGCGCCGGGGAGCGCCGGGAGGACCCCTGCGGCGAAGCGGGCGGCGTCGACGTCGCGGAGGGGCTCGGGGAGTGCGGTCATGCGCGTCGCCAGCTCCGCGGTGGGCACGAGCAGGGCGAGGCCGGCGGCATCCACGAGACCGAGCGCGCCCTCGCGCGCCATGGCCGCCTCGAGGGCGGCGAGCCGGTCCGGGTCGTTCGCGCCGAGGTCGCGCACCGTGAAGGCGCCGGCGAGGGCGTCGCGGATGGAGGCGTCGCCGACGCCCGTGAGGAGGCGATGGATGGCCCGCACGCAGAGCTCGTCGGGCGCGAGCTCGACCACGAGCATCATGATCGACGCCGCGCCTCGGTCGACCGGACCGCGTTCGTCGCGGTACGCGCACGCGGTCTCGAAGCGGTGGTGGCCGTCGGCGAGCACGAGCCGGGCGCCCGACACGAGGCGGTGGATGTCGGCGATGCGTGTGGCGTCGTCGACACGGAAGAGCTCGTGCCGCGCGCCGTGGTCGCTCGCGACGGCCGTCGGCGATCCCTCCGGTCGGAGGATCTCCGAGAGCCCCGGCGCGAGCGAGAGCCCCCAGATGGGCTCGAAGTTGGCCCGCGTCGCTCGTAAGAGCTCGAGCCGGTCGCTCTTGGCCTTCGGCAGTGTGCGCTCGTGGGGGAGCACGGCGTCGCGGTCGAGCGCCAGCGCGCCGATCACGCCGGTGGTCACCCGAGGACGGTCCGTGTGGTCGGTGAAGTGCATGCGGTACAGGGAGAATGTCGGGGTGCGGTCGGCGAGCACGGTGCCGTCGGCCCGCCACGCGCGGAACGTGCGGTCGGCGTCCTCGTAGCGGTCGGGGAGGATGAGGCGGACCGCGTTGTGGGGGTCGGCGGCGACGAGCGCGGCGCGATCCTCGGGCTCGATCACGTCGTAGGGTGGGCACGTCACCGCGCTCAGGTCGCCACCGGTCGCGAACCTGAGGGCGGGGAAGGGAAC
>DASPTH010000004.1:0-14859 GCA_035623515.1 Acidimicrobiia bacterium
GTGAGCACCTCGACAGTGGCGTCTACAGCGGCCTAAGCGGGCGTTAGCGCGAGGCGCTGCAACGTCGGTGCGAGCACTCGGCGCCGGTCGATATCTGCTACGCCTGAGACCTGTCGGCCTGTATATCGCCAACACTCCGAACGCCGTCGGTCGCGCGCCTTTGTGTGGCCAATCGGCAATTTTGGCCACACCTTCCCCTACAGCTCTTGTGCTGTAGGGGAAGGCAGCGAGTCGGCCTGTACGCCGGATTCTGTACGGGCGGGTGAGCACCCGTCCGTGGCGGCCATCCCTCTCGGCCGCCGGTTGCCCGGCGGCTCGTGCGGCCTACCCGGGGATCGGCGGGCGGGCAACCCTTCCCCTGTTCGGCCTTGCTCCCGGTGGGGTTTGCAGAGCCACCCGGGTCGCCCCGGGTGCTGGTGCGCTCTTACCGCACCGTTTCACCCTTGCCTGTGCACCTCACGGTGCCATCGGCGGTCTGCTCTCTGTTGCACTGTCCTGCGGGTCGCCCCGACTGGGTGTTACCCAGCACCGTGCCCTGTGGAGTCCGGACGTTCCTCGGACCGGTGCCTCGCGGCCCGGCACGCGGCCGCCCGGCCGGCTCGCTGCCGTCGTCCAGGTTACGACGGCGGCGGCCCGTCCTGCGCCGACGTTCGTGCGCGCTCGCGTGCGAGCGAGCGTGCGCCCAGCCAACCGCCGAGCATGCCGAGCGCGGCCGCGATGACGAGGTGGCCGAACACCTGCCCCGGGCGCAGGATCGGCGAGTGCCCGGTGAAGAGCCCCTTGTCCTCGTCGCGCACGAGCCAGATGACGATGCGCACGGGGATCCACAGCACGAACGAGCCGAGGCCCGCGAGGGCGCCGTTCGTGAGGGCGCCGTCGGGTGCGGCGCGTCCGGCCACGTACCCTCCGAGCGCGTAGCCGACGAGCACGCCGACGAACAGCGGGTAGATCCAGCCGGTGTCGGCGAAGTTGGCGATGTTGTTGTCGAGGATCGCCTCGATCACGCTCACGACGACGAGGACGCCGAGCCCCACGAGCGCGCCGATCCAGACGGCCCGCCATTGGACGACGCGTTCCTCGCCGCTCGACGCCGCGGGTGCCTGGTCGGACATCGTCACGATGATGCCCCGCGCGGCGCCGGTTGTGGCGACGCGGCGCCGGCGTCCTCGTGGAAGAGCTCGTCGACGGGTACGACGAGGCCGTCGCGGAGGAGCGGCCGCACGTAGCGCCGCTGCTGCACGAGCATCAACGCGGCGAGCACGAGGTAGACGATGCCGACCGAGATCCGCTCGAACTCGCGCAGACCCTCGGGCAACACGCCGCCGAGCACGAACTGGAACATGAACAGGCCGAACAGCGCCCACGCTTCTCGGACGCTGATGCTGCGGCTCGCGAGCACCGCGAGGGCGAACACGGACTGCGCGGCGGTGAGGAACAACTCCTCGCGCTGGAGCGAGTCGAGGGGGAGGCCGGAGGCGTGCCCGGCCGCGATCGCGAACACGATCGGCAGCGAACCGACGAGCAGCGTCCACTGGTTCACCTTGGACGACAGCAACGTGCCGAAGCCGGCGTTGGTCTGGAGCCGCCACGCGAACATCCCCGCGATGATCAGCTCCGGCGCCTCGGACGCGAGCGGCGCGACCCACTGCACGAGCATGAACGTGCTGATCCCCGCCTGCTCACCGAGGTGCACGAGCGATTCGGCGAACGGCTCGGCGCAGAGGAAGATCACCGTCGCCGAGTACGCGAGCAACAGCCCGACGACCGTCCGGCGCCGGGCGGGGGGGAGTCCGGCGAAGAGCTTCGCCGGGCCGACGAGGTGGGGCTCCTCGGCAGGGGAGCGGGCGATGCGAATGACGAACACGAGGAAGATGGTGATCAGCACGAGCGAGTCGACGAGCGTGAGCGTGCTCTTCAGCGGGAGCGTGAGCGAGTAGAGCGTCGCCAGCGCGAGGAACGCGATCTCGATCGCGTGGGGGCGCTCGAGCTTCACCTCGGTGTCGATCTCGCCCTCGTAGCCGCGCCGGCGCGCGATACGCGTCATGCGCCACGCGGCGAGGAGCACGACCATCGACCACCCGATGCCGATCAGCAGCCGGTTCGCTCCCGTCATGTTGGCGAGCGCGAGCGGGGCGAACTTGTCGGGGTTCTCGCCGGCCTTGAACGCGAAGGTGAAGTCGACCGCGTACTCGGGCAGCACCGCGATCAGCGCGAGCACCGTGAGCGCGAGGCCCTGCGACACGTCGAGCTGGAGCACCTCGGCACCCCAGGCCAGGAGGAAGGCCGAACCCAGGATGGCAAGGCCGAACACGATCGGGGCCACGACCTCCGGCAGCGTCGCCCCACTCAGCCGGGCGAGGACGCCCGGCGTGGTGGCGAGAAGTGCGAGGACGACGGCGAGAACGCTTCCCCGGGAGCGCGTCGGGCTCTCGGGATGAGCGGGCGTCACCCCCAACATCCTACGGGTCGGGAGCGCTTCCGACGGAGGTCACGTCGGATACCGAATTGGCCGATTCTGCCTCAGGAACCGGGGAATACCCGCCGAAGGACTGATCGTTGCAACCATGCTCCGAACGTCGAGGGGCAGGAGCGAAAAGGCACCACTCATGACCAACCACTGGCGACAGTACGCCCGATGCCTCGGGGCCGATCCCGACATCTTCTATCCGCCGTCCGAGGACGCGGCCGAGGAGGCAAAGGCCGTCTGCGCGGTGTGCCCGGTACGCGAGCCCTGCCTCGAACACGCCATCACCGCCCGTGAGAAGGAAGGCGTGTGGGGTGGTCTCACCGAGCGAGAGCGCCGCCGTCTGATCCGTCACCGTCGCAAGACCGCCTGATCGCACGCCGGCGCGGCGCCCGGCACGCGGAGGCACCCCGGTAGTCTCCACCTCGGTATGAGCACAGCGCTGTGGCCCGACGCGATCGGGCGTCTACTCCGGCGCGAGGAGCTACCCGCCGACGTCGTCGAGCAGGCGATGACGTCGATCCTGTCGGGCGAGGCCACCGACGCGCAGATCGCGGGGTTCGCGGTGGCGTTGCGCGCCAAGGGCGAGACGGCCGGGGAGCTCGCGGCGCTCGTCCGGACCATGTTGCGGTTCGCCGAGCGGGTCGACCTCAGCGGGGTCGACGGCACCGTGATCGATACGTGTGGCACCGGCGGCGACCGGGCGGGCACGGTGAACGTGTCGACCATGGCCGCCTTCGTGGCTGCCGCGGCCGGTGCGCGCGTCGCGAAGCACGGTGGGCGCGCCGCATCCTCGCAGTGCGGATCGGCCGACGTTCTCGAGGCGCTGGGCGTCGTGATCGACCTGGGACCCGTGGGAGTCGCTCGCAGCGTGCGAGAAGCCGGCATCGGATTCTGCTTCGCACCGCGGTTCCACGCCGGTCTGCGCTTCGCGGCTCCGGCGCGGCGCGAGCTGGGAACGCCGACCACCTTCAACTTCGTGGCACCCATTGCCAACCCGGCGGGCGTGAAGCGTCAGATCGTCGGCGTGTCCGACCCGGCGATGGCCGAGCGGCTCGTGGCGATGCTCGCGGAGCTCGGCACCGAGCGGGCTCTCGTGTTCTACGGGCACGACGGCCTCGACGAGCTCACCGTCACGACGTCGTCGACGGTCCACGAGCTCCGCGACGGGACGATCACCGTCTACGACGTCGAGCCCACTTCCGTCGGCCTGCCCCATGCCGAACGGAGCGCCCTCGCCGGCGGCGATGCCGCCGGGAACGCCGAGATCGTGCACAAGGTCCTCGCCGGCGCGTCGGGCCCGATCCGCGACATCGTGGCGTTGAACGCCGCTGCCGCGCTGCTCGTCGCCGACCTCGTCGACGACCTGCGCGGGGGTGTCGAGCTCGCCGGGGAGATCCTCGGTGACGGGCGGGCCGCGGCCACCCTCGACTCACTCGTGCGCGTGACGGTCGCGGCACGCGAGTCCGGGGACGCGTGATGGCGAAGGCGCTCGAGTGCCCGGCGTGCGGCGCGAAGCACCCGATCGACGGTCGTGACCCGGCCTCCACGTTCCGGTGCGAGCAGTGCGGGCAGGCGCTCAAGGTGCCCGCATCGGTCGCAGTCGCCCGCACCGAGACCGCGACCGCGGCACCGCCGACCGCGCCGCCGTCGGACGACGCGCGCTCCGGCGTGGCGCCGCCCCCGCGGCGTCGGGAGCCGGGAGCCCCGCGCGGCCGTGAAGTGGTCGGGGCGAGCGCGACGGTGAGCGCGCTCGGATCGGACGACGCCGGCCGGCAGCCCAAGGCTCCGCTCCCGGGTGCCCCACCCGCCGCGCCGCCCGCACGACCGGCGCGGCGGCGCGTGCACTGGTACTGGCGGGTCCTCGCGTGGGTCGTCGCGTTGCCCCTCGGCTTCGTGCTCACCGCCTGGCCGGCGTACGAGTTCGGCCTCATCCGCAAGAACGACCTGCTCGACGTGTTCGTGGGATCCGGCAGCGGCCGCTACACACGTCTCGCGATCGTGACCGTGTTGTGGGCCCTCGTGACCGCGGCGCTGGTGCAACTGTTCGTGGAGGGCGGGCGCTGGTGGGCGGACCGCAGGCGCGAACGTCGCCACGACCCGAAATCGCTGCGGCGCGCCGGCGCGCCCGGGTAGCCACCGTGTCGGTGCGCTACCGGTGCGCGGGGTGCGGCAACCTCACCCGTTTCGACGTGGTGACGACTCGGCGCACGCGCGAGTTCCACCACTTCACGGTGGGCGGGGCCCTCGAGATCGAGGACGAGGAGGTCCTCGAGTCGAGGGTCGAGGCGGTGACGTGCCGGTGGTGCGGCGCCAGCGGCGCCACCATCGAGGAGATCGCGCTGGAGGACGCACCGGCCGACGGCGAGTGACCGTCGGCGCGGCAACGGGGCCGTGGGCCCCGGCGTTGGTGTCACACCCGCGTGCGATGCTCCGGGGCATGCTGACCATCGACTGCGCGGAGTGCGTGATGCGGCACACGGCCGCCTGCCACGATTGCATCGTCACCTTCGTGGTCGGGCGGGAGCCCGGCGAGGCCCTGGTGATCGATGTCGGCGAGGAACGGGCCGTCCGCATGCTGGCCGGCGCCGGTCTCGTGCCCCGGCTCCGGCACCGGGTCGCCGACGCCTGACCGCAGTCGGCGCTCCGCGGCAGCCGCTGGGCGAGCGGGGTAGCGTCCTCACGCGTTCCGGTGGACGAACGAGGAGGGTCAGGGTGCAGGCGAACGCCGACTCCGTCTACTTCGCGCTGCTGCTCGCCCGGGTGTGGATCGCGATCATGATCTTTGCCCACGGCTGGCGTCACGTGAAGGCGATCCGCTCGGGGCCGGGCATGGCCAACTGGTTCGAGAGCCTGGGCCTCAAGCCGGGTGCGCTCCACGCGCAGCTCGTCACGCTCACCGAGGTCACCATCCCGGTGGCGCTGGCGCTCGGGTTCCTCACACCCTTGATGTACGGGGGAGTGGCTGCGTTGATGATCGTGGCGTTCCTCACGAACCACCTGAAGAACGGGTTCTTCCTGAGCAGCGCGAAGGAGGGCTACGAGTACGTCGTGACCGTCGCGATCCTCTCGATCGCGCTCGGCACGCTCGGCCCCGGCAAGTGGTCGCTCGACCATGCGTTCGACATCGCGTTCCCGTTCGAACCCAAGAAGGCCCTGCTCGTGACGGCCGTCGTCGGCATCGGGGGGGCCGCCGTGTTCCTGGGGGCGTTCTGGCGGCCGCCCAAACGCGTGGACTCGAGCACCTGACCCTGGGCCCGCACGATGGCACGCGTCGTCCTCGAGCACGTCACGAAGCGGTTCGACGGAACCACCGCGATCGACGACCTGAGCCTCGAGATCCACGACGAGGAGTTCCTCGTGCTCCTCGGGCCCTCGGGCTGCGGGAAGTCGACCGCGCTGCGCATGATCGCAGGGCTCGAGTCGCCGACCGAGGGCACGATCAGCATCGGCGAACGCGTCGTGAACGACGTCGAGGCCAAGAACCGCGACATCGCGATGGTGTTCCAGAGCTACGCCCTGTATCCGCACATGACGGTGCGGCGCAACATCGAGTTCCCGCTGCGATCACGGCGCGTCGCGCCGACGGAGCGCGACCAGCTCGTGAGCGACGCCGCGGACAGCCTGGGGCTCGCGCCGCTGCTCGACCGCAAGCCGGCGCAGCTGTCGGGCGGGCAACGCCAGCGCGTCGCACTCGCGCGTGCGATCGTGCGCCGGCCCGAAGCGTTCCTCATGGACGAGCCGCTCTCGAACCTCGACGCCAAGCTACGGGTGCAGACACGCGCGGAGCTCGTCGAGCTCCAGCGACGATTGTCGGCCACGGTCCTGTACGTGACGCACGACCAGGTCGAGGCCATGACGATGGGTCACCGCATCGCGGTGCTCGACACCGGCGTGCTCCAGCAGGTTGCGCCCCCGCAAGAGGTCTACGCACGCCCGGCGAACCTGTTCGTGGCGCGCTTCATCGGGAGCCCGCCGATGAACACGGTGGAAGGACGCATCAAACGGGCGGACGGCGCGCTCGTCGTCGAGTTGCCGGGCGGGCACGCCCCGCTCCCGCCGCCGATCGCGCGGGCCGTCGCGGCGCGGAACCTCGATCAGGTGGTGCTCGGCGCGCGGCCCGAAGATCTCCGATTCGGCCGTGAAGACGGCGTCACCGCCTCGGTGACGGCAGTGGAGTCGCTCGGCCACGAGTGCCACGTGGCGTGCCGCCTCGACGACGGCCAACTCGTGATCGTGCGCCAACGCTCGCAAGCCGACGTCCCGAAACCCGACGAGAAGGTGCGGTTGGTCGCGGCGCCCGAGGTACTGCACGTGTTCGATCCGACCACTGGCTCGCGCGTCGACGGCGACACATGACCGCCGCGATCAGCGACGATCGCGTCGTCAGCAAGAGCACGCGGCGCAAGGAACGGGGGCTGGCCCTCCTGTTCCTCGCGCCATCGTTGCTCGTCTTCGGCGTGTTCGTCTTCTACCCGCTGATCCACAACGCGTACCTCGGCTTCTATCGGACGCCGCCGTTCCCGGGGCTGCCGAAGACCTATGTGGGACTCGACCAGTACAAGGACGTGCTCACGTCGAGCGACTTCTTCGACAGCCTCAAGACCACGGTGCTCTTCGCAGTGATGACGGTGCCGGTCGGGATCGCGCTCGGCCTCGCGCTCGCGGTGCTCGCGCACCAGCAGTTGCGCGGCATCGGGATCTACCGCACCTTCTTCTCGTCGACGGTCGCGACCTCGGTCGCCGTCGCCGCCGTCATCTTCGGCACGCTGATGAACCCCCAGGTCGGTCTGCTGCCGTGGCTCGGGGTCAACCCGCACCCGCCGATCCTCCAGAACCCCACGTGGGCGCTCCCCGCAGTGGCCGTCACCACCATCTGGCAGACGCTCGGTCTCACCTTCATCCTGATGTCGGCGGGCCTGCAGACCGTGCCCGACGAGCTGCTCGAGGCCGCACGCGTCGACGGCGCCGGGGCGTGGTCGCGGTTCTGGCACGTGACCCTGCCGCTGCTCTCGCCCACGATCTTCTTCGCGGTGGTGATCGGCACGATCTTCGCGTTCCAGACGTTCGGCCAGATCGACCTGCTCACCCAGGGCGGGCCGCTGAACAAGACCAACGTCCTCACCTACTTCATCTACACGGAGCTCATCCAGAACAGCAACGAGGGGAAGGCGGCCGTCCTCGCGATCGCGTTGTTCCTGCTCACACTGCTCCTCGCGCTGGCACAGATCCGGTTCCTCGAACGGCGGGTGACGTATGAGCGTTGAGGCCGCCGGGATCGGCGTGGGGCGCGGACGCCGGGTCGCCGGCAAGATCGCCCGGTACGCGCTGCTCACCGTGCTCGCGATCGTCGTGCTGTTCCCGATCTACATCACGATCGTGAACTCGCTGCTCGTGCCCTCCGCCATCACGAGCCAACCGCCGAAGTTCTTCCCGACGAACCCGCAGTGGAGCAGCTACAGCAGCGCCTGGGACGCGGGGCACATGGGCGAGTACCTGAAGAACAGCTTCATCGTCACCATCCTCATCACGGTCGGGCAGGTGGTCACCGCCGTCCTCGCCGGGTACGCCTTCGCGTTCCTGCAGTTCCCGTTCAAGCGCACCTTGTTCGTGGTCTTCCTCGCCACGTTGATGGTCCCGTTCGAGGTCACGATCGTCACGAACGTCACCACCGTGAACGACCTGGGGCTGTTCAACACGTACTGGGGCCTCGCGGTGCCCTTCCTCGCGACCGGCTTCGGCGCGTTCCTCATGCGGCAGGCCTTTCTGGTGTTGCCCCAGGACCTGCGGGACGCGGCCGCGCTCGACGGCTACGGGCACTTCCGGTTCCTCACCCGGGTCGCGGTGCCCCTCGCGCGGCCTGCGGTGGCGGCCCTCACCGTGTTCGCGTTCCTCGCCGCGTGGAACCAGTACCTCTGGCCGCTCCTGGTCACGAGCGGGGACTCGCACCGCACCGTCCAGATCGGGCTCAAGCAGCTGCGCGGCCTGAGCATCGACCAGGTGAACGTCACGTTCGCCGGCGCGGTGATCGCGGTGATCCCGCTCGTGATCCTGTTGCTCGTCTTCCAGAAGCAACTCGTGCGGGGCCTGACCGCCGGAGCCGTGAAAGGCTGAGGCGAGCGCCCCGGGGCGAAGCCCCGTGAGCGGAAAGTACGAGCAGAATGGGTGCGCAAGCTGTCTCGGGGAAGGAACCGCAATGACGCGAGGGCGGATTGCTCGGCGATTCGCGGCCATGGTGTCGGCCGCGCTGGTGACGGGAGCGAGTCTGGTCGCGGCGGCGGGTGCACCGCCGGCTGGCGCGGCCTCCACCTGCCCGCTGGACGCGCTGAAGAAGGCCAAGGGCACGGTCCAGATCACGATGTGGCACTCGATGCCGCGGGCCAACGAGCAGACGCTGCAGAAGCTCACCGACCAGTTCAACTCGTCGCAGTCGAAGGTGAAGGTCAACCTCCTGAACCAGGTCACCTACGACGACACCTTCACCAAGTACAAGTCGGGTCTCAGCAGCGGGGATCTACCCGACATCGTGCAGCTCCAGGACACCGATCAGGCGCAGATGATCGACACCCGCACGGTCCTGCCGGCCGCGGCCTGCGCCAAGGCCGACAACTACAGCTTCTCGGCCTTCCTCCCGAGGGTCCTGAGCTACGTCAGCATCAAGGGCACCGTCTACGCCATGCCGTTCAACACGTCGGGATCCGTGCTCTTCTACAACAAGAACGCCTTCCAGAAGGCGGGCCTCGACCCCACCCAGCCGCCGACGACGCTCGACGAGGTCCGCAGCGACGCCCAGAAGCTGAAGGACAGTGGCGCGGTCGGCGGCGCACCGATGGGTCTCAAGGTCGACCCCGGCTTCTTCGAGCAGTGGTTGGGCTTCGCCAACCAGCTGTTCGTCAACAACAGCAACGGGCGGCAGGCGCGTGCGACGAAGGCTGTCTTCGACAACCCCACGGGCCGTGAGCTCTTCGCGTGGATGTCGGGGATGGTGAAGGACGGGCTCGCGGAGACGAACCCCGACAGCGGCTCCAGTCAGTACGACAACCTGCTCGGCATCGGCAACGGGAATTTCGCGATGGCGATGGACACGAGCGCGTCGCTCGGCACGATCACGCAGGTGCTGGCGACCGGTCAGTACCCGAACGTGTCGCTCGGCGTCGGCCCGATGCCCGGCCCGGAGGGGAAGGGCGGGGTGCACGCGCAGGGCGGTGAGCTGTTCATGGTGAACAAGTCGTCGCCCGCGAAGCAGGCCGCGGCATGGCAGTTCCTGAAGTTCCTCGACACGTCCGCCTCGCAGGTCACCTGGGCCATCGGCACCGGGTACATCCCGATCGTGAAGTCGGCGGCCGCGAGCCCGCAGATGAAGGACTTCTGGGCGCAGAACCCCGGCTACAAGGTCGCCTTCGACCAGCTGCTCGACGGCGCCAACACACCCGCGACCGCGGGGTCGGTGATCGGGGCGTACGCAGCCGTGAAGGACGCCGTCCGCAACGCGGAGAACAGCATGTTCCTCCAGGGCACGAGCCCCGACGCGGCGGTGAAGAAGGCGGCGTCCGACTCGACCGCGGCGATGGCCGACTACAACCAGCGGGTCCCGGCGGGCGCCGGCTAGCCGCGCTCGTCGATCGGCATGTAGGGACGCTTCGTCGGGCCCACGTAGATCTGGCGCGGGCGGCCGATCTTCGTGGCCGGGCTCTCCATCATCTCCTTCCAGTGCGCGAGCCAGCCGGGGAGCCGGCCGATCGCGAACAAGACGGTGAACATGCGCGTGGGGAAGCCCATCGCGCGATAGATGAGCCCTGAGTAGAAGTCGACGTTGGGGTAGAGCTTGCGCTCCACGAAGTACTCGTCGTGCAGGGCCACCTTCTCGAGCTCGAGCGCGATGTCGAGCAGGTGGTCGCGGCGACCGAGCTCCGTGAGAACGTCGTCACACGCTTCCTTGAGGATCTTGGCGCGCGGGTCGTAGCTCTTGTAGACGCGGTGGCCGAACCCCGAGAGCCGGAACGGGTTCGCGGGATCCTTGGCCATCTTGACGTACTTGTCGAGGTCGCCGCCGTCGGCGTGGATCTGCTCGAGCATCTCGATGACCATCTGGTTGGCGCCTCCGTGGAGGGGCCCCCAGAGCGCGTTGATGCCCGCGGCGATCGCGGCGTAGATGTTCACCTCGCTGGAGCCGACCAGTCGGACGGTCGAGGTCGAGCAGTTCTGCTCGTGGTCGGCGTGCAGGATCAGGCACTTCTTCAGCGCGTTGACGACGGTGTGGCTCACCTCGTAACGCTCCGACGGCACCGCGAACATCATCGTGAGGAAGTTCTCGATGAGGTCGAGGCCGTTGTCGGGATAGATGTACGGCTGGCCGATCGACTTCTTGTAGGCGTACGCGGCGATCGTCGGGAGCTTCGCCATCAGCCGGATGATCGAGAGGTGGGCTTCGTCGGGGTCCTTCGGGTCGAGGCTGTCCTGGTAGAAGGTGGACAACGCGGTGACCGCGGACGAGAGCGTCGCCATCGGGTGCGCGTCCTTCGGGAAACCGTCGAAGAATCGCTTCACGTCCTCGTGTACGAGCGTGTGCTTGCGGATCCCGAAGCGGAACTCGTCGAGCTGCTCCCGCGTGGGGAGCTCGCCGTAGATCAGCAGGTACGAGGTCTCGAGGAACGACGGGCTCGGGACCATCACGAGCTCTTCGATGTCGATGCCACGGTAACGGAGGATGCCGGCCTCACCGTCGATGAAGGTGATCGCCGATTCGCACGATGCGGTGTTGACGAAGCCGTTGTCGAGCGTGACGTAACCCGACTGGCTCCGCAGCTTCGAGATGTCGAGCGCCCGCTCACCCTCGGTTCCGACGATCGTGGGGAGCTCGAGCTCACGCTCCCCGTAGCGCAGGACGGCTGGCGGCTCGCTCATGAGCATCTCCTTGTCGCTCGATCTCCGGCTCGTCGATCTCCGGCTCGCTCGATCTCCGGCCAGCACAGGTTACCGCCGGTCCGAACGGCCCCCGGCGGCGCCAGGTGACGATCGCGTGAACGTGGTGGCCCGCGGGTTACCGGAAGTCGAACGCGACCTTGATCGCGCCGGTGTCGTGCTGCTCGGCGAGCGCCGTGAACGCGTCGCGCCACTCCTCCAGGCGGAACCGGTGCGTGAGCATGGCGGACACGTCGATGCGACCCGAGGTGACGAAGTCGAGGTAGTGCTCGATCGCGTGCTTGCGGACGCCGTCGACCTCCTCGACGCCGAACGCGTTCGAGCCCACGACGCTGATCTCCTTGAAGTACCACGGTGACCACTCGAAGCGTCCACCCGCGTGGACCCCGCTCACGACCAGAGTTGCCCGTGACCCGAGCACGCGGAGCGCCAGCTCGAGCGTCTGCGGCGCGCCGATGGTGTCGTAGCCGACGTCGATCGAGCCCGGGTGGGTCAGGGGGAGCCCGGCCCAGGGGCGTAGCAACTCACTGCCGGACCAATCGGCGAGGGCGACGACGATGGCTTCGGGCTCGAGGTCGGCGGCGACGACGGACGCGCCGAGCCGGCGTGCGAGCTCCTGCTGCGCCGGGTGCAAGACCACGGCGGCGACATCGACAGTGGGGTGGAGTGAGCGCAGGATCGCGATCGCGCACGTCGGATCCGCAGATCCCGGTGAGCCGCGTGCGCAACACGACCCAGTCGGGGTCGCGCACCGTCGGGTCGGGCACGTCCTGGAGCGCCATCGGCGTGGCCGCCAGCCCTTCGAGCAGCGGGTTCCGGGACGCGCCGGTGGGGAGCTCCGGCAACTGGCCGGGATCGACGCCGAACACGAGGGCCCTCACCCCGACGCCTCCTGCTGTGACTCGTGCAGTTGCCCCATGAGCGACACGTACGCGTCGGTGTTCGTCGTCTTGCTCACGACGATGTCGTGCTGCATGCCGAAGCCGCCCGGCATCTCGGGGGGCACGTAGTACTCGAAGCCGTCGCTCTCGATGGCGGCGATGATCGAGAGCGCGCAGTCGCGCGCCGACACGAACGGCCCGGTGAACGCGGCGGGATCGTTGTCGGGTTGGTCCCAGATCTCGGTCTCGATGGGTCCCGGGAGCGCGAGCTTCACCTCGACGCCGGTGCCGTGGAGGTCGACCGCCATCACCTCGCTCCAACCCGTGAGCGCGAACTTGCTGGCGCAGTACGCGGCTTCGTTGGCGATCGGGATGCGCCCGCCCAGGCTCGTGACGTTGACGACGCACCCGGACCCGCGTTCCAACCAACGCGGCAGGAGGGCGAGCGTCATCCGCACCGGGGCGTGGAAGTTCACGTCCATCACGTGGGCGATCGCTTCGGGAGTGAGCCGGGTGACGGGTGTGCGCTTCGGGATGCCGGCGTTGTTCACCAGGCAGTCGAGCGCACCGAACGCGTCCCATGCCTCGCGCGCGACTTCTTCGGCGTGTGCGAGGTCGGCGAGGTCGGCGACCCAAGCGCGCGAACCCGGCGCGTGCTGGCGGCAGCGCGCGAGCACCTCCTCGAGCCGTGCCTGGCGGCGGGCGACGAGCCCGACCGTCGCGCCTCGTCCTGCGAGCAGCTCCGCCAGGGCGGCGCCGATGCCCGACGACGCCCCGGTCACCAGGATCGTCGAGCGCTCGATCTGCATCGTCCGCCGCCGCCTGCTCAGGCCTCGATCGTGACCGGGGTCCCGAGCGGCAACGTCTTCGTGAGGTTCGTGATGGCGTCGTTGTCCATGCGCACGCACCCGTGGGTGACGTTCTGGCCGAGCACCGACGCGTCGTTGTTACCGTGGATGCCGATCTCGCCGTCGCCACCGTTGAAGGACTCGAGCGCGTCGGAGTGGCTCGACAGGCCCCATGCGTACGGGCCGTACACCGTCGTGGGGTCGATCGCCTTGACCTCGACGCGCACGTAGTAGGTGCCGGTTGGCGTTGGTGTGTCGGGGGCGCCGACGGCCACCGGCCCGGTGTACAGGACGGTGTCGCCCTGCTGCACGGTGATGCGGTGCGCACCGAGCTCGACGACGACGCGGTAAGGGTTCGCGGTGATGTGCACGTCGGACGTGCGCACCCAGCCGGTACTGCCATTGGGGCGGACGGGCAGCAGGACCTGCGCCCAGCCGTCGGCGCGCCGCTGCTCGACGAGGAAGACCTGCGGCACCGTCTGGTCGGGGTAGTCGGGATCGACGACCCACGGGTTGTCGAGCTCGCGCGCCGCGGTCGCGTCGCCCGGCTGGCTGTAGATGCCGAGCTTCGGGACGATCGCCTGGGCGACGTAGGCGAGCGGCGGACCCGCGGGCGCCGTGGGTACGGCGGCCGTGGAGGGGGCGACCTCGGGGCCGAGCGTCGCGTCACCGCCTCCGCCGCCGCATGCCGCACCGAGCACCGCGACGAGCGCGGCAGCAACGAGGGCGGAACGAGCGCGGAGCCTCACGAGGGCAAGAGGGTAGTGCTGGCGCAGGATACGGTGCGCGGCCGTGGCCCGTCGAGAAGTTCTGGAGGCGAGTGCCGAGCTCGCTCGGCGCGCGCCCGAGTTCGCGCTCATGGTCGAGACGTTCGGACCGGCCGAGTTGCGACGCGGCCGGCCGCGCCGCACGCACTTTGCCGAGCTGGCACGCGCAATCTGCTACCAGCAACTCGCCGGCAGCGCGGCGCGCGCGATCCACGGACGCTTCGAAGCGCTCTTCGACGGCACGCCGACACCGGAGGCAGTTCTCGCAGCGCCCGACGATGCGCTGCGCGCTGCCGGGCTGTCGGCGGCGAAGATCGCGTCGATCCGCGATCTCGCGCAGCACGTCGTTGCGGGAACCGTTGCGCTCGACCGGATCGCGCGCCGTCCCGACGATCGGGTCGTCGCCGAGCTGACGCAGGTGCGCGGCATCGGCCGCTGGACCGCGGAGATGTTCCTCATGTTCCAGCTCGGACGCCTCGACGTGTGGCCGGTCGACGACTTCGGAGTGCGCAAGGGCTATGCGCGCGTCTACGGACTGGCCGAGCTGCCCACCGCGCGGGCGCTCGATCCGCTCGGTGAGCCGCTCCGCCCCTACCGGTCGGTGGCGGCGTGGTACTGCTGGCGCGCGGCCGAGGACCGCTCGCTGTCGGGCTGACCGCGGCGGGCTCGCCACTGCGCGGCCATGTCGGCCGCGTGCTCCGAGAACGCGGGGAGGCCCAAGCGGCGGCGGCGGTGCTCGACGGCTGCCACGTCGTCGACCGGCCACGGCACGAGGTCGCCGTCCTCGTCGAGCACGAACTGCGAGCCGTAGAGCTGGTCGAGACCGTCGGCCATCCGTACCCGGTCGAGGAGGAATGCGCCGTGTACGGGGTCGGCGTCGCCGTGCGTGATCGCGAGCTCGAGCGCCTCGAGGCATCGTCGCTGCAGGCCCGGGTCGTCGATCGAGCGCTGGGCAACGAGCCAGGCGGCGCGCGAGC
>DASPTH010000067.1:0-6004 GCA_035623515.1 Acidimicrobiia bacterium
CGTACGCCGGGTACCGAGGCCCGCACCTCGTCACGTTCCACGCCGGCGGCGAGGGGTCGATCCTGCCGAGTGGCCCGGGCTGGAAGCTCTTCCCCGAGCGTCCGCCGATCCAGATCGGGAGCGACATCGCCGAGTACGACGCGGGCTGGAACGCAGCCGTGGCCGTGCTCGCCGCGTGCTACGACCGGTCGAGGACCGGCCGCGGGCAGCGGGTCGACGTGTCGGTGCAGGAGTCGGAGCTGACGCTCAACCGCACCCGGCTGAGCCGGTTCAACAACGACGGTGTCACGCTCCACCGGGAGGGCAGCCGGTACGGGTTCCTCGGGATGGTCGCGTGCCGTGACGGCTGGGTGCAGCTCGTGGGGCTCACGCCCGATCAGTGGGACGCGCTCGCCGCATCACCGGACGCGGACGGGCTCGCCGATCCGCGCGTCGCGACCGCGGCGGCGCGGGCCGCCGACATGGCGGCCGCCGCCGAGGCGCTGTTGGCGTGGTGCACGGCGCGCGACAAGGCCGACGTCGTGCGCATCCTCACGCCGCTCGGCTGTCCCGTCGGCGCCTACACGCTGCCGTCCGAGCTCTTGTCGTCGCCCCAGCTCGAGCACCGAGCGTTCTTCCGTGACGTCGACGACGGTCGCGGCGGGATCCTGCGCGTGCCCGGGCCGCCCTACCGACTGTCGGCAACGCCCGCGGAGGTGCGGGCCGCGCCCGCCCTGGGCTCGTCGAGCGGTTTTCGCCGCGCCCGCGCCGGACATCCCGCGCTCGCGCCGGGGCGGGGACTCGTCGGCGTGCGCGTGCTCGACTTCACCTGGGCGGCCGCCGGTCCGTACGCGACGTGCCTCCTCGCGCTCCTCGGTGCCGAGGTCGTGAAGGTCGAGACGGCCGGCCGGCCCGACCCGGCCCGGCGCGGCTTCCTGGCCGACTACGGGGGGATCGACCGTTCGCCCAACTTCAACGAGCTCAATCTCAACAAGCGCTCCTTCCGGGTCGACCTCTCACAAGAGGACGGCCTCGCGCTCGTCCACCGCCTCGTCGACTGGGCCGATGTGGTGGCCGACAACTTCCGGCCCGGCGTCATGGCGAGGTTCGGCCTCGGGCCGGGGGCGCTGCTCGAGCGGCGGCCCGACCTGGTCGTCGTGTCGTCGTCGGCGAACGGCTCCACCGGGCCCGACGCGCTCGCCGCGGGGCTGGCGAGCATCTTCGGTGCCACCGGCGGGCTGTCCGAGCAGACCGGCTACCCCGACGGGCCGCCGACGGAGATCGGCGAGTCGACCGACTATCGCAGCGCCAACGCGATGGCGGTGGCGATCCTCGCCGCACTCCTCTACCGGGCGCGGACCGGCGTGGGCCAGCACATCGACCTCGCGTCGCGGGAGGTCGTCGTCGCCAGCTCGCCGGACGCGTTGCTCGCCCACCAACTCGGCGTCGCGTGGGACGTCCGCGTCGGCAACCGGCATCGCGACCTGGCCCCTCACGACGTGTACCCAGCGGCCGGCGCCGACGACTGGGTCGCGGTCGCGGTCGGTGACGACACAGAGTGGGCCGCGCTCTGCCGGGTGCTCGGCCGAGAGGAATGGGCGCGCGCCTACCCGACCGCCGACGCGCGCCGAGCCGCCGACACGCTCGTTGCCGATGCCATCACGGCGTGGACGCGCGAGCGCTCGTCACGCGACGCGTTCGAGACGCTCCAGGCGGCCGGTGTCCCCGCCATGGCCGTCATGACGAACGAGGCGCTGGCCGACGATCCACACGTCGCCGCTCGGGAGGTCTTCGTGGACGTCGAGCACCCGGACATCGGGCGCACCCGCGTCATGCGTGCGCCGTGGCTCTTCAGCGATCTCGACTGCGGCGTCCGTCACGGACCGCGCATCGGGCAGGACAACGACTACGTGCTCGGGACACTCTTGCAGTTGTCGCCTCGCGAGCGCGCCGAGATCTCGGAGGTGCTCCGTTGACGGCTGGCAGTAGCACGGACGTTCGCATCGGGCTCGTCGCCATGGGCGACCGGCGCCGTGTCGAGAAGCTCGAGGGTGAAGCGGTCGACTCGCTGTGGGTCGGTGGTCACGTCGCGTCACGCAACCCGAGTCCCGAAGCAATGATGGGGCTGGCCCGGCTGGCCGCGCTCACCGAGCGCGTGAAGGTCGGCACGTCGATCCTGTTGCTGCCGCTCTATCCCCCGGCGCTCGTCGCCAAGCAGATTGCCGACCTCGACCGCGCCACCGACGGACGCGTGATCCTCGGCATCGGGGTCGGCGGGGAGTACCCGCAGGAGTTCCGCGCGTGCGAGGTGCCGATCAACGAGCGCGGCCGCCGCACCGACGAGATGATCCCGTTGATCAGGCGGCTCTGGACCGCCGAGGAGATCACCCACCACGGGCGCTACTACTCGATGGACGACGTGCGGATCCACCCGCCGCCCGCGCAGCCGGGTGGCCCGCCGATCGTGGTGGCCGGGCGCAAGGAACCTGCGATGCGCCGCGCCGCGCACCTCGGTGACGGATGGTTCCCCTACCTCTACTCGCCGCGCCGGTACGCCGCGTCGGTCGAGACCGTCACGCACGCAGCCGCCGACGCCGGCCGCGACCTGTCGACGTTCGAGTGGTACGTGTGGGTCTTCGTGAACGTGAACCCCGACGGCGACGCCGCGCGCGAGGAGGCGGCGCGCTCGATGGGTGGCACCTACGACCAGGACTTCCGACCGATGGTCGACCGCGTCGCCGCCGCCGGGACCGTCGACGAAGTGACCGAGAAGCTGCGGGCCTTCCACGCCGCCGGGGCACGGCACTTCGTCTTCAGCCCGGCCACCGCCGGTGCCGACCCGCAACCCGTCGTCGACCGACTCTTCGGCGACATCGTGCCCGCGCTGCGCGAACATGGTGCGAGCGCCCGCTGACACACTGGCGCCGTGTTGTTCGCTGACGTCGTGGCGACGTCGGACGCGGTTGCCTCCACGCGGTCCCGCTCGACCAAGATCGCGGCGCTCGCCGAGCTGCTCGGCCGGCTCGCGCCCGTCGAGGTCGGGGCCGCGGTCGCCTTCCTGACGGGCGAGCCTCGCCAGGGCCGCGTGGGCGTGGGTTGGGCCACCGTGTTCCGCCTCGACGTCACGCCGGCGCCCGAGCCGACGCTCTCGATCGCCGACGTCGACCGCGCCCTCGACCGCATCGCGCTGACGACGGGCGGCGGTTCGGTGGCCGGTCGCGAGACGATCCTTCGCGAGCTGCTCGGTCGCGCCACCCCCGCAGAAGCCGACTTCGTCCGGCGCCTGCTCGTCGGCGAATTGCGCCAGGGCGCGCTGGCCGGCCTCATGAGCGATGCCGTCGCTCGCGCCGCGGCCGTACCCGCCGCGCTCGTCCGCCGCGCCGTGATGCTGTCGGGGGATCTCGGCCGGGTTGCCGTGGTCGCGCGCACCGAAGGCGCCGCCGGACTGCGCCGCATCGGGCTCGAGGTGGGCCGCGGCGTCCTCCCGATGCTGGCAGCCGGCGCGCCTGATGTCGACACCGCGCTCGCCGACGTCGGTGCCGCGTCGGTCGAGTGGAAGCTCGACGGCGCGCGCATCCAGGTGCACCGCCTCGACGACGACGTGCGGATCTACACGCGGAACCTCAACGACGTCACCGGTCGACTGCCGGGCGTCGTCGACTGGACGCGCACGTTGCCGGTACGCGCGGTCGTGCTCGACGGCGAGGCGATCGGCGTCGACGACGACGCCCAGCCCCACGCGTTCCAGGACACGATGAGCTCCTTCGGGCGCGAGCGCGACACCGTCGGGGGCGCCGCCGGGCCACTCGACGCGTTCTTCTTCGACGTGCTGCACCTCGACGGTGACGACCTCATCGACCGGCCGCTCGGTGAGCGACTCGAGGTGGTGCACGCGCTCGCAGGCGACCGCCTCGTCCCGGGCCTCGTCACCGCCTCACCCGACGAGGCGGCGGCGTTCCTGGACCGGGCGCTCGCATCCGGGCACGAGGGCGTGATGGTGAAGGCGCTCGACTCGACCTACGACGCCGGTCGCCGCGGTGGCGCATGGCGCAAGGTGAAGCCGGTGCACACGCTCGATCTCGTGGTGCTCGCGGCCGAGTGGGGGCACGGCCGGCGGCGCGGGTGGCTGTCGAACCTGCACCTCGGCGCGCGCGGCCCCGACGGCACGTTCGTCATGGTCGGCAAGACGTTCAAGGGCCTCACCGACGCCACCCTCGCATGGCAGACGGAGCAGCTCCTGGCGCGCGAGGTCGGCCGCGACGGGATCACCGTGTACGTGCGCCCCGAGCTGGTCGTCGAGATCGCGCTCGACGGTGTCCAGGCGTCGAGCCGCTACCCGGGCGGTGTCGCGCTGCGCTTCGCGCGGCTCCGGCGTTACCGCGACGACAAGGCCGCCGAGGCGGCCGATCCGATCGAGGCAGTCCGGGCGCTCCTCCCCGGCCGATCCGACGATCGAGTCCCCGGTCACCAGGACGGGTACACCCGGCCGCGGTGATCGATCGTCAGATTGGTGACGACCCGCACGGCGCTACGGTGCGGCGGGCGAGACGCCTGCCGGAGGAACGATGGCACTGTCGAACAGCAGCAGCGTCTACTACGACCCCTACGACGCCGACATCCACGCCGACCCGTATCCCGTCTTCCGTCGACTGCGGGAGGAGTCACCTCTCTATTACAACGAGCACTACGACTTCTACGCCCTGAGCCGGTTCGCCGACGTCGAGGCGGGCTTCGTCGACCACGTCACGTTCAGCTCCGCCCGCGGAGGCGTGCTCGAGGCCATCCAGTCGAACTTCCCGGTACCGCAGGGCTTCTTCATCATGGAGGACCCACCGGTGCACACGGCGCACCGGGGACTGCTCGCCCGGGTCTTCACGGCCCGGAAGATGGACGCCCTGGAGCCGCAGATCCGCCGGTACTGCGCCGCCGTCCTCGATCCGCTCGTCGACGGCGACCGGTTCGACTTCGTGGCCGATCTCGGCGCCCGGATGCCGATGCGCGTGATCGGCATGCTGCTCGGGATCCCGGAGCGCGACCAGGAGGCGATCCGCCAGCGCGCCGACGCGCGACTGCATCGCGAGCCCGGTCAGCCCGCGCAGTACACCGCGGGACGGTTCACCGACGAGACGCACTTCGGCGAGTACCTCGACTGGCGGGCGCGCCATCCGTCCGACGACCTCATGACGGAGCTCGTCGACTCCGAGTTCGAGGACGAGACCGGGACGATCCGGCGGTTGTCCCGCGAGGAGATCCTCACCTTCGTCAACCTGCTCGCCTCGGCCGGCAACGAGACGACCAACCGGTTGATCGGCTGGACGGGGAAGGTGCTCGGCGACCATCCCGACCAGCGCCGGGAATTGGTCGCGGACCGGTCGCTGATCCCGAACGCGATCGAAGAGATCCTGCGCTTCGAGCCGCCGTCGATCAACGGGTGCCGGTACGTGACCCGCGACGTGGAGCTCCACGGCCGCACGGTGCCGGCCGGGAACGCCCTCATGTTGTTGCGCGGCGCCGCCAACCGTGACCATCGCGTGTTCCCACCCGACGGCGACCGGTTCGACATCCACCGCACGATCGGCCACCACCTCACCTTCGGGTACGGGATCCACTTCTGCCTGGGCGCTGCCCTCGCTCGAGTCGAGGGTCGTGTCGCCCTCGACGAGGTGCTTTCGCGGTTCCCGGATTGGGTGGTCGATCTCGAGCACGCCGAGCTCGACTCGTCGGTGGTGCGCGGGTGGAAGACCCTGCCGGTGTCCGTCGGTTAGCCGGTCGGCGACGCGGAGCGAGAGCCGCCGACCAGCTCGTCGGCCCACTCGACGAGCTGCGGGACGAGGAGGGGCCACCGCACGAACAGCCCGGTGGTGTTGCCGCTCGCCGCGTACTCCGCGCTGCGCTCGTTCCACTCGGTGTCGCCCCACGGCGGTTCCACGAGACGCGCGCCCCGGAGCCCCGTCGCGATGCGCTCCGAGGTGGTGCGGGTGTGGGCCATGTCGCTCTCCCCGCTGCGGAACACGACCACGGGAAC
>DASPTH010000068.1:0-6018 GCA_035623515.1 Acidimicrobiia bacterium
CGAGCGGGTGTCGTTGATCACCTTCGCGTCACGCGCCGCGCACGACGCCTGGCGCGACGACCCCGCCCACCGCGCCGCCCAGGAGCGCGGACGAGAGCACTGGTACGCCGAGTACTCGATCCAGGTCTGCGAGCTCGTCGCCGAGCGGAGCTTCACGCACCACGCCGCTGAGCGCGGGTGATCGCGTCGAGCACGTAGGCAACGGCCGCGTCGCCGTCCATGCCGCGGCCCTCCGCACGCAGCTCGTCGAAACGCTGCTGCCCGAGACGCTCGCGCAGGTGTCCGGTGGTCTCGCGGCGAAGCGTGGTGACGAACGAAGCTGCGCGAGGTTGCGGAGCATCGGAAAGCGGAGGGACCACGTCCGCCGGCGCGGACGCCGAAGTCGGCGGGGTCGCAAACGTGTACGCCGCGCCCTGGATCACGACGGCGGCCTCCGCTTCGGTGTCGGCGAGCGCACGCGCGGCGACGTTGAGCATGGCCGCGACCAGGGGCCGTTCACCGGTCCAGTGGAGGTACCGGATCGCGCGCGAGGCGAGATCGAGCGTCTGCGGCCAGTCGCCGAGTCGGGCGCTGATCAGTGCGGTCTGCGTGATCTCCGCCCATGCCTCGTACTCCAGACGCGCCTCGAGCTCGAGGCTCTCGCGGAGCAGGGCACGAGCCCGCTCGGGTTCGGAGTCGGCCACCGCGCCCGCGAGCGCAGTCAGGCAGATCGCGATGGCGGTCGGCATGTCGAGCTGGCGGGCGACGGCGAGACCTTCGGTTGCGAGCGCCACCGCAGTGTCGTCCTCGCCCGCCATGGCGTGGTACATCGCGCCGGAACCGAGCGACACCGCGATGAAGGCGCGCTGCCCTCGCTCGCGGGCGATCTCCGTAGCGCGTCTCACGTGCTCGGCCGCGGTGTGCAGGTCGCCGGCGGCGTACGCGACCATGCTGTGCACGTTCGAGACCATCATCTGAACGAGCAGACGGTCGTCGGGCTCGAGGCGCCCCGCCGCCTCGAGCGCGTCGCGACCGCGCGCCCTCGCGGCGGAACCCTCACCCCGCGCGGCTGCCTGGATCGCCGCGATGGCGAGCGCGTAGGGGTACAGAGGGTGCTCCGGCGCGCCGGGGAGGCCCAACAGCGGTTCGACCGGTACGGACGTCACGAAGCCGGTCTGCAGCGTCGAGGCCGGTGTGTTGCGGACGAGCCGGAGCGCGAGGTCGACGTCGTCGACGTCGACGGCATAGTTCTCGGCGGCGAGCATGTTCTCGTCCTCCGCGGCGAGGCGTCGCGCGGCTTCGATCTGCTGCGGGCCGGCGATCACGCCGGAGATGGTGCCGGCAAACTGCGTGAAGTACTCGGCATGGCGTCTCCTCGACGCGTCGGTCTCACCACACTCCGCGAGGCGGTCCTCGCCGTACTCGCGGATCGTCTCGAGCAGGCGGTAGCGCGTCTCCGCCGATTCGCGCTCGGCCACGACCAGCGAGCGGCTGACGAGTCCGGCGAGCAGCTCGAACACCCGATCGGCCTCGATCGGGTCACCCGCGCAGACCGCTTGCGCCGCATCCCGGGTGCACCCACCCGCGAACACCGCCAAGCGCGCCAGGAGTCGCTGTTCCGGTTCGGAGAGCAGGTCGTAGGACCAGTCGATCGTGGCGCGCAGCGTCTGGTGCCGCTGGACCGCGCGCCGCCTCCCGCCGGCAAGTGTCTCGAAGCGCCGGTCGAGCCCGCGCGCCAGCTCGCGCGGGTTCATCGCGTTCACGCGCGCGGCGGCGAGCTCGATGGCGAGCGGCACGCCGTCGAGGCGACGGCACACCTGCACCACGTCGGCGGCGTTCTGCGCGCTGAGCGCGAAGTCGGGGTCGATTCCGCGCGCACGGTCGACGAAGAGGCGGACCGATTCACAGCGCGCGATGTCGTCGAGTGGCGCGTCTGCCGGCGGTCCGGGCAACGACGGCACCGGGACGACCCGTTCCCCATCGACGGCGAGGCCTTCGCGGCTGGTCGCCAGCACCACAATCCCCGCGCACGAGCGCTCGATGTTCTCGACGAGCTCCGCGACCGGCTCGAGGAGGTGCTCGCAGTTGTCGATCACGAGGAGCAGCTGCTTGGTCCCGAAGAACTCGACCAGCGCCTCCTCGACGGTCTGCCCCGCGCGCGCCGTCAGCCCGAACACTGCCGCCGCCGCGTCGGCGACCCCTTCGGCATCGCGCACCGCCGCCAGCTCGCACAGCCACGCACCCTCCCGGAACTGGGGCAGCGCATCGGCGGCGGCCTGGTACGCGAGTCGCGTCTTGCCCACACCGCCGACGCCGGTCAACGTGACGACGCGCGCCTCGTTCAGTGCGTCGGCGATCCGTCCGAGCTCACGCTCGCGACCGATGAACGAGCTGACTTGCAAGGGCAGGTTGCCGGGGAACGCGTCCACCGACGTGAGCGACGCGAACTCGCGCACCATCCCCGGCCCGTTCACCTGGTACACGTGCTCGGGCCGCGACAGGTCGCGGAGACGGTGCTCGCCGAGATCGGTCAACTGCACGTCGCCGGGCAGCGCGTCACGGGCGAGATCGGCGGTCGCCTGCGACACCACCACTTGACCGCCGTGCGCGACGCCCATCAGCCGCGCCGCCCGGTTCAGCGCGGGGCCGAAGTAGTCGCCGTCTCGCTGTTCGGCCGATCCGGTGTGAACGCCCATCCGCACGCGGAGCGCTCCGGTGCCCACCCACGTCTCCTCGGCCAACGCCTGCTGGGCCCGGACCGCGGCCGAGACCGCGTGCTGTGCCGTTGCGAACGCGGCGTGGAAGCCGTCGCCGGTGGCCTTCACGACGTAGCCGTCGTACGCGTCGATCGCCGCGCGTACCAACTCGTCGTGGCGTGCCAACGCGGGCTGCATCGCGTCCGGGTGCTCCTCCCAGAGGCGAGTCGAGCCCTCGAGGTCGGTGAACATGAAGGTCACGGTCCCCGACGGCAGCTCGGCCACGCCCATTCCCCGTCCGGGCCCCTGCGCGGACACGGTCGAGAGGGTAACTCCAGACCACACGGCACGCGGTTGCCTCCCCTCGTGGCAATCTCCCCGAAGCCGCCACTCGTATTCGCTGCGTCATGAGCATCTCGCGACTCGACCACGTGCAGCTCGCCATGCCCGCCGGGCGGGAGGAAGACGCCGACGCCTTCTACCGCGACCTCCTCGGGTTCGAGGTGCTCCCCAAGCCTCCCCTGCTCGCGGCGCGCGGCGGTCGCTGGTACGCGAGCGGCGACGTGCAGGTGCACCTCGGGGTCGACGCCGACTTCCGCCCCGCCAAGAAGGCGCACCCGGCGCTCGTCGTCGAGGACCTCGACGCCCTCGCCGCCCTGCTCGCCGACGCCGGCATCGAACCCCGCTGGGAGGACGACCAGCCCGGCATGCGCCACTGCTACGTCGACGACCCCTTCGGGAACCGCATCGAGTTGATCGCCGACTGAGCCGGAGCGCTTCACTACGCTGCGTGGTCGAATGGCCGTCGTTCCCGGGGTTCCGCACACGCGCGAGGCACGGTCAGTGGTGGCCGCCTTCGACTTCGACGGCACACTGTCCACGCGCGACAACCTCGTGCCCTTCCTCTGCCGGGTCGCGGGAACCGGCGCCGTGGTCCAGGCGCTGGCGGCGAGCGGGGCCCGCCTCGCCACGCCCGGCGGGCAGCCGTGGAGCCGGAACACGTTGAAGGCCGAGGTCGTGCGCCGCCTGTTGGCGGGCTACGACGCCGAGCGGCTCGCCGTCATCGGACGCGCCTTCGCCTTCGACGTCCTCCGCCGCCACCTCCGGACCGACACCGTGGAGCGCGTCGACTGGCACCGCACGCAGGGCCACCGACTCGTGGTCGTCACCGCGTCGTTCGGCGTGTACGTGCGGCCGGTCGCCGAGCACCTCCGCGTCGACGCCGTGCTCGCGACCGAGCTCGAGGTCGGTCGCGACGGCAAGCTCACCGGGCGGCTGGCAGGGGCCAACGTGCGCGGGCCCGAGAAGGCGCGGCGGCTCGAAGCCTGGCTGGACGACGAGCAGGCGTACGTGTGGGCGTACGGCGACAGCTCGGGCGACCGGGAGCTGTGGGCGCGTGCGGATCACGCGGTGCGCGTGTCGAAGCGACACCGCCGCGCGCCGGCACCGGTCGCCGCAGAATGACCGAAAGCGCCCACAAGCGACTCCGGTACCCTGGCGACGAATGTCCGACTTTCTCGACGCCCTGCGCGAACGCGTCCTGATCTTCGACGGCGCTTTCGGCACCTGGGTCCAGGCGCAGCACCTCGGCCCCGACGACTTCGGCGGTGAGGCACTCGAAGGCTGCAACGAGCACGTCGTGCTGTCGCGTCCCGACCTCATCGCGAGGATGCACCGCGAGTACTTCGACGTCGGGGTCGACGCGGTCGAGACGGCGACGTTCGGCGCGTTCGGCGTCGTGCTCGCCGAGTACGGGATCCAGGACAAGGCATACGAGATCAACGAGGCTGCGGCGCGCCTCGCGAAGGGCGTGGCCGCCGAGTTCGCGACGCCCGAGCGGCCCCGGTTCGTGATCGGTTCGATCGGGCCGGGCACGAAGCTCCCGACCCTCGGTCACATCGCCTTCGCCGACCTGCGCGACTCGTACGTGACCCAGATCGAGGGATTGCTCGCGGGCGGCGTCGACGTGCTCCTCGTCGAGACGGTGCAGGACCTCCTGCAGGGCAAGGCCGCGATCGTCGCCGCTCGCCGCGCCATGGCCACCGCGGGGCGTGAGGTGCCGTTGATGGTGCAGGTCACGGTGGAGACCACCGGCCGCCTGCTGCTCGGCTCCGAGATCGGGGCCGCCCTCACCACGCTCGAGGCGATGCGGCCGGACGTGATCGGCCTGAACTGCGCCACCGGGCCCGCCGAGATGACCGAGCACCTGCGTTACCTCTCGCACCACGCGCGCACGCTCCTGTCGTGCCTCCCCAACGCCGGTCTGCCGTCGGTCGTGGACGGGCACGAGCACTACGACCTCACACCCGAAGTGCTCGCGGACGCCCACGACCGGTTCGTGTCCGAGTTCGGCCTCAACATCGTGGGCGGCTGCTGTGGCACCACGCCCGCGCATCTCCGAGCGGTCGTCGAGCGAATCGGCACGCGCGCGCCGGTGCCGCGAAACATCGAGTTCGAACCTGCGTGCGCGTCGATCTACAGCCCTGTGACCTTCCACCAGGACACCGCGTACCTCGCCATCGGCGAGCGGATGAACGCGAACAGCTCCAAGAAGTTCCGCACCGCCATGATCGACGGCGACTGGGACACGTGTGTGCAGCTGGCACGCGAGCAGGTGAAGGAAGGCGCGCACGTGCTCGACCTCTGCGTCGACTACGTCGGGCGCGACGGTCGCGTCGACATGGCGGAGATCGCCGGCCGCGTCGCCACCCAGGCCGGCCTGCCGCTCGTGCTCGACTCCACCGAGCCCCAGGTCATCGAGGCCGGGCTCCAGCACATCGGTGGGAAGGCCGTCCTCAACTCGGCCAACCTCGAGGAGGGTGAGGCGCCGGGAAAGCGCTTCGACCGCGTGATGTCGCTCGCACGCGAGTACGGCGCGGCCGTCGTGTGCATGTGCATCGACGAACAGGGGCAGGCGCGAACGGCCGACCGCAAGTTCGAGATCGCACGGCGGATCCGCGACCTGGCCGTCGACCGGTACGGCATCGAGCCGTCCGACCTGCTGTTCGACTGCAACACGCTCACGCTCGCGACCGGCATCGAGGAGAGCCGCAAGGACGGCGTCGAGACCATCGAGGGCATCCGGCGCATCAAGGCGGAGCTCTCCGATGTGTGGACCGTGCTCGGGCTCTCGAACATCAGCTTCGGGTTCAAGCCTGCGGGGCGCCACGTGCTCAACAGCGTGTTCCTGCACGAGTGCCGGGAGGCCGGTCTCGACGCGGCGATCGTGCACGCGGCGCGCATCCTGCCGATGCACCGCATCGACGACCAGGTGCGCGACGTCACCCTCGACCTGATCTACGACCGGCGCACCGAGTCCTACGATCCGCTCACCGAGTTCATG
>DASPTH010000082.1:0-22022 GCA_035623515.1 Acidimicrobiia bacterium
GCATCCCGGTGTCGCGCGCGACGAGTGCGCGCCCGCCAACCGCCGGGCGGCGGAGGACGCAGCCCACCTCCTCGCCGATCTCGGGCACGACGTCGAGGAGGCCGTGCCGTCGGGCTACGGCGACCCCGTGGCCACCAGCGCGGCCGTGATCTTCGCCGCCGAGCACGCCGCGCAGGCGGAGCTCGCGCCCTACCCACCGCTCGACACCCTCGATCCGTGGATGAAGACGCTCGTGGAGATGGGGCGCCTCGTGCCCGCCACGGAGTACGCGAAGGCCGCGCACGCGCTCGACGCGATGTCGCGCCGCACCGTCGCGTTCTTCGACGACTACGACCTGTTCGTGTCACCCACGCTCGCGCTGCCGCCGCCGCCCGTCGGCAGCATGGCCGGCGCGGGCTTCGAGGACATGATGCGCTTCCTCGCGCTCACGCCGTTCACCGCGCTCTGGAACACCACCGGGCAGCCGGCGGCGTCGGTGCCGCTCGCCGAGGACGGCGACGGCCTCCCGGTGGGCGTGCAGGTCGTCGCGCGTCCCGCCGCGGAAGGGGCGCTGCTCCAGGTGTGCGCCCAGC
Source organism: Acidimicrobiia bacterium (assembly GCA_035623515.1). Lineage (GTDB taxonomy): Bacteria > Actinomycetota > Acidimicrobiia > IMCC26256 > DASPTH01 > DASPTH01. The sequence goes on from DASPTH010000082.1 coordinate 573, forward strand.
TCGAGGCGGCGCGGCCGTGGCGGGACCGCCGCCCACCCGTGTCGTAGCAGGGAGCAGTCGCCCGCGTGGAAGGCGCGCGCATCCTCGCACGCCGCCCGCTACGTCGCGGGAGGACCGGCGAACGCCTGGGCGATGTCGATCCACTCGCGGGCGAGCGGGCCGCGGACCTCGAGCGCGGTCTCGGCGGGTCGTCGGCGTCGGGTGACCACGAGGCAGAAGTCGAGCGCGTCCCCGCGGATCGTGTCGGTCGTCGACTCGCCCCACTCCCAGCAGTCTCCGTCGGGCCCGACGAGCTCGACGCGGACGTCACGGTCGGGGAGCGTGCGGCCGTGGACCGCGTAGCTGAACGGCCGCGTGCGCACGCCGAGGTCCGCCACGTGCCGCAACCGCGCCGTGCGCGCGCGTGACACGCCCAGCGCTTCGAGCACGTCCTGCCCGTGTGCCCATGTCTCCATGAGACGCGCGGTCGCGAACGACACTGCCGACATCGGACCCGTGATCCACGCGACGCGTTCGCTCGGCTCCCGGCCGCGCAGGTTCTCGAGGACGCGGCGGCGCTCGGCGCGCCACCAGCCGAGCACCTCGTGTCCGGGGCGTGCCCGCCCTTCGCGCAGCATTCCCTCTTCGGTGGCGCGGAGGTCGGCCAGCATGGCGCGCAACCGTTCCTGGAACGCCTCGGGATCCGACAGCGCGGTGGCCGCGAGCTCCTCGCTGTAGGCGAGGTGGGCGATCGAGTCGCGCACGTCCCAGCCCGCGGCCGGCGTCGGCGCGAGCCACGCGTCGTCGTCGATCCCTGCGACGATCGCGTCGAGCTCGGTTTCCTCGGCGTCGAGGTCGGCGAGGAGCCCCGGGTAGTCGACCACCGCGGAAACGTACACTCCCGTGAACGACGATTCACTCGGGGGACGACCGTGCTCGACCGGGAGTTCGTGCTGCCACACCTGCTCGCCCGGCTGGCGCGGGACGAGCCCGGTGCGATCGCGATGCAGGACGTCGCCGGTGGCGTCGAGACCCGCCGCGACCTGCACGAGACCAACCTGCGCTGGGCCGATGCGTACCGGCGCTGCGGTGTCGAGCCCGGCGAGCACGTGGTCACGATGCTGCCCAATTCGTTCGACGCGTTCCACGCGTGGATCGGGCTGTGCTGGCTCGGCGCCACCGAGGTGCCCACGAACACGATGTACCGCGGCGACATGCTCCGATATCTCGTCACCGACTCGGGCGCCCGCACCGTCGTGATCAGCGAGCGGTTCGTGGAGGCGTTGGCCGGCGTGGCGCACGAGCTGCCGAACCTCGAGACCGTCGTGGTACCCGACGCGAGCGGCGACCTCCCGCCGCTCCCCGCGCGCGTGGTGCGTGGCGACGAGTTCTTCGCGCGCGCCGAGCCCGCCGCCGACTTCCGCGGTCCCGAGTACTGGGACGTCGCCGCCGTCATCTACACGTCGGGTACCACGGGACCGTCGAAGGGCGTCCTGATGCCGTGGGGAACGCTGTGGTCGTTCGTGACCACGACGCCGGACGACTTCGTCGGGCCGGGCGAGGGCTACTACGCGATGTACCCGGCGTTCCACGTGTCCGGCAAGGCGATGCTCTACCAGTCGGCGCACTACCGGGCACGCATGGTGGTGCGTGAGCAGTTCTCGATCCAGCACTTCTGGTCCGACGTGCGGGAGTTCGGGATCACCGGCGCCGGGCTCGTGGGCCCCATGGCGCCGTTCCTGCTGATGGCGCCCGAGCAGCCCGACGACGCCGACACACCGCTGGGCCACGTGATGATGGGTCCGCTCGTCCCCCAGGTCGACGAGTTCCGGCGCCGCTTCGGCGTCGAGGTCGGGACGGGATACGGCATGACCGAGATCGGCGCGCCGTTCGCGTCCGACGGGTACCGGCTCGCGAACAACCGCAGCTGCGGCAAGGTGCGCGCGGGCTGGGCCGGCTACGAGGTGCAGATCGTCGACGAGCACGACGAGCCCCTCCCGGCGAACGAGATCGGCGAGCTCGTGGTGCGCACGCGCGAGCCGTGGGTCATCAACCGCGGCTACTACAACAAGCCGGAAGCATCCGCGGCCGCGTGGCAGAACGGCTGGTTCCACACCGGCGACGCCTTCATGGCCGACGACGACGGCAACTACTACTTCGTCGACCGGATCAAGGACGCCATCCGCCGCCGCGGTGAGAACATCTCGTCGTTCGAGGTCGAGGCGCTCGTGAACCAGCACCCCGACGTGGTCGAGTGCGCGGCGATCGCCGTGCCGTCCGAGTACCTCGAGGACGAGGTGAAGGTGTGCGTGGTCCTCGGCGACGGTGCCGAGTTGTCGCACGCCGCGCTCATCGAGTTCCTGGTGCCGCGCATGCCGAAGTTCATGGTTCCGCGGTATGTCGAGTTCGTCACTGTGCTGCCGAAGACGGAAGGCACGCTCCGGACCCGGAAGTTCGAGCTGCGCGCTGCCGCACTCAACGAGCGCACCTGGGACCGCGAAGCGGCAGGGGTGCGGGTCGAGTGAGCTGAGCACACGAGGAGGTTCACGCGTGCAGGGGGAGATCTACGAGACGTTGCTCGTCGAGGAGCACGGTGGTGTCGTGACGATCACGCTCAACCGCCCCGAGCAGCGCAACGCCATCAATCTCGCGATGGAACAGGAGCTGTACGCGGCCGTGCAGGGTGCGGAACGCGACGACGCGGTGCGTGCCGTCGTCGTCACCGGCGCCGGGTCGTCGTTCTGCAGCGGCGTCGACCTCGCGGGGGGAGCGGCGTTCGGTGCTGACGCGCACGCGGAGCACGATCGCGAGCTCGGCGTCACCTCCGACACGCTCTGGGAGCGCATCGCGTACTGGCGAATGAAGACGCCGGTCATCGGGGCGATCAACGGCCACGCCATCGGCGTGGGCATGACGCTGCCGATGCTCTTCGACATCCGCTACGTCGCCGAGGACGCGAAGCTCTCGTTCGTCTTCACCCGCCGCGGCATCGTCCCCGAGGCCAACTCCACGTGGCTCGTGCCGCGCCTCGTCGGTTTGTCGCGGGGCTTGGAGCTGCTGCTCTCCGGGCGCCAGTTCACCGGCCGGGAGGCGGCCGAGATGGGCCTCTGCTCGCGCGCGCTCCCGGCCGACGAGGTGCTGCCGGCCGCGCAGGAGTTGGCCCACGACATCGCCGACAACACCGCGCCGCTCTCCGTCGCCGTCACGAAACAGCTCGTCTACGACTTCATGGATGGCGCCGACCGGCCGGCCGCCATCGCGCGTGAGACCAAGCTCACGTGGTGGGTGGGGGAGCAGGCCGACGCGCTCGAGGGCGTGATGGCCTGGTTCGAGAAGCGCCCGCCGCACTGGACGGTGTCGAAGCACCTGGAGCCGCCCGCCGAGCTCCGGTGACCGTGTTCAGAGGCCGTGCGCGGCGAAGAACGACCAGATGGTGTCGTCGGCGCCGACCGCGTTCGACTGTGGGCCGAGCACGCGGGTGAGGCGCTTCCGAAGCCTCGGGCCACCCGGCCACTCGTGTCCCGCTCCTGCGATCGTGTACAGCTGGACGCTCGACCCGGAGCTGCAGCCGGCGTAGGTCGTGAGCGTCACGCCGGGCGCGGGCTGGGTCTTCGCCGCCGGCCCCGAGCAGCCGTCGTGCGCGGCCCAGCGCTTGGCGGCGACGGGCACGCTGTAGGTCCAGTATCGCTGCCCGTTCCCGTTGTACGGGTCGACCGGATCCGCGGTGCCGTGCAGCGAGAGCACCGGCACCGCCTGCTTCGACGGGCACGGCGACGGGTACCGGAGGCCGCTGACCGGCGCGACCGCGTCGAACACGCCGGCCGCGTCGCACCCCAGCTGGCTGGAGAGGCGCGCACCGCCGGAGAAGCCGGTGACCCCGACCTGCGATGGGTCGATGCAGTAGCGCTGCTGCAGCGCCGGGACGAGTTGCTCGACGAACGCCACGTCGTTCGCCGCGTCCTTCGGCACCCGTCGCCCGCCGACGAGCGGCTGGCCGGGGACGTTCCAGTCGAAGCCGGTGCCCTCGGGGATGAGCGCCTGCGGGTACGCGACGACGAATCCGTCGGCGTCGGCGGTGGCGTCCATGCCGGTGAAGGCCTCCTGGCCCGCCGCGGTCGACCCGCTGCCGTGGAGGTTCAGCACGAGCGGCACCGTGCGGTCGCCCGTGTACCCGGTCGGGACGTGGACGCGCACCGTGCGCGCGTGGCCCCCGATGCCGAGTGAGAGGGTCGTGGTCCCAGGGGTCGCGGCGATGCCACAGCCACTCGAGGAAGACCCGTTCGTCGCCGCGCCCGCGGTCGGCGGCGCCACGGCCGCGATCAGCAGCACTGCCGTGATCGCGACCCCGATGTTCAGCTTCTGCACGGATGGATTCTGCTGGCTGGTCGCCGAAAACCGTGGTCACGACAGCTCCCGGCGCGATCTGCCCACCCGTCGAAGGCGGCGACGGCTGACGCGGCGCGTCAGTCGCGACGCGCCGGCGCCGCGAGGAGCGCGGCGTGGGCCATGCTCGAGAGCATGCGCCGGAGCGCGTCCTCGTCGAGGCTGGTCGCGCGATTCGACACCGATCGCATCAACGACGACGCCGCGTACACCGCCATGCGCGCCTCACTGTCGTCGAGCTCGGGGCGCGCGCCACGGAGGATGTCGGCGAAGTCGTCGATCATCTTGCGTTGCGCGCGTTCGACGCGCCGCCGGTGCGGAGCGGGAAGGTTGCGGGCCTCGTTCCAGTAGAGCGCGGTGAGCACCCGGTCGGCGATGCACACGTCGACCGCGCCCACGACCGCGCGCCAGAGCGCGTCCTCGGGTGACACCGCGTCGGCACGCGCGGCCTGTGCGAGTCCGGCCGCGTGCTGCACCGCCCGGTCGAACACCGCGACGAGGAGCTCTTCCTTGCTCGCGAAGTAGCGGTACACCGCGGGACCGGTGACACCCACGGCTGCACCGATGTCGTCGATGCCGGTCTCCCCGAACCCGCGCTCGTGGAAGAGCCGCGCGGCTGCGTCGACGATGGCCTCGGTGCGCGCGACGCGCGCGCTCGTCGGCGCGGCGGCGGCGCTGGCACCGGTCATGGTGAACCGGAGTTTACGAGCCCTCCGAGCGACCCGTCTCGGTGCGCGCCGCGGCACGCGCCAGCTCCGCGCCGACCGCGGCGACATAGGGCCGTCGAACCATGCTCTCGTGGGAGCCCGGCACCTCGACCGTCGTGACCGTGCCGCCCACGTGGGCCGACCAGCCGAGGTCGGGCGCGAACCGGGCGTCGTCGACATGGAAGACGACGACGGCGCCGCCGAAGCGTTGCCCGGGTCGGTACGCGCGGGCCATCCGCCGCGAGAAACGGTAGAAGAGGTGGTACTGGTACAGGCTGCGGCGCGGCACGATCCCGGCAGTGGCGAGCACGGCTCGCTCCCGGAGGTGCAACAGCGCCCCGCGCGTCGCCCATCGCAGCCGGCGGCCGGTTCCCTCGTGTGCGCTCGGCGCGCTCACGGCGAGTCGCTCCGTCCGGGTCTGCATCACGCTCGGGGCCGGCGTGTCGAGGAGGGCGAGGAGCGCCACCGTCTCGCCGTCGGCCTCGAGCCGGCAGGCCATCTCGAACGCGACCAGCCCGCCGACCGAGTACCCGGCGAGCAGATAGGGCCCGCGTGGCTGCGTGGCGCGGACCTCGACGAGGTGCCGGCGGGCGGCCGCTTCGACGCTGCGGTCAGGGCGCGCGGTCTCCTCGAGCCCGCGCGCCTGAGCGCCATAGAACCGGCGATCGTCGCCGAGCGAGTCGGCGAGCGGTCGCAGCGAGACTGCCGGGGAGCCGCCGCCCGCGACGCAGAAGAGTGGCGTCGCATTCCCGTGAGTGGTGCCGCGCAGGAGCACGATCGTTCCCGCGCTCGAGCGCCGGCGCACGAGCCGGGTCGCGAGGTCGGCGACGGTCGGCGACGCGAGCACCGCGTTCGCGGTGAGCTCCACGCCGAAGCGCTCCTCGATGCCGGCGAGCAACTCGATCACCGCCAGCGAGTCCCCACCGAGCTCGAAGAAGTCGTCGTCGAGGCCAACCGTGTCGAGTCCGAGCACCTCGGCGAACAACTCCGCCAGCTCGCGCTCGCGGCCGACCGGCTCGCGGAAAGCGCGACGGGTCGGGGTCGGCGGCGGCGGGAGCGCGGACCGGTCGACCTTGCCGCGGGCGCTCACCGGCAACGACGTCATGGGCACGACGACAGAGGGAACCATCGTGGTGGGCAGGTGCGCCGCGAGGTCGCGACGGATCTGCCACGCGCTGACGCTCGCGTCTGGTGCCGGGACCACGTACGCCGCGAGCCGCGTGCCGCCGTCGGGTGCCGGGATCGGCACCACGGCGGCGCGGTCGACGTCGACGAGCCGGTGGAGCGCCAGCTCCACCTCGCTCGGGCTGACCATCGCGCCGCGCACCTTCACGCGATCGTCGGCGCGGCCCAGGTACTCGAGCACACCGTCGTCTCGCACGCGCACGATGTCGCTGCTCCAGAACGCGCGGCGTCCGTCGGCGAGCGTCGTGAAGCACGCCGCCGTGAGGTCGGGGTCGCGCCAATAGCCCAGCGCTTGATGGTCGCTCGTCACCTCGAGCCGGCCCGGCTCCCCGGCACCCACTGGTTCGCCGCTCGCGTCGAGCACGCGCACGTCGACCCACGGCTCGATCCTGCCGACCGGGAGTGGGCCCTCCTGCTGCTCCTCTTCTTCGGTGACATTCCACCCGGTCGGCGACGCGCCTTCCGTCGCACCCAGTCGATTCTGGAAGACCGTGCGCGGACCGAAGAGTGGGCGGGCGCGCCGAACGTCCTGCGCGTAGAGCGTCTCGCCGCCGAGGATCACGAGCTTCACGCTCGTCATCGGGTTCACCGGTGCGACGTCGACCAGCGCACGCAGCACCGACGGTACGAGCTGCAGCACCGTGATCTGTTGTTCGACGACCCACTGCGCGAACTCGCGCAGACCGTCGCGGCGCATGTGACCCGGGCACGCGGTCCCGCCGCCGAAGCACGCACCGAGCGCGCGCGCGTACGCACCGACGAAACCGAACGATCCCGTGACCGCGACGCGGTCGTCGCTCCCGATCTCGTTGGCGTATGCGACCACGAGGGCGTGACGGACGATCGTGTCGTGGTCGCGCACCACGCCCTTGGGCGCACCGCTCGATCCCGACGTGAACAGCACGAGCGCGAGCCGCGCCGGGTCCACGGCGCGCTCCCACGGCTCGACGGTCGCCGGTTCGTCGTCGAGCACGACGACCGCTGATCCGCGTGCGACGCGTTCGGCGACCGCGAGTGACGAGCGTCGCGTCACCAGCAGCGATGCGTCGGCCTCCCGGTGCACGAACGAAAGTCGCTCCGCGGGGTCATGGGCGTCGAGCGGCACCGCAACCCGCCCGGCACCCATCACGCCGAGGACGTCGACGAGTCCGTCGAGGCCGCGGTCGACGACCACCGACACCTGCGGATATCCCGCCCGGGCGCGCGTATCGACCGCCCGCGCGACCGCGTCGGTTCGTCGCAGCAACTCGGCGAAGGTGAGTCGCTCGCGCCCGTCGTCGACTGCCGTCCGGTCGGCGACGGCCGCCGCGACCTCCCGGAGCGCATCGGGAACGGATCGGACGCGCGGCTCGAAGAGCACCGCACTCCGCAACCACGGCCGCCCGTCCACCGGCGCGAACGCAGCGTGCACCGGCTCGTTGCCCTCCCGTTGCACGCGCCCACCGTACCGAGGACCGCGCCGACCCGTTGCCGGTAGGGTCCCGGTGAATGGGCACGGGCCTCGACGTCTCGGCGCTCCGGGCGGCGGCGGAGCGGGAGGTCGCGGCCGGTCTCGCCGCCTGCCAGGTCGCAGTGGCACGTGACGGCGAAGTTGCCTGGACCGAGTCGTTCGGCGCGGCCGGCGACGCGACGCGTTTCTGCGTGGCGTCGGCGACGAAGCCCATCGTGGCGTCGGCGGTGTGGCAGCTCATCGGCGACGGACTGCTCGACGTCGACCGTCACGTCGTCGACTACGTGCCGGAGTTCCGGACGCTCGGCAAGGACGTCGTCACCGTCGAGCAGGTGCTGGTGATGACGTGCGGCTTCCCGAGCGCGGCGATGGCGCCGGAGGAGGGCGCCGATCCCGACCGGCGACGCGCCCGCTTCGCGGAGTGGGAGCTCGAGTACGAGCCCGGAACCCGATACGTGTACCACGGCGCCTCCGCGCACTGGGTGCTCGCCGAGCTCATCGAGCGGCTGGGCGGGATGGACTTCCGGGACTTCGTCGAGCAGCGCGTCACGCGCCCACTCGGGCTGCCGCGCGTGCTGGGGATCCCACGAGCGGAGCAGGCCGGCATCGCGCAGTTCTCGCTGGCCCGCCCCGAGGATCTGCACGCCGACCGGGCCGCCATGGTCGAGGCCGGCGTGCCCGGAGGCGGCGGCGTGATGACGGCGGCAACCCTCGCCCGCTTCTACCAGGGTGTCCTGCACAACCCCGGCGGCCTCTGGAAGCCCGACGTGCTCGCCGATGCCACCGGCAACGTCCGCTGCACGCTCCCCGACCCCCTCATGGGGCTGCCCGCGAACCGCACGCTCGGTGTCGTGGTGGGTAACGGCTTCGGGGCAACGTGGGGCAGGTCACCCACCGCGTACGGGTGGCCCGGCGCCGGCGGGCAGGTCGGGTTCGTCGAGCCCGCCACCGGGGTGTCGTTCGCGTTCCTGCAGGCGGGCGACGGCGAGCAGCGGCAGGTGTTCGTACGCGCCGTCGAGATGTCGCAGCTCGCACTCGACCTCGGTCGTTAGCGCGCTGTAGAACCTACGGCGTGCAACCCGACGTCGCGATCGCCGGTCTCGGGATCACCGAGATGGGGAAGGTGTACGGCCGAACGGCCGCCGAGTTCGCCGCCGACGCCGTCCGCCTGGCGGTCGACGACGCCGGCCTCACGCTCGACCAGGTCGACGGCCTACTCGTCAACCCCGGCTTGAGCGGTGGGCTCGGCATCGGCCTCGCCGCGGCGCTCGGCCTCTACGACCTCCCGTTGCTGAGCGTCGTGAACGCGTACGGCTCGAGCGCCTCGGCGATGGTGCAGATCGCGATGTTCGCGATCGCCGCCGGGCACGCGTCGACGGTCGCGTGCGTGTTCGCCGACGCGACGCTGCAGCCGAAGAGCCGTACCGGTGCGGCCTACGGGAGCATCGGTGGTGCGCGCCGCCGGCTCACCGGCATCCGAGGCCTCGGTGCCGCTGCGGGACTCGGCGGCGCGCCGAGCACGTATGCGCTCGCGGCGCGGCGCCACATGGCGAAGTACGGCACCGACGACGACCAGTTCGCGGCCGTCGCGGTGACGACGCGCGACTGGGCGGCGGACAATCCGTTCGCGCAGTTGCGTGACCCCATCACGGTCGACGACCACCACAAGTCGCGCTGGATCGCCGAACCGTTCCGGCTGCTCGACTGCTGTCTCGTGTCGAATGGCGGGGTGGCCGTCGTCGTGACGTCGGGCGAGCGAGCGCGCGACCTCCGGCAGCCGCCCGCGTACATCTGGGGCTGGGGCCAATGTCATCCCGGCTACGTCATGGAGCGCGGTTGCGAGTGGGGGCTCAGCACCGGCGCGGTGAAGTCGGGCCGCGACGCGTTCGCGCGCGCGGGCATCGGCCCTGCCGACATCGACGTGGCCGAGATCTACGACTGCTTCACGTTCACCGTCATCGTGTCGCTCGAGGACTACGGGTTCTGCGAGAAGGGCGAAGGTGGGCCGTACGTCGCGTCCGGCGTGCTCGGCCGCGACGGCGCGCTCCCCACCAACACCGGCGGGGGCGAGTTGTCCGCGTACTACATGTGGGGCATGACGCCGCTGTCGGAGGGCGTGATCCAGACGCGTGGCCAGGGCGGGGGGCGGCAGGTCGACCGTCACGATCTGGTGCTCGTGAGCGGCAACGGCGGGACGCTCGAGCACCACGGCACGCTCGTCCTCGGCGCCCACCCGAAGGGCGCCTGACATGGCCGACGTCGCGCGCGACGAAGAGTCCACCGAGTTCTTCGACGGAACCGCGCGCGGTGAGTTGATGGTGAAGCAGTGCAGCGCGTGCGGGCACCATTTGCGACCGGACTCCATCTCGTGCTCGAAGTGCTACGGGAACGAGCTGCTGTGGACGCGCGCGTCGGGACGGGGAACGCTCGTGAGCTGGATCGTGGTGCACGGCGCCGAGCAGGAACCGCCGGTCGTCGGGTTGGTGGAGCTCGACGAGGGACCGTGGCTGCACGCGCGCCTCGTCGACGTCGACACCGCGACGCTCGCGGTGGGCGACGCGTTCGTCGTCGACTTCGAGCCCGCCGGCGAGGAACGCATCCCGATCTTCCGTCCGGCGTGACGTGTAACATCCGCCGGATGCGGAGGGCGGCCGGCGTGCTCGTCGGCGTGGCGGGGTTGCTCGGGGTGCTGATCGGTCCGATCGGGTCGGCGCCGAGCGCGGCCGCTGCCTCGGCGAGTCCCGCGACCGTCACGCTCGTCTCCGGCGGGCAGTCGCCGCGCTCGAAGCTCCGTGTCGCGTTCACCTCCGGCTCGGAGACGACTGCCGTGTTGGAGATGAAGCAGTCGGTCCGTCAGACCATCGAGGGCACCCCGGGCGCCTCGGCCGACGTCCCGCCGATCCGCTTCCCGTGGTCCACCACCGTCGACTCGGTGTCGGCCACCGGCGACGCGCAGGTCACGTCGAGGTACGGCGCTGCCACGGTGGTGAACGACGGGTCCCTCTCCGCGGCGCAGGAGCAGCAACTGGTGGAGGCGCTGGCGCCACTGGCCCATGTCTCCTACTCGGCGAGGGTGACCGACCGCAACCAGTTGTTCGACGCGCAGGTTTCGGGAACCGAAGGGCTCGACCCGGCGGTTGCCGAAACCATGAACCAGGTCGCCGACCAGAGCTCCACCCTGTCGGTGCCGCTTCCCCGCGAGGCGGTCGGGGTCGGTGGCCGTTGGCGCTCGACGATCACGCTGCACGTGTCGGGTCTCCGGATCACGGAACGGTTGAGCTTCGTCCTGCGCTCCCGTGACGCGTCGGGCATCGTCGTCGACGTGAGCTACCAGCAGACCGCGCCACGGCAGCGCGCCGACCTGCCGGGTGTGCCGAAGGGCGCGAAGGTCGAGCTGACGGGACTCCGCGGATCCGGCAGCGGTCGTGTGACCATGAGCCCGTCGGAGCCGGTGCCCGTCGTCGGCCAGTCGCACGCGGTGCTGACGCAGACCTTCGAGGTCAGCCAGGGCGGCCAGCACGGCACGCTCGAGCAGAAGGTCACTGCCGACGTGAATGTGTCGCGCCCCGACGCGGGCTCCACGGGTTCCTGAATCACCCCCCACACCACCGAACTTGCGTCAGCCAGCGACGTAGAGGGTCGGCGACTGACGCAAGTTCGGTGGTCAGGACGTGGCGAGCCCGGCTTCGAGCTCCTCGAGGATTGCGCCGGAGCGGTCGTAGCGGATGTTGTTGTCGTGCCAGCGGGGCCCCGGCCATCCTGGGAGCAGGCCGCGCTCGTGACAGAAGTGCTGCGCCTCGAGGTTCTGGCCGTTCAGGGCGTCCGCGTCGGGGCTCGTGCACAGCCACGCCACGACCGCGCCGACGACTTCGGGCGGCGCGCCCGCGTTCTCGATGCCGAACTTCGCCATGTCCTGCGCGATGCGCTCCGTCGCGATCAGCCCGGGCTGGACGTTGAAGCACCGGATGCCCTGGTCGGCGAGCTCGATCGCGAGGAAACCGGCGATCCGTTGGAACGCGCCCTTCGACACGCCGTACCCCATGCCCCATCCGCCTTCCCCCGCCGGTCGCGTGGGGTCGGCGTAGCCCGAGGCCGAGGTGATGTTCACCACGATGCCGCCGCCGCGATCGATCATCGCGGGGAGCAGCAGTTTGTTCAGCACCAGCGGTGCGAGCACGTTGCCGTCGATCTGCTTCTGGAGCAACTCGATCGGCGTGTCGAGGAAGCGGTCCATATGGCCAGGGCCGATGTAGCGCGCGTTGTGCACGACGACGTCGACGTGACCCCACGCATCGAGCACCTTGGTCGCGGCGGCGCCGAGTGACGCGCGGTCGAGGAGGTCGCCCTGCACCACGAGCGCGTCGCGCCCGACGTCGCGTACGAGCGCGGCCGTCGACGCGAGGCTGCCCGGCAGCGGTGACGTGTCCGACGCCTTCACCGTCGACGAGTGCTCCCGCGCCTCGCCCTCCTCCATCGTGCGCGCCATGATCGCCACGTCGAAGCCGGCCTTGGCGAGCTCGACCGCGCACGCCTTGCCGATCCCGCGGCTCGCGCCCGTCACGAACGCCACGCGCCCGGCCATCCCCGACCTCCTCCGCTCGGATTCTGTTCCCGCGGCCGGACGGTAGCAATCCAGGCTGGGGCGCGGCGACGAAGAAGGAGTGATTTCGGCGGTCCCGACAGGGATCTCGTTCCAGGAGGACGATCATGTCGCTCGTCAAACTGCTACCGGCGTGGTTCCACGCCGTCGCCGACTACGCAGTCGGCATCCTGCTCATCGTCGTCGCCCTCGTCGACGACGGCTCCGCCGGCGCCGTCGCCACCGGCGTCGTGGTCGGCGTGGTCGTGCTCGTCGTGAGCGCGCTCACTCGCTACCCGCTCGGGATCGTGAAGGTGTTGCCGTTCACGATCCACTCCGCCGGCGACTACCTTGCCGCTGCCCTGCTGATCATCGCACCGTTCGCTCTGAACTTCGCCAGCGCCGAGGGAGGCATGGCGGCGTTCTACGTGGTGATGGGTGTCGCCGTGCTCGCGGTCAGCCTGATCACGAACTACCAGTACAGCCCGAAGCGCGAGGCCACCCAGGCCCGGACCGCGACGGCGTAGGTCCCGCCACTGCGCTCGTCGCCGCGAGCGCCACACCAGTTTTCCCCGCGACGAGCGGCCGGTTCTTCCCGGCCGCTCGGTCGCGTCGCCTGCTCCATGGTTCGCTCACTGCGTGGCCGGGATACCCGGCCACGCGGCCGTTCGCTCACGTTGCGCCGCGCCGGCTCCTACCGCCTCTCCTGGTTGAACGGACCGGGCGATCCCGACCACTAGGCTGCTCAGCCCCATGCCCGTGACGACGTCGGTCGAACCGCTCGAAGGCAACAAGGTCCGCCTCCACGTCGCGATCCCGGCTGCCGACTTCGAGCGCGCGCTCGACGCCGCGTTCCGGAAGCTGGCCCACGAGGTCAAGATGCCCGGCTTCCGGCCCGGGAAGGCGCCGCGCCGGCTGCTCGAGGCCCGACTCGGCACCGAGGTCGCCCGCGACCAGGCGCTCAGAGACTCGCTCCCCAGTTTCTACGCGGAAGCGGTCGAGGCCGAGGACATCGACGTCATCGCGCCCCCCGAGATCGACATCACCGCAGGGGAGGACGCGGGCGACGTCGAGTTCGACGCGGTGGTCGAGGTCCGGCCTCTCGTCACGGTCGAGGCGTACGACGGGCTCACCGTCGAGGTCCCGAGCCCGGCGGTCACCGACGAGATGGTCGACCGCCAGGTCGACTCGCTCCGCGAACGCTTCGCCGACCTCGAGGACTCGTCCGCGCCGCTCACGCAGGGAAATTACGCGGAGATCGACATCAAGGGTTACGTGCACGAGGAGTCGATCGAAGGGCTGACCGCCACCGACTACCTCTACGAGATCGGCTCGGGGATGGTCGTCCCGAAGCTCGACACCGAGTTGCTCGGCAAACGACCGGGCGACATCCTGAAGTTCAACGACACGCTGCCGGAGCGCTTCGGCGAACGGGCGGGCGACGAGGTGTCCTTCCAGGTGCTCGTGAAGGACACCAAGAAGAAGGTGTTGCCCGATCTCACCGACGAATGGGTCGCGGAGATCAGCGAGTTCGACACCGTCGACGCGCTGCGCGCCGACGCGCGCCGCCGCCTCGAGGTGTACGCGCTGCTCCAGGCGCAATTGCTCGTACGCGACAAGGTGCTCGTCGCGGCCGCCGACCTCGTCGACGGCGAGGTGCCCGACACGCTCGTCACCCAAGAGATGGAGCGGCGCCTGCACGACCTCGCACACCGACTCGACGAGCAACAGAAGGGGGTCACGATCCCGCAGTACCTCGCGGCGACGGGTCAAGACCAGGAGGAATTCCTCGAGAGCTTGCGCCAGGGCGCAACGGGTGCCGTGCGTGCCGATCTCGCGCTCCGCTCGATCGTCGCGCAAGAAGGAATCGAGGCATCCGACGAAGAAGTCGACGCGGAGGTGACGCAGATCGCCGAACGTCTCGGCGAGAAGCCCGCGAAGGTGCGCAAGGATCTCGAACGGAGAGGGGTCGTCCAGGCGGTACGCTCTGATCTCGAGCGAGGCAGAGCGCTGAACTTCCTCATCGAGCACGCCAACGTTGTCGACGAGGACGGCAACGCGGTCGATCTGTCGCCGTCACCAGCCGACGAATCAGTCACCGAGCCATCGAACGAGTCGTCGAACGAAGATTCAGAAGATTCAGAGGAGCCCGAGTCGTGATCGACCCCATCTACAACTACCTCGTCCCCACGGTGATCCAGCAGACGAACCGCGGTGAGCGCGCGTACGACATCTACTCACGCTTGCTCACCGAGCGCATCATCTTCCTGGGCACCCCCATCGACGACACCGTGTCCAACTTGATGATCGCCCAGCTCCTGCACCTCGAGAGCGACGATCCCGACAAGGACATCAACCTCTACATCAACTCGCCGGGCGGCGAGATCACGGGCCTCTTCGCGATCTACGACACAATGCAGTACATCAAGCCCGACGTGTCCACGATCTGCATCGGCCAGGCCGCCTCGGCGGCGGCGGTGCTGCTCGCCGCCGGCGCCAAGGGAAAGCGGTTCGTGCTGCCGCACGCGCGCATCCTCATCCACCAGCCCCACGGCGGCGCGTCGGGCCAGGCGGTCGACATCGAGATCCAGGCCAAGGAGATCATCCGGATGCGCGAGCTGCTCGACAACATCCTCGCCCACCACACGGGGCAGGAGGTCGAGAAGGTGTCGCGCGACACCGACCGCGACTTCATCATGAGCGCGCTCGAAGCCAAGGACTACGGAATCGTCGACGAAGTCATCTCCAACCGTGAGCTCGCGTCGGTCGCGGTGCCGGCCGGCGTGAGCTGAGGCAGCAGGACGGAAGCGATCGAGGGGGAACGTCGTGGCCAAGTTCGGAGATGGGGGCGACCTGCTGAAGTGCTCGTTCTGCGGGAAGAGCCAGAAGCAGGTGAAGAAGCTCATCGCCGGGCCCGGCGTCTACATCTGTGACGAGTGCATCGATCTCTGCAACGAGATCATCGAGGAGGAGCTGTCGCAGAGCTCGGAGGTCCGCTTCGACGAGCTGCCGAAGCCTCGAGAGATCTACGAGTACCTGAACGACTACGTCATCGGTCAGGAGCACGCGAAGAAGATCCTGTCGGTCGCGGTCTACAACCACTACAAACGCGTGCAGGCAGGTGCCTACGGCGATCCCGACGTCGAGCTGCAGAAGTCGAACATCCTGCTCATCGGCCCCACCGGCTGCGGCAAGACCCACCTCGCGACCACGCTCGCGCGCCTGCTGAAGGTCCCGTTCGCGATTGCGGACGCCACTGCGCTCACCGAGGCCGGTTACGTCGGCGAGGACGTCGAGAACATCCTCCTCAAGCTGATCCAGGCGGCCGACTACGACGTGAAGAAGGCCGAGACGGGCATCATCTACATCGACGAGATCGACAAGATCGCCCGCAAGGCGGAGAACCCGTCGATCACCCGCGACGTCTCCGGCGAGGGCGTGCAGCAGGCTCTGTTGAAGATCCTGGAGGGAACCACCGCGTCGGTGCCGCCGCAGGGCGGGCGCAAGCACCCACACCAGGAATTCATCCAGATCGACACCACGAACATCCTGTTCATCTGCGGCGGTGCGTTCGCGGGCATCGAGCGCATCATCGAGAACCGCACCGGGAACCAGGGCGTGGGTTTCGGTGCCGACATCCGCCGCGCCACCGACAAGGACCTCGGCGCCATCCTCTCCCAGGTGCTGCCCGAGGACCTGCTGAAGTTCGGGCTGATTCCCGAGTTCGTCGGCCGGCTCCCGGTCATCGGTACCGTCCACAACCTCGACAAGGAAGCGCTCATCCGCATCCTCGTGGAGCCGAAGAACGCCCTGCTGAAGCAGTACCAGAAATTCTTCCAGTTCGACGACGTGGAGCTCGTGTTCACCGACGACGCGCTCAACGCGGTCGGCGACGAGGCGCTGAAGCGCGGCACCGGCGCCAGAGGTCTGCGCGCCATCCTCGAAGAGGTGCTGCTCGAGGTGATGTACGACCTTCCCTCCCGCGACGACGTCGTGCGCTGCGTGATCGACCGCGAGGTCGTGCTGGACCACGTCCACCCCACGCTCATCACCGCCGACGAGGAGAAGCGCCGCTCCGCCTGACCGGCGCCAACCGCGCTCGTGGCGCGACGTCCCTCTGCCGACGGTCGGCACCCGGCGCCGTCTCGGAACGCCCTGGGCCTCGGGGAGCGTCAGCTCGGTGGCGCCGAGCGCGCGGTGAGCGCGTCGACGAGGGGGCCGAGCATCGGCTTCGCCGCGCCGCGGAAGCGGGCCTCGCCCTCGGCCCAACGGAGCGTGACCTCGCGCTTGGCGTGCTCGACGACCTCGAGCCCGACGTACGGGATCTCGGTGTGACCACGCGGCGCACCGCCCGCGCCGGTGCTCACCACCACGACGCGCCGGTCGGTCGCGGCGATCACCACGTTCGTGCTGTCGGTCAACTCCGCCAGGCCGCCCGCGAGCGTGACCGAGCGGTGCTGGAAGCTGGGGTTGAGCGTGACGCACGCGGCGACGAGCTGCTCGTCGGGCTCGGAGATCTCCGTCAGCGAGTCGATGGCCTTCCCGAAGCGGCCCCAACCCCGGGGGAGGAGCTCCTTCTGGAGACGGGTCTGCTCTTCGGTGATCATGGCAACTCCAAGCCTGGTCGTTCGCGCGCGGTCAGGGTTCAGGACCGTCGACGTACTCCATCGTCCAGACGGGCGGTCCGATGATCTGCATTCTGGTCTGGTCGATCGCGATCCGGCTCCTCGTGCGCACCGCGATCACGGCGGAGCGCGAGCGCGACAGTCTCGACGCGCTGGCCGCGACGGAGCCCACGGTTTCTGCTGCGCCCGCCGCGGATGCCGTTCCGTAGACTGCCCGCGTATGCCTCTGCCCGAGAAGCCGAGCCTGGAGGGGCTCGAGGAGAAGTGGTCGGCCCGCTGGGAGGCCGACGGTACGTACCGTTTCGACCGCTCGAAGTCGCGCGCCGAGATCTTCTCGATCGACACGCCGCCCCCCACCGTCAGTGGCTCGCTCCACATGGGCTCGGTGTTCGGGTACGTGCAGACCGACGCCATCGCCCGGTCGCGCCGCATGCGGGGGCTCGAGGTCTTCTACCCGATGGGCTGGGACGACAACGGCCTGCCCACCGAGCGCCGGGTGCAGAACTACTACGGCGTCCGCTGCGACCCGTCGCTGCCCTACGACCCTGCGTTCGAACCGCCGGCCGAGCCGCCCAAGCCCCCGGTGCCGATTTCGCGGCGCAACTTCGTCGCGCTGTGCCATCGACTCACGGCCGAGGACGAGCAGGCCTTCGAGGAGCTGTGGCGCCGGGCGGGACTCTCCGTCGACTGGTCCATGACCTACGCGACCATCGGCGAAGCCGCCCAGCGAGTGTCGCAGCGGGCGTTCCTCCGCAACCTCGCTCGCGGCGAGGCCTACCAGGCCGAGGCGCCCACGTTGTGGGACGTCGACTTCCGCACCGCTGTGGCCCAGGCCGAGCTCGAAGACCGCGAGATCCCGGGCGCCTACCACGCGGTGCGGTTCCCGCGGGACGACGGCGTCGGCGACGTCGTGATCGAGACCACCCGGCCGGAGCTGATCCCGGCGTGTGTCGCGCTCGTCGCGCATCCCGACGACGACCGCTACCGCGAGCTGTTCGGCGCGCACGTGCGGACGCCGCTCTTCGACGTCGAGGTGCCCGTGCTCGCGCACCAACTCGCCGATCCCGAGAAGGGATCGGGAATCGCGATGATCTGCACGTTCGGCGACACCACCGACGTCACGTGGTGGCGCGAGCTCCATCTCCCCGCGCGCGCGGTCGTCGGCTGGGACGGTCGACTCGTGTCGGCACCACCGGAGCTCCCGGGCGAGCTGTGGGGCGACGACGCGCGTGACGCGTACGAGCAACTCGCCGGCAAGACCGTCAAACAGGCGCAGGCGCAGATCGTGGAGATGCTGCGCGAGGCGGGCCGGCTCGTCGGCGAGCCGAAGTCCGTCACCCACGCGGTCAAGTTCTACGAGAACGGCGAGCGCCCGCTCGAGATCGTCACGACACGTCAGTGGTACATCAAGAACGGCGGGCGCGACGAGCAGTTGCGCGCCGAACTGCTCGAACGGGGCGACAAGCTGGCGTGGCACCCCGACCACATGCGGGTGCGTTACCAGCACTGGGTGGAAGGGCTGAACGGCGACTGGCTCATCAGCCGCCAGCGCTTCTTCGGCATCCCCTTCCCCGTGTGGTACGGGCTCGATGCCGACGGCAACCCCGACTACGACGACCGGCTCGTCGCACCCGAGGATCGGCTCCCCGTCGACCCGTCGAGCGAGGCGCCCGACGGGTACGAAGAGGACCAGCGGGGCAAACCGGGCGGGTTCGTCGGCGACCCCGACGTGATGGACACGTGGGCGACGTCGTCGCTCACCCCGCAGATCGCGTGCAACTGGGAGACCGACCACGACCTCTTCGCGCGGACGTTCCCGATGGACCTCCGTCCGCAGGGCCCCGAGATCATCCGCACCTGGCTCTTCGACACCATCGTGCGGTCGCAGTTCGAGCACGGCGAATTGCCGTGGCGCGACACCACGATCAACGGGTGGATCCTCGACCCCGACCGGAAGAAGATGTCGAAGTCGAAGGGCAACGTCGTCACGCCGATGAAGTTGCTCGAAGACTTCGGCTCCGACGCGGTCCGCTACTGGGCAGTGCGCGCCCGTCCCGGTGTCGACACCGCCTTCGACGAAGGCGAGATGAGGATCGGTCGGCGGCTCGCGATCAAGATCCTCAACGCGTCGAAGTTCGCACTCGGCGTGATGGGCGACGACATCGCGTCGCCCGAGAGTGTCGAGGAGCCGCTCGACCGGTCGATGCTCGCGGCGCTGCACGGTGTGGTGGAGACCGCCACCCGCGCGTTCGACGAGTACGACTACGCGCGGGCGCTCGAGCACACCGAACGGTTCTTCTGGACGTTCTGCGACGACTACGTCGAGCTGGTGAAACAGCGCGCGTACGGCGCGCGCGGTGAGGTGCCCGCCGACTCCGCCCGCGCCGCGCTCGCGGTCGCGCTGTCGACGTTGCTGCGGCTGTTCGCGCCGCTCTTGCCGTTCGTCACCGAGGAAGTGTGGTCGTGGTGGCACGAGGGCTCGGTGCACGTAGCCGGCTGGCCGACCATGGAGGAGCTCGGGCCCTCCCGCGACGACACGAGCGTCTACGACGTCGCGGCCACGGTGCTCGGTGAGATCCGCAAAGCGAAGAGCAGCGCGCAACGCTCGATGCGCACCGAGGTGACCAGCGCGGTCGTGTCCCTCCCTCCCGCGTTGTCGCAGCCGCTCGAGCTGGCGATCGACGACGTGCGGGAGGCCGGTCGCATCGTCGGCGACCTCGACGTCGAAGCGGCCGACGACCTCCGCGTCGACGTGGAGCTCGCCCCGCCCGACGCCGAAGCTGCGTCGTGAAGCCGCACGAGGCACGCGCCTGGCTCGACAACCACGTGAACCTCGAGCGCAAGGTGGGCGTGCCCGCGGGCTCGCCCCGGCGCCTGGCCCCCGAGCCGCTCGGCCGGATGGAGACGCTCGTGGAGCTGCTCGGCTCGCCGCAGCTCCAGTATCCGGCCGTCCACATCACCGGCACCAACGGCAAGACCTCGACCGCCCGGATGGCGACCGCCCTGCTCGGCGCCGTCGGCCTCTCCGTCGGCACCGACACCAGCCCGTATCTCGAGCGGTTCAACGAGCGGATCGCGTGGAACGGCGAGCCCATCGGCGACGACGACCTCGACCGCATCCTCGCCCGGATCGCCGAGGTGGAGCCCCTCCTCGGCGACCGGCCCACCTACTTCGAGATCGTCAACGCCGCCGCGCTGGAGTGGTTCGCCGACATCGCCGTCGACGTCGCCGTCATCGAGGTCGGGCTCGGCGGCACCTGGGACTCCACCAACGTGGTCGACGGGCAAGTCGCCGTGGTCACCAACGTCGAGATCGACCACGTCGAATACCTCGGCCCGACGCGTGAGGGGATCGCCGCGGAGAAGGCGGGCATCGTGAAGCCGGGTGCGACCCTCGTGCTCGGTGAGACCGATCCCAGCCTCGTCCCGATCTTCACCGAGCGCGGAGCTGCTCGGGTGGTGCTGCGCGACGTCGACTTCGGACTGCGCGCGAACGCGCTCGCGCACGGCGGTCGCGTTGTGGACCTCTACACGCCCTACGGCACGTATCCCGACGTGTTCCTGCCGCTCCACGGCGCATACCAAGCCGACAACGCAGCCGCCGCCCTCGCCGCGGCCGAGTGCTTTCTCGACCGCGCGCTCGGAAGCGACGTCGTTGGCGACGCGTTCGCGTCGGTCGACTCGCCCGGTCGACTCGAGGTGATCGGTCACCACCCGCTCGTGGTGATCGACGGCACGAAGAACGTCGCGGGCGCGCGCGCGGTGCGCGCCGCGCTCGACGAGGAGTTCCCGCGGACGACGCGCACGTGGGTCGTCGGCGTGCTGCGCCAGAAGGACGCGCTCGAGATGCTCGAGGCGCTGGGTGTGCAGGAGGACGACCGCGTCGTCGCGACGCGCCCGGAGATCCCGCGCGCCCGCGACCCCGAGGAGGTCGCCGACGCCGCCCGCGCCCTCGGCGTACCGGCAGATCGCGTCGCGGTCGTCGACCGAGTCGCCGACGCCGCGCGGCGCGCGGTCGACGAGAGCGAGGCCGACGGCCAGGTGGTGATCGCGGGGTCCCTCTACGTAGCGGGTCCGGCTCGCACCGCGCTCGTGGGCTAGCTTGCGGCGCCATGTCCGATCGCGCACTCGTCCTCTGCAAGCCCGACGCGGTGGAGCGCAACCTCGTCGGCGAGATCATCTCGCGCATCGAGCGACGCGGCATGACGATCGTCGCGATGGACCTCCGCACGATCGACGCCGACCTCGCGAAGCGCCACTACGCGGAGCACGAGGGCAAGCCGTTCTACGACGACCTCGTCGCGTTCATCACGCGCGGTCCGCTCGTCGCGATCGTGGTGGAGGGCGGTGACGACACCTGGCAGACCGTGCGCACGATGATGGGCGCCACGAGACCCCGCGAGGCGGCCCCGGGCACGATCCGTGGGGATCTCGCACTCGAGACCACCGAGAACCTGGTCCACGGGTCGGACGGCCCCGAGTCCGCCACCAGGGAGATCGCGCTCTTCTTCCCGGAGCTCGCGTAGCCCACGCTCCCACCCG
>DASPTH010000105.1:0-11348 GCA_035623515.1 Acidimicrobiia bacterium
CCGGCATCGTCGGGACCAACACGCGCCTCGGCTTCAGCGGCATGGAGGTCGGCATGGTCCTCGACGCGGCGTACGCGCTCCGCGGCATTCCCATCGCGTGCTTGCGGGTGTCGTTCGCCGACGAGCGTCCTCGCCACTCCGGGCTCTCCCACCACACCGCGACCGCGCTCCGCCTCGCCACCCGCGAGCGCGTGTACGTCGCCGTGCCGCGGCTCGACGACCCGGAGCAGTCGCGCCGGCTGCACGCCGACCTGCAGGCCGCCACCATCGACCGGCGCCACGAGCTGGTCACCGTCGACGCCCCGGACGTGCTCGACCTGTTCCGTCGTCACGACCTCGAGGTCGAGTCGATGGGGCGCGCGGCAGCGGACGACCCCGCGCTGTTCCAGGCGGCTGCCGCGGCAGGGGCGCTGGCGGCTCGACGCGTCGATGCCTGACCGGCTCGAGCGGCTCGTCAACCTCACCGCCACCCTGCTCGACACCCGGCGCGCCCTGACGCTCGACGAGCTGGCCGAGCGCGTGGAGCCCCGGTACCCCGAAGACCTCGCGGCGCGGCGTCGGCAGTTCGAGCGCGACAAGGAGACACTGCGCGAGCTCGGCATTCCCATCAGCGTGGAAACGGTGGGTGGGTTCGGCGCCGAGCAGGCCTACCGCATCAACCCCGACGACTACTACCTCCCGGAGCTCACCCTCACCGACGCCGAGCTGGCGGCGCTCCACGTGGCCGTCACCGCGGTGCGGCTCGAGGGCGACGAGGGCCGTGCCGGGCTCGCCAAGCTCGGCGGCCTCGCGGGGGAGGGCGTGGACGAGGCCATGGCGGCCGTCGCGATCACCCCGCTCGTCGCGACCCTGTTCGACGCGGTGAGCCGGCGGGCGCGGGTCACCTTCTCGTACCGCGACGAGGAACGCCGCCTCGAGCCCTACGGCGTGGTGCTGCGCTGGGGGCACTGGTACGTCGTCGGCCACGACCTCCACCGCGACGCGCCGCGAGCCTTCCGCGTCGACCGCATCGACGGCGAGGTGACGCTCGGGCCCGCCCGCGCGTTCGAACCGCCGCCCGACATCGACGCCGCGCGCTTCGTCCGTGACGATCCGCTCACGTACGGCGAGGACCACCCGGTGGAAGCACGCGTGCTGGTCGACGCGTCGCGGGCCGGGTGGGTGGTCGACCAGTTGGGGGTCGAGGCCGTCGCCGAGCGTCGCGACGACGGGGCCATCGAGGTGGTGCTCCCCGTGGTGAACCGGTCGGCATTCCGCTCGTGGGTGCTCGAGCTGCTGGAACACGCCGAGGTCGTCGCGCCCGAGGAGCTGCGTGCCGACATCGTCGCGTGGCTCGGGGCGATCGTCGCAGGAGGGGGTGCGTCGTGAGCCCCCGCCCGCTCGTGGGACCGCGCCTGCGTCGAGTGCTCGCGCTCGTGCCCTACGTGCTCGCGCATCCCGGCGTGACCCTGGCGGAGCTCGCCGAGCGCTTCGAGGTGTCGGAGGCAGAGCTCGAGCGCGACCTCGAGCTCTTGCCGCTGTGCGGACTGCCTCCCTACACGGCCGACCGGCTCATCGACGTGTGGATCGTCGACGGCACCGTGCAGATCCGGCTGGCCGAGTACTTCGAGCGACCGTTGCGGCTCACGCCGGCCGAGGGCCTCGCGCTGCTGGCGGCGGGGCGCGCCTTGCTGTCTGTGCCCGGGTCGGACGCGCACGGCCCGCTCGCGACCGCCCTCGACAAGCTCGACGGCGTGCTCGACGCCCGCGGTCGACTCGCCGTGGACGTCGGTGGCAGCGACCACCTCGAAGAGCTCCAGCGCGCGGCCGCGGAAACCGAACGACTCGAGATCGACTACTACTCGTTCGCGCGTGACGAGATGACCACGCGCACCGTCGACCCGTGGCGGGTGTTCCACGCCTTCGGCGCGTGGTACCTGGCGGCCTGGTGCCACCGCGCGGACGCGGAGCGGCTCTTCCGCGTCGATCGGGTGCGCGGCGTGCGGCGCACCGGAGAGCACTTCGAGCTGCCGGTCGGCGGCGGCGAGGCCGCCGACCTCGTCTACCGCCCCCGGCCCGAGGACCCGCGGGTGACGCTCCGCGTGGCGCCCGACGCGGTCTGGGTGGTGGAGAGCTACCCGCACGAGTCGGCGGAGAAGCTCGGTGACGGATCGTGGAGGGTCGTGCTCGCGGTGAGCGAGGCCGCCTGGCTCGAGCGGCTCCTGCTCTCGCTCGGCGACGAGGCGACGGTGGAAGGTCCCGCCGCGGCGCGCGGTGTGGCCGCCGAGGCGGCGAGACGCATCCTCGCCCGCTACGAGCCGTCCGCTCGCTGACGCGACTCCCTTTCGTGGTCCCCGTGGGGGATCCGGGCCGGCCGCGTGCGAGGATGGTGACCGTGGGGCAGCCCTCGTGACGGACGAGCCACGGTGACCGACGAGCGGGTGGAAACGAGCGCGGATCCACACGCGCACACGTCGCCCGACGGCGCGTTGCTCGAGGCGCCCCGGGCAGGGGCGACGTCCGACGCATCCGTCGAGCGCCACGCGAAGAAGGGCCTCAACCGCACGATCATCGAGTGGGTCGTGCTCGTGGTCGCGGCAATCGTGATCGCGGTCGTCATCAAGACTTTCCTCTTCCAGGCCTTCTACATCCCGTCACGGTCCATGGTCCCCACTCTCGAAGTCGGCGATCGCGTGCTCGTCAACAAGTTGAGCTACGACCTCCACGACGTCCACCGCGGCGACATCGTGGTCTTCTCGTCGGGACCGAACCGTGAATGGCAACGCGCAGGCATCGACGACCTCGTGAAGCGCGTGATCGCGTTGCCCGGCGAGACCCTCACCCAGTGCCAGCCCGAACGCATCTGCATCGACGGACGGCTCCTCGACGAGAGCTACCTCCCGAAGGGCACCGTCACCGACCTGTACCACGGCACCCAGGTCAACGGTCAGCCGACGGATCACATCACGGGGTGCGCGGCGGACAGCCCGCTCGGCGGCTGCACGGTGCCACCGGGCGAGTACTTCGTGATGGGCGACAACCGCGCCGAGTCCTCGGACGCCCGCGACCACGGCCCGATCAAGGGTTCGAGCATCGTGGGCCGCGTGTTCGTGCGGATCTGGCCGCTCACCCGCATCGGCTTCCTGTAGCCCCGAGGTCACACGCTCCACTCGGCGACCGTCGCGACCATGCGGTCGACGTGGTCGGAGTACACCGCGTCGATCCCCATCGCGAGGACCGCTCGCAGGTGACGGACCTCCTGCACGTCCCACGCGAAGGCCTGGACGCCGAAGCGGTGGTAGAGCTCGACGAGTCCCTTCGTCCAGTCGGTGTGGTGCATGTTGCACGCCGCGACGCCGACCTCGGCGAGGTGCGCGGCGTGCCGTTCGACGGAGCCGCCGATCCGCTGCCGACGGGTGGAATGGACGAGCTGCGCGCCCGTGCCGAGGCGACCCAGCTCCTCGAGCGTGCCCACCTCGCTCGCGCACGCCCAGAGCCGCGCGGTCGCGCCGGCCGCAACCGCGACGTCGAGCACCGCGACGCGGGCGGCCGGGTCGTAGAGGTCGAGCGAGAGCTCGTAGTCGGTCCCGAGCTCCTCGTAGAGCTCGCCGAGGGTGGGGACGTCCATCTCGCGGAGCTGCGCCGCCGTCGACTGGTCGACGCGGCGGCGGCGGAGACCCCGACGGGCCACCGCGTCGTGGACCAGCACGACCTCGCGGTCGGCGGTCAGCCGCGCGTCGGATTCGAGGCCGGCGGCGCCGTGCGCGAGCGCGTGCCGGAAGGCCGTCAGGGTGTTCTCGGGCCGGTCGGCACGGCCGCCGCGGTGGGCGAAGGTGATGGGAGCCGGCACCGGACCATCCTTGCCGACGCGCACCGCCACAGTGGCTCCCGTCACTCCCGCGCGCCGGGGCGGAACCCCGGTCGCTCTCAAGTGCGTTTCCCGCGGTGCCGAAAGCCATGGTCAGGAGTGGGCCGAGACACCGGGAGGTGGGCCCGATGACAACGGTCCGAGCCCAGTGCCCGGAGTGCGGCGACGTGAAGCTGCAGATCCACGACCTGACCGTGCGGGTGTGCCTCGACGAGCGCACCCACGGCACGTACCGGTTCCGGTGTCCCCACTGTGACCAGACGGTGAGCCGCGACGCGAGCCCGCGGATCGTCGACCTGCTCGTCTCCGCCGGTGCGCCGCGCGAGATCTGGCGGTGGCCGGCCGAGCTGGCGGAGCGGCCGGACGGCCCGGCGCTCACCCCGGACGACCTGCTCGACCTGCACGTACTCCTCGCCGCGGACTGCTGGTTCGACGAGCTCGTGGCCTTGGTGCGCGGAAGAACACCGGAGTAGCATCCCGCCATGGCCGTATGGGTGGTCGTCGGCATCATCGGCGTTGGGGCAATCGGCTTGGCGGTGGCGTCCCGCCGTCACACGAGCGACGTCGAACCCACCGTGCGTGAGTTCGCCGAGTTCCGCGACGCCCTGTCGCAACAGGTCGCCCCTCTGCGAAGCGACACGCGCACCGCGCGCCGCCATCTCGACCGAGCCGCGGAGCCCCGCGTCGGCGAGGCCGACGCCGGCTGAGCGACCGCGCTTCCTCCCGTCTCCGCGCCGTCCGCCCGGAGGACCCGGCAGTAGTCTGAACGCGGCCCCGGCGGAAAGGATCCCGATGCCTTCGCTCGGCCCGGCCGAGATCCTGGTGATCCTCGTGGTCGCGCTGCTCGTCCTCGGACCCAACAAGATGCCCGAGGTCGGCCGGCAACTGGCACGCGGCGTGCGCGAGCTCCGGCGGATCCAACAGCACATCAACCAGGAGATCCAGGGCGTCGTCTCGGAGTTCGACGTGACATCACCCTCCGAGAACGGCTCCACGAACGGTTCCACACCCGGCGGCGACCCGGTGCCGAAGCTGCCACCGAAGGACACCGCGGGAACTGCCACCGAGCCCGACGCCACCCCCGACCCGGAGCCGCCACCGGAGGGACCGACGCCTCCGGGTCCCAGCCCCGCCTGACCCGTTCTCGTGGCGCGCACACGAACCCGGACGAACCCGGACGGCCGCATGACGGTCGTCGAGCACCTCACGGAGCTCCGGCGCCGCCTCGTCATCTCCCTCGGCGCGATCGCGCTGGGCGGCGTGATCTGCTTCGTCTTCGCGCCGCAGATCATCAGCTTCCTCGTGCAGTTCTACCGGAACTCCACCGCCCACACGCCCAACAAGCTGGTCTTCACCGGCCCCCTCGACGCCTTCGCCACCCGCCTGAAGATCGCGACGTACGGCGGCATCGTGCTCGCGCTCCCAGTCTGGCTCTGGGAGCTCTGGCGGTTCGTCACGCCCGGGTTGAACCCCACCGAGAAGCGCTACGCGGTGCCGTTCGTGCTCGCGTCGCTCTTCCTCTTCGCCTGCGGCGCGGGGGTGGCGCTGCTCACCCTGCAGCCGGCCCTGAACTTCCTGCTCAGCATCGGCGGATCCGACCTGCAACCGCTGCTCACGGCGGACAAGTACCTGTCCCTCGTCGGGTTGATGATCGTCGCGTTCGGGATCTCGTTCGAGTTCCCCGTGTTGCTCGTGTTCCTACTCATCGCCCGGGTGCTCACCACCGCGCAGCTCCGCCGCTGGCGTCGCTACGCGATCGTGATCATCGTCACGTTCGCGGCCGTGATCACCCCGAGCCAGGATCCGTACTCGCTGTTCGCGATGGCGATACCCATGTACCTGTTCTACGAGGCTTCGATCCTGATCGGGAGGTTCCTGAAGCGATGAGCCCGCCCCGGAGGCGCAGCACGTACCGGCCCCCGCGGAATCGACGCGAGGTGGCGATCGCGGTGCTGTCGTCGCTCGCGATCGTCGTGGTCACCGCGACGTTGATCTGGGTGCTGCGCCCGAACAAGGACTCGGGCTCGACCGGAACGACGACAACGACCACGCCTGCGATCACCACGCCCGCACCGACGACCGTCGTACCCACGACGGTCGCACCCGGCGACACGACCGCACCGGCCGGGACCACACCCACGTCCTGAGGATCCCGACCAGAGTGGCGACGCCCGACGACGTCCGCGCCCGTTTCGAGACGACCCGCGGCTTCCCCCTCGACCGCTTCCAGGAGCGCGCGCTCGACGCGATCGACGCCGGCGAGCACGTCCTCGTCGCGGCGCCGACGGGTTCGGGCAAGACCGTCGTCGCCGAGTACGCGGTGGAACGGGCGCTGGCGGCGGGGGCGAAGGCCTTCTACACGACGCCGCTCAAGGCACTGTCCAACCAGAAGTACCACGATCTCGCCCGCGTGCACGGGCACCGGCGGGTCGGCTTGCTCACCGGTGACAACTCGGTGAACGGCGATGCGCCGGTGGTGGTGATGACGACCGAGGTGCTCCGGAACATGATCTACTCGGCGTCGCCGACGCTCGACGGCCTCCGGTCCGTCGTGCTCGACGAGGTGCACTACCTGCAGGACCGCTACCGAGGACCGGTGTGGGAAGAGGTGATCGTGCACCTCGACGCAGCCGTCGAGCTCGTGTGCCTCTCGGCCACCGTGTCGAACGCCGAAGAAGTCGCGGAGTGGATCCAGACGGTCCGCGGGCCGACGGCCGCGGTCATCGAGGAGCACCGGCCGGTCACGCTCGAGCACCTCTATCTCGCGGGCGAACGCGGGCACGACCGCCTGCACCTGCTGCCGACGTTCGTGCGCGACCACGCCCAGGTGCGCCCGAACCCCGAGGCGGCCAAGCTCGACGCGCGCGGCAGCCGGCGTCCCGGTTCCCGCGGGCGCGTCCGGTCGGCGTTGAGAACCCCGGGCCGCGTCGAGATCGTCGACCGGCTCGACCGCGACGAGATGCTGCCGGCCATCGTGTTCGTTTTCAGCCGCGCGGGGTGCGACCAGGCGGTCCAGCAGTGCCTGGCCGCCGGGCTGCGGCTCACCGATCCGGTCGAGCGCTCGCAGATCGCCGCCGTGGCCGACGCCAAGACGCGGACGCTCGCCGGTGCCGATCTCGACGTGCTGCGCTACGACGAGTGGCTCGCGGGCCTCGAAGCGGGCTTCGCCGCCCACCACGCGGGCATGGTGCCGCCGATGAAGGAAGCGGTGGAGGAAGCATTCGCCGCGGGCCTGGTGAAGGTGGTCTTCGCGACCGAGACACTGGCACTCGGGATCAACATGCCGGCGCGGTCGGTCGTGATCGAGAAGGTGTCGAAGTTCACGGGCGAGCACCACGAGTTCCTCACGCCCGGCGAGTACACCCAGCTCACCGGGCGCGCCGGGCGGAGGGGGATCGACGAGCGCGGCTACGCGATCGTGTGCTGGAGCCCCTTCGTGCCGTTCGAACAGGTGGCGTCGCTCGCCTCCCGCCGCACCGACGCGCTGCGGTCGTCGTTCCGCCCCACCTACAACATGGCGGTCAACCTGGTGCGGCGCTACCCGAAGTTCGAAGCCCACCACCTCCTCAACCTCTCGTTCGCGCAGTTCCACGCCGATCGCGACGTCGTCGCGCTCGAGCGGCAGTTGGAGCGCAGCCGTCAGGTCCTGGAGCGCCAGCGCGCCGCCGTGCAGACCGAGACCGGCGACGTCGCCGAGTATCGCCGCCTGCGCGCCGAGCTCGACTCGGCGCGGCGCAGCCAGGGCCGCGGGTCGCAGCGCGTGGCCGAGGCGCTCGACGCCCTGCGGCCGGGCGACGTCGTGGCATCACGGCGCTACGGCGGGCGCGTCGTCGTGCTGAGCCACGAGCACCGGCGGGGCGGGAACCCGCGCATCGTCGCGTTGACTCCGGAGCGCCAGGTCGTGCGCATCGGCGCCGACCACTTCGACGCGACGCCCCGACGGCTGGCGACGATCCGCCTGCCGGAGCCGTTCGCGCCGCGGAACCCCGCGTTCCGCCGCGAGGCGGCCGAGCGCCTGCGCGCCGCCCGACTGCGGGAGGACGGGCGCAGCCGGGAAGCCGCGCGCGCGACCGATCGCGTGGTTCGCCTCGAAGCCGCGCTGGCCGAACACCCGCTCGCGCGCGATCCGGAGCGCGAGGCACTCGTCCGGGCCGCCGAAGCCGTCGAACGTCGTGAGCGCGACGTCCAACGGTTGGAGCGGCGCGTGCGCGGTCGCAGCGAGAGCCTGGCGCGTCAGTTCGACCGTGTGCTGCGCGTGCTCGGGGCGTGGGGTTACGTCGACGGATGGGAGCTCACACCGTCGGGCGAACGGCTGGCCCGCGTGTACACCGAGACCGACCTGCTCGTCACGGAGAGCTTGGGCGAGGGGCTGCTCGACGGCCTCCGACCGCCCGAGCTCGCGGCGGTCGTGTCGTGTTTCACCTACGAACGGCGCGGGCCCGACGGCCAGGCGCCGGCGGCGCCGGCGCGGTGGCCCACGAAGACGATCGCGACGCGGGCGCGCGGGATCGAGCGAATCGCGCGCGCGCTCAACGACGACGAGGGCGATGCCGGAATCCCCGAGACCCGGGCACCCGACCCCGGCTTCACGCCCTACGTCTACGACTGGGCGACGGGCGACTCGCTCGCCGACGTGCTCGACGACGACGAGATGACCGGCGGCGACTTCGTCCGTCACGTGAAGCAGTGCATCGACCTGCTCCGCCAGATCGCGGAGGTCGCCGGCGACGAGGCAACTCGTACCGCGGCGCGGGAGGCGGCCGACGCGTGCCACCGGGGTGTCGTCGCCGCGTCCGGCGTCGCGGCGTGAGCGTCGAGAAGCACGCGCCGTGGGGCCGCCCGACGACGGTCCGGGCCGACGTCACCGCGGCCGGCGACGACGCCGACCTCGCCGCCGCGGTCGCCGCGAACCCGGGGACGCGGATCGCTTTCCTGCCGTCGCCGGCGTCCGATTTCGCGCGCGCCGTCGGCGTGCCGGCAATGGGGGAGCGCCCCGCCCCGTCGGTCGACCTGCCGTGCGACGCGCTCGAGGTGGAGTGCGACGGTGTCGCGCATCCGGCGGTCAACATGGTGGTCCTCGGTACCGCGCCGGACCGCCAGCGGTGGTGGAGCCGCTCGGCGCGAGTGCTCGTGCGCGTCGACGGACGGGTGGTGCACGACGGCACCGCCGCCGCCGTCGTGATCGCCAACGGACAGCACCTGCGAGGCAACGACGTCGTGCCGCGTGGCCACCCGGGCGACGGCCGCATCGAGGTCCAGGTGTACGACGTGCCACGCGGTGAGCGCGCCGCCATGCGTGCGCGGCTGGCGTCGGGCCAGCACGTCCCGCACCCCGGGATCCGGTCGGGCACGGGCCGCCGGGTCGAGGTCTGGGCGGCCGAGGGCATCCGGCCGCTCGAGGTCGACGGGCGTGCGCTCTCGCCGGTCACCGAGGTCAGGGTCGCCGTCGTCCCCGAGATGTTCACCCTCGTCGTGTAGAACGGGCGGGCGAGGTGCGACGGGGCGGCCTCGGGGGTATCCCGCCGGGCGGCGGAGGCCGCCGATACGATCGCCGGTCCGCGGCGCCGGCAGTGAGCGACCGACGAAGCCGGCAGCGAGCGACACGTCGTAGCGGCAGCGAGCGATGACGAAGGCGGAAGGCAATGGGCGTGTACCCCATTGAGCAGTTCACCGACGACGAGCAAGCCGTCCTCCGGCCGTACTTCACCAACCTCGACCGCCCGGTGTTCGGCGTGGTCAACCTGCCCGAGGTGGTCAAGGGCGCGCTCTTCGCGCGTTACTCCCGCAGCAACAAGAGCCTGCGGCGCCTCTTCCTCGACGAGTTCGTGGCCGACCTCGACCTCACCGGCGACCTCACCGTCGACGCCACCGTCGGCCTCAAGCGCGCGGAAGCGCTCTACGAACGCGTCTTCCTCGAGTACGGCGACGACTCCGTCGCCCAGCTCGGTGGCGTGCACCTCGCCTGCGAGCAGGCGTCGAACGTGCTCACGAAGATCCTCGAGTGGGGTCGCGTCATGTCGTACATGGAGCAGTCGACGCGCTACATCAACTACGACGACAAGCTCGGCGGCCGGTACCGCTACTACCGCGATCGTGCGGTGCTCGCGGACCCGCAGCTCGCATGGCGCTACATCGCCGATCTCGACGGGCTCTTCGACACCTACGCCGGCATGCTCCCGCGGCTCCGCGAGTGGGCCCGCGAGCGTTACCCGAAGCGCGCCGACGACTCCGACTTCGCGTGGAAGCAGAGCATCAAGGCGAAGGCGTGCGACGCCGCGCGCGGTGTCCTGCCGGCCGCGACGCTCTCGAACGTCGGCGTGTACGGCAGCGGTCAGGCGTTCGAAGCGCTGCTGCTCCGCATGCGCAGCCACCCGCTGCCCGAGGCGCGGTCGTACGGGGCGATGATGCTCGACGAGCTGCGCAAGGTCATCCCGTCCTTCGTGGCCAGGGTCGACCGCCCCGACCGCGGCGGCACCTGGAGCGCCTACCTCGCCGAGACCCGCCGCGACACGTCCGAGCTGGTGCACCGCATCTTCGGCACCGCGGAGCCCGAGCCCCGGCCCTCGGTGACCCTCACCGACTTCGACCCCGACGCCGAGGACAAGCTGCTCGCCGCCATCTGCTACCCCTTCACGCACCTGCCCGACGACCAGATCCAGGCCCGCGTCCGCACGTTGGGGGAGGGGGAGCGCGTCGAGTTGCTCCGGGCGTACGTCGGTGAGCGAGAGAACCGCCGGCACCGCCCGGGCCGCGCGTTCGAGCGCGTCGACTACCGCTTCGACATCATCGCCGACTACGGCGCGTTCCGGGATCTCCAGCGGCACCGGATGCTCACCATCAAGTGGCAGCCGCTCAGCACGCGGCACGGCTACGAAGTCCCGGATGCGATCGACGAGGCAGGGCTGCGCGACGACTTCGACCGCGGGATGCAGCGTTCGGCCGAGCTCTCCGCCGCGCTCGAAGCGTCGTTCCCGGAGCAGGCGGCCTATGCGGTCGCGCTCGCGTACCGGATCCGGTTCGCGATGCAGATGAACGCGCGCGAGGCGATGCACCTGCTCGAGTTGCGCACATTGTCGTCGGGCCATCCCGCGTACCGCCAGGTCGCGCAGGAGATGCACCGGCTGATCGCGGAGCAAGCGGGCCATCGCGCCATCGCCGCCGCGATGTCGCACGTCGACCACTCCACCTACGAACTCGAGCGTCTCGCGGCCGAGCGCGCGGCCGACGCCCGCCGGACCGCGGGCCCCGTGTAGCGCGCGGCACTCGCCGGAAAAAATTCGCGTCGGCCCTGACCAGGATCGACGCGCGTCGTTGCAGGTCACGGCCTCGCGCCGCGCGCCGGTACGGCTTGACAGACACCCCTTCTGTCGGGCGTACTTAGGCGTCCTTGCCGGCCCGGTCGTGGGTCTCCCGCAGCGCCTGGAGACGGAGGGGCATCGGGGGTTCAGGAGACCAAGTAGAGAACGCTGGAATAACCCACCTGCACGGTCAGGTCGGGCCA
>DASPTH010000112.1:0-4412 GCA_035623515.1 Acidimicrobiia bacterium
TGGTCCGCGGGGTCGAGGTGCTGGTCGGGGAAGAACACCACCTTGTGCTCGAGCCACGCAACGCGGATTGCGGCCGCCTCGGCGTCGCTCAGCGCACGGAGGTCGAGGCCGCGGATCTCGGCCCCGATGTGCGCCGAGAGAGGTTTGACGTCGAGGTCGACGGCGGAGTTGGGAATGGTTGCGGTCATGTTGGGATCTCCTGTGGTTCGAGGCTTGGGGGTAGGGAATGGGCAGGGTCGGGAGCCGAGGTTTCCTCGACGCCGAGCTCGGCCAGGAGCTCGCTGCGCAGGGCGGCGAAGCGCCGGTCGGCGCGCGAGCGCGGACGTGGGTACGCGGGGTCGATCCGGTGGTCGAGCGAGATCACGCCGTCGGTGAGCACGACCACGCGATCGGCGAGCAGCACCGCCTCGTCGACGTCGTGGGTGACGAGCAGCACCGCCGGGTGGTGGCGCGCACAGAGCTCGGTGACCAGCGCGTGCATGCGGATGCGCGTGAGCGCGTCGAGCGCGCCGAACGGCTCGTCGAGCAGCAGCAGCGCCGGCTCGTGCACGAGCGCCCGCGCGAGCGCGGTGCGCTGCGCCTCACCACCCGACAGTGTCTTCGGCCAGTCGTTCGCATGTCCGGCGAGGCCGACCTCGCGGAGCGCCCGATCGCCGCGGACGCGGCCCTCGCGCCGCGACAACCCGAGCACGACGTTGTCGATGACGCGCGCCCACGGCAGCAGGCGCGCGTCCTGGAATCCGACCGCGCGGTGACGATGCTCCGGCACGTAGATCTCGCCGCTCACCGCGGTGTCGAGCCCCGCGAGTGCACGCACCAGCGTGCTCTTCCCCGAGCCGCTGCGGCCGAGGAGCGCGACGAACTCGCCCGGACGGATGTCGAGATCGATGCCGCGCAGCACTGCACGCTCACCGAAGCTGCGTGTGACGCCGCGGACGCGCACCGCGAGGTCGTCGACAGTGATCTCGTCGGTCATCGACCCGGCTGCCATCGGAGCACGACCTTCTCGACGAGGCGGACGAGGGTGTCGGTGACGAGGCCGAGCACTGCGTAGACGACGAGGCAGAGCACGATCACGTCCGACTGGAAGAACGTCTGTGCGCGGATCATCAGGTAGCCCAGGCCGTCGTGCGCGTTGATCTGCTCGGCGAAAACCAGCAGCAACCAGGCGACCGCTGTAGCCAAGCGAAGGCCGACGAGGAAGCCGGGCATGGCGCCGGGAAGGACGACGCGCCGGATCTGCGCCGGGCGCCTGAGCCCGACGACCCGCGCGAGCTCCAAGTATCCGGGATCGATCTGCCGGATCGCGGAGTAGGTGTTCACGTACACGGGGAACGCGACGCCGATGACGATCAGGCTGACCTTCGCCGTCTCGCCGATGCCCAACCAGAGGATGAGCACCGGCTCCAGCCCGATCACGGGCACGAACCGCAGCATCTGCACGTTGCGGTCGACGAGGTCGTCGCCCAGGCGGGTGAGCCCTGCCACGACGGCGAGCGCGGCGCCGAGGGGGACGCCGATGCCCATGCCCCAAAGGACGCGCCCGAGCGATGCCCACAGCGCGCTGCCGAGCGTGCCGTCGCGCAACATGTCCCAGCCGAGGGTCAGCACAGTCGACGGGGCCGCGAGCACCCGGGGACTGAGCCAGCCGACATGTGAGGCGAACTGCCAGAGGGCGAAGAGGAGGACGACGCCGAGGAAGCGCTCGACGCCGCGGGGTACCAGTCGACGGGGCCGATGGTCGGTGCTGCCGGTGGGGAGCCGGACCAGCCCCGGCGGAGCCGCCGTCACTCGGGCATCCGCGGCCGGGATCTTCGCCGCGGTCCGGGGCTCCGCAACGGCGCGGTCGACGACCGTCACCGGCTCTGCTGCCCGACCGCCTGGACCACCGCGTTGTAGCGCGTGTCGAACTCCTGACGAACGTCGACCTTCGCCGGGATCTCGCCGGCTTGGTAGAAGAGGTTGGCGAGGCGCTGCTGGGCCTTCACCACGGCGCCCGGCAACGTCACGAAGCTCGTCCCGCCGCCCCGCTTGGCCAGCACGAGCGCACGCTCCGCTGGCAGGTGGTACTGCTGCTCGTACACCGCCTCGGCGATCTTCTCGGGGTGGGCCGACGTGTACGCGAACGCTCGCACCAACCGGGAGATGTAGTCGCCGAGCGCCGCGGCCTTGCCCTTGTCGTCGAGGGTGTCCTTCGTGGCGATGACGAAGTCGGACCGATCGGTGATCTCGGAGGCCTGCGCGACCGAGTGTGCTCCGCGCGTGGAGCCGAGGTACACGCTCGTGAGCGGCTCCACCAAGAGACCGGCGTCGACCGAGCCACCCTGGAGCGCGGCTGAGGCCTGGACGATCGGCAGGTTCACCGCGCTGACGTCCGACAGCTTCAGGCCGACCTTGTCGAGGGCCTGCAGGAGCGCCGCCTCGCCCGCGGTGCCTTGCTGGAACGTGACCCGCTTACCCTTCAGGTCGCGCCATCCCGAGATGCCCTTGGTGCCGGGCGCGGTGACGAGGTCGTAGGTGCCCCCGCTCGTCACCCACCCGGCGACGGCCGTGATGTGCTGCCGGGCGGCTTGGGCGAAGATCAGCGGCGTGCTGCCGACGAAGCCGGTGTCGATCGATCCGGCTTGGAACGCCTGGAGCATCGGCGGACCGCCGACGAACGCGGAGTACTCGACCTTGTAGGGGAAGTGCTGGTCCTCCCCGGCGAGCCCGAGGACGGTCTTCAGGTAGTCGAGCTGGTCACCGACCCGCAGCACGGTGCCAGCGGGGATCTTCGTCGGTACCGTGACCGAGGTCGTGCGGTTCCCCGCGCCGGCCCCCGCGGCGGAGGCGTCCGAGCCGGAGGCCGCGAGGCCCGCCATCACCAGAGCGGCCAAGACCAGGCACCGTGTCCTGCGGCGCCTGAGCAGGGGCACCGCGGGCTCGGCGGGGGGCTCGATGACGGTGGCAGAGGTCATGGCATTTCCTGGTAAAATCGATCGACAAAGTCGTCTATACCCTAGCTGAAATACGACCGATCAAGTCAAGTTTTCGAGGCCGAGGGTGTCACGGCCCCTGGAGGAGAACCGATGCCACGGGCGCTCATCCCCCTCTCGGTCCTCGACCTCGTCCCGATCTCGTCCGGTTCGGACGCGGCCGCAGCGCTCCGGAACACGGTCGATCTCGCCGGCCGCGCCGAGTCGGCCGGCTACGCGCGTTACTGGATCGCCGAGCACCACCTGAACCCCGGGGTCGCGGGTTCGGCCCCGGCACTCGTGGTCAGCCTGGTCGCCGCGGCGACGCACCGCATCCGAGTCGGGTCCGGAGCCGTGCAGCTCGGTCACCACACGCCGTTGTCGGTCGTCGAGCAGTTCGGCATCGTCGACGCGCTCCACCCGGGGCGCATCGACCTCGGGCTCGGGCGATCGGGCTCCGGTCGCCCGCCCGCCGACACCGCCGCCGAGCCCCCGGCTGCGCGCACGACCGCACGCGGGCTCGTGATCCCTTCGAAGCCCTCGCTCGCCGCCGTCCTGCGCTCACCCCGCTCGACAGCACAACGAGCGCTGCTCCAGCAACCCGGAGCGCAGACTCCGCCGTATGCCGACCAGGTCGCCGAGATCCTGGCGCTCCTGCGCGGCGACTACTGCTCCGATGACGGCTACCACGTCCACGCGACTCCGGGCCTCGGCGCTGACGTCGAAGTGTGGATCCTCGGGAGCAGCGGCGGCGACAGTGCGCGGCTCGCGGGTGAGCTCGGCCTGCCCTTCGGGGCCAACTACCACGTGAGCCCGGCGACCGTGCTCGAGGCGGTGGACGCGTACCGGGAAGCATTCCGGCCATCGGGCACCCTGGCTGACCCCCACGTCTTGGTGTCGGCCGACGCCGTCGTCGCGGCAGACGATCGCACCGCGCAAGAGCTCGCCTCGCCGTACGGGCTGTGGGTCCACAGCATCCGCACGGGGCAGGGCGCGATCGAGTTCCCGACACCGGCTGAAGCCGCGCAGCACGACTGGACGCCCGACGACCGCGCCCTCGTCGCCGACCGGCTCGCGACGCAGTTCGTCGGCTCGCCGTCGATGGTCGCCGACCAGCTCGAGGTGCTCGCGGAGGAGACGGCCGCCGACGAGCTGCTCGTGACGACGATCACCCACGACCACGCGGACCGCGTCCGCTCGTACGAGCTGCTCGCACGCGAATGGTCGGCGCGCGCGCACCGACCCGCGCGCGATTAGAGCGACGTAGTCGCGGGGTACTCGCGGCCCCTCGTCGGCCGCGCCAGGCCGAGGTGATCCCGCAGGGTCAGGCCCGTGTAGTCGGCGCGGAAGACACCGCGGTCCTGGAGCTCGGGGACGACGCGGTCGACGAACTCGTCGAGACCGTGCGGCGTGAGGTGGGGCACGAGGATGTACCCGTCGGCGGCGTCGGCCTGGACC
>DASPTH010000116.1:0-2805 GCA_035623515.1 Acidimicrobiia bacterium
CCGTCGACGGTCACCGGGTTGTAGTGGTCGAACCCCGCAACCGGCCGGCGCCCCACCCGGTCGACGTACTGCTCGTCGAGGAAGCGCGCCCAGAGGTCGGGCGGGTACACGACGTGCGCGTCGGCGTCGAAGACCGGCTGCCCGTTGCGCATGCGGACATTCAAGCACGCCGACCAAGCGCGCGCTAGGTTGGTCGTCCGTGAGCACCACAGCCGCCCTCCCTCGTGTGCCCGGTCGCCGCGACGAGATCCTCGGCATCGCCGGGGAGCTCTTCGCCGAGCGAGGGTTCACCGCCACCACGGTGCGCGAGATCGCCGACGCCGCCGGCATCCTCTCGGGCAGCCTCTACCACCACTTCGACTCGAAGGAAGCGATGGCCGACGAGCTCGTGCGCGAGGTGCTCGACCGCGTGCTGGCGGCGTACCGACGGATCGCGGCGGGCGCGCTCGGTCCCGAGCCGGCACTGCGCGCGCTGGTGCGGGAGGCGTTCGGCGCCATCGCCACGGACCGGGCCACCGTCGCGCTCCTCGTCAACGAGTGGAACCTCTTCACGCAGGTCCCGCGCTTCGGGTACCTGCGCGTGCTGGAACAGGAGACCGAGCGGCTCTGGGTGGGCGTGCTCGAACACGGCGCGGCGGTGGGCGTGTTCCGCGCCGACCTCGACGCGCGCATGCTCTACCGGATGCTGCGCGACGCGATCTGGGTGAGCGTGCGGTGGTACCGCGCTGACGGCCCGGTCGGCCCCGACCAGCTCGCCGACCGCTACGTCGACGTGCTGCTCACGGGCGTGCGGAGCCGGCCATGAGCGGCGACGCGCCCCAGTTCTTCCTCGTCGACGAGATCGAGTGGCCGGCCGAGGAGCCGGCGAACGCGCCGCGAGAGCTCGTCGAGGAGGCGCGACGGCTCGGGGCGCGCCGCAAGTTCCTGGCGCAGGGCGTCGGCGGCTACTACTCGCAGGTCTCAGAGTTCCCCGCCGGCTACACGGTGCCCCTGCACCGCCACGACCACCACGAGATGATCGTGATCCTCGACGGCGGGTGCACGATGCTCGGTGGCGGTCCCACCCTCAGAGCGGGCGACTCGATGGTGCTCACCGCGAACTACGAGTACGGGTTCGTCGCCGGCCCCGATGGCATGACCTTCATGACCATCCGCACCGGCGTGGCGAGCACCACCGTCACGTAGTCGCGAAGGGTTCGAGGCCCAACCGGGCACGCACCTCCGGGCGGCGGAGCGGCGGCAGCGTCTTCGGCGGCTGCCGGCGGGGCGGCAGGCGCTCCAACAGGTGCTCCGTGAGATGCGCGATCTCCTGGGCGACCGCGCGCATGTCGATCTCGGTCGCGCCCGTCGGCCGCGTCACTCCCGTGATCTTGCGCACGAACTGCCACGCGGCGGCGTCGATCTCCTCGGGTGTTGCGGGCGGCTCGAGGCCGCGGAGCTCGGTGATGTTTCGGCACATCGCTCGAGGCTACGCGGCCGGCCGAGCCGGTGCGGTCGGCAGGTCAGAAGTGGAGCTGGCCGTAGGTGTTGCAGAGGCCGTACGCGTTGATCGTGACGAACGCGGCGATGATCAGCGCGACGTTGCAGCGAATCAGGAGCCTCCGCCACCCGGTGCGCGAGCGAGGGCCGGCCATCGGCGAAGGCATGTACCAGTCGGGGAGCGCGCCGCGCCCGGGGGCGGGGTCGGTGAGATCCCAGAACGACACCGCGTCCGCGGCCACCGGGATGTCGGGATCGGCGGCGAGGGCCTCGGCACACAGCTCGTCGTCGGTGATGCCGTCGATCGCGGTGCCCGGCATCTCGCCTCCTTCGCCTCATCACGAAGTTGCCTCAGTACGGCAGGCTAGACGAGGTCTCTTGGCGCAACTTCGCGTTCGGAGCGGCTCGCGCTAGCCGCGCAACCGCTCGCGCAGCCCGTCGTCGTGCACGAACACGGGGAGGTCGTCGTCTCCGAGGAACGACGGCCGCGCCGAGGAACCGCCGTCCACCGCGAGCACCTGGCCCGTGATCCAGCTCGACAGGTCGGACACGAGGAAGAGCACCGCCTGCGCGACGTCGTCGGGCACGCCCCGGCGCCGGAGTGGAACCGCGGCGCGCTCGGCCGGCGAGTCGGCCGCGGGGCCGCCGGGCTCGGTGTTGGCCGGCGTACGCACCGTGCCGGGCGCGACGGCGTTCACCCGGATGTTGGCGGGACCGAGCTCGAGTGCCGCGGTGCGCGTGAGCGACAGCATGCCGGCCTTGGCGGCGGCGTAACCGGCGCCGTAGGGCAGCGCGCTCATGCCGACGACCGAGGCGACGTGCACGATCGCGCCACCCGTCCGCTCCGCGACGAGGCGCCTCGCCGCCGCTCGGGTCGAGAGGAAGGCCGTATGGAGGTTGTCCCGGACGATCGCGGCGAACGTCTCCGACGTGGTGTCGACCACGGGGGCCCAGCGGTTCTGCAGGCCGCCGGCAACGTGCACGAGCCCGTGCAGGTCGGGCAGCCCCGCGATCGCGTCGGCCAGGCTGTCGGGGTCGCGGACGTCGACGACCTGCGCGATCGCCGCATTCGCAGCCTCGAGACGCTCGGCGTCGACGTCGAACGCGGCGACGGTCGCGCCGGCCTCGCCGAGCACGCGGCAGATGGCAGTGCCGATCCCGCCGCCGCCCGCGCCCGCGACGACGATCGTGCGGCCGTCGAGGCGCAACGTGGGAGTCACGGGCGTGGTCCGAGCGAGTCGGTGAGCACCTGGAGCAGCCGGGTGACGGCGGCGTCGAGCTGCGCGATCTCGCCGGGCGCGAGATCCTCGAGCACGTGCTCGCGCT
>DASPTH010000136.1:0-3825 GCA_035623515.1 Acidimicrobiia bacterium
GCGTCGACAGCGTGTTCGCCGCCTCGCGAGTCCTCCCCGGCCACATCAAGGCCGCCGCCACCTGACCCGCGCCGGTACCATGCGCGGGTGACCCCGGCCGCCGGAACCGCTGACGCGGCGCGACCCGACGACCCCTCGCGCTACCGCGCGCCGATCGGCACCCACGACGTGCTCCCGCCGGAGTCGGGTGACTGGATCGAGGTGGTGCGCGCCTTTGGGGCGCGTGCGGCTCGCTACGGCTTCGACCTCGTCCTCACGCCGGTGTTCGAGCACCTCGAGGTGTTCCAGCGGGTCGGGGAGTCCACCGACGTCGTGCGCAAGGAGATGTACGACTTCGAGGACAAGGGTGGCCGCCGGATCGCGCTCCGGCCCGACGGCACCGCCCCCGTCGTGCGCTCGTTCGTGCAGCACCGGCCGCCGGTCCCGTGGAACGTGTGGTACGTCGCGCCGCACTTCCGCTACGAGCGCCCCCAGAAGGGGCGCTACCGCCAGTTCTGGCAGCTCGGGGTCGAGTCGCTCGGCGCCGACGACCCCGAGCTCGACGTCGAGGTGATCGCGCTCGCGCACGGCTTCTACCGTGACCTGGGGCTGAAGCGCTTCGTGCTCCAGTTGAACTCGATGGGCGACGCCGGCACGCGCGGGCGCTATGCCGACGCGCTCCGCGGCTACTACTCGGAGCATGGCGTCGCGTTCGGGCCCGAGTTCCAGGAGCGCGTCGCCCAGAACCCGCTCCGTCTCTTCGACGCGAAGCGCGACGACTGGAGCCCGGTGATCGAGAACGCGCCGCAGATCACCGAGTACCTGAGCGACGTCGCCGAGGCCCACTTCGAGCGGGTGCAGGAGGGCCTGCACGCGCTCGGGATCAAATTCGAGATCGATCCGCGGCTCGTGCGGGGCCTCGACTATTACACGCGCACGACCTTCGAGTTCCAGAGCGAGTCGATCGACTCGGCCCAGAACGCGATCGGCGGCGGCGGCCGCTACGACCTCTTGGTCGAGGAGATGGGCGGTCCCCCCACGCCGGCGATCGGCTTCGCGATCGGCGTCGACCGCGTCCTGCTCGCGTGCGCGGCGGAGGGCGTGCTCACCGACATCGAGCCGCACGCCGACGTGTTCGTGGTGAACGGGCTCGGCGCGACCGCGTCGCTCCACGTCACGCTGCTCGCCACCGAGTTGCGCGAGAACGGCCTGCGCGTCGAGCGGGCATACGGCGACCGTTCGGTCAAGGCGCAGTGGAAGGCGGCCGACAAGTCGGGCGCGGCCTACGGCGTCATGCTCGGCAAGGCCGAAGCGGAGCGCGACGCGGTCGCCGTGAAGGACCTGCAGTCGGGCGAGCAGGTCGAGGTCGCGCGTGAGGCACTCGTCGCCTGGCTCCGTGAACGGCACGAGACGGTGGCGTCGCGATGATGCGCACCGACCGCGCCGGTGACCTCCGCGCCCACGACGTCGGGCGCGAGGTCGTCGTGTGCGGCTGGGTCGACAGCCGTCGCGACCACGGCGGAGTCGTGTTCCTCGACGTGCGCGACGCCGCGGGCATCGTGCAGGTGGTCGTCGACCCCGAGAGCGCGGCCGGCGCCGACGCGCACCGCGTGCGCGGCGAGTACGTCGTGCGGGTGGAGGGTACGGTCCGCGAGCGACCCGCAGGAACCGCGAACGACGCCATCGCCACAGGCGCAGTCGAGGTCGCCGCGCACGTGCTGGACGTGTTGAGCGAGGCCGACACGGTGCCCTTCCCGGTCGACGATCGGATCGAGGCCGACGAGGTCCTGCGGCTCCGCTACCGGTACGTCGACCTGCGCCGGCCCCGGCTCCAGCGCAACCTGCGCATCCGCGCTCGTGTCAACGCCGCGCTGCGCGCCGCGATGGACGCGCAAGGGTTCGTCGAGGTGGAGACGCCGATGCTCATCGCGTCCACCCCCGAGGGCGCGCGCGACTTCGTGGTGCCGTCGCGGTTGTCGCCGGGCGCGTTCTACGCGCTCCCGCAGAGCCCGCAGCTCTTCAAGCAGCTGCTCATGGTCGGCGGTCTCGACCGCTACTACCAGATCGCCCGCTGCCTGCGCGACGAGGACCTTCGCGCCGACCGCCAATTCGAGTTCATGCAGCTCGACGCGGAGATGAGCTTCGCCACCGCCGACGACGTGATGGGCGCGATCGGGGACGCGGTGCTCGACGCGGCCGAGGCCGTCAATGGCACCCGGCCCGGTGGTGTCGAGCGGATGACGTGGCACCACGCGATGGACCGCTACGGGTCCGACAAGCCCGATGTGCGGTTCGGCCTCGAGCTGGTCGACCTGAGCGAGGTGTTCGCGGCCACCGAATTCCGCGCCTTCCAGGCCCCGACGGTGAAGGGCGTCCGGCTGCCGGCCGCAGCCGCGATGTCGCGCACACAGGTCGACCGGCTCGTTGATCGCGCGAAGGAGCTCGGCGCCGCCGGGCTCGTTTGGATGCGCGTGGGCGCGCACGGCGCCCTCGACTCACCGGTCGCGAAATTCCTGAGCGAGGGGGAACAGCTCGGCTTGGTCGACACGCTCGGTGCGTCCGACGGTGACCTCGTGCTGATCTCGGCCGGCACGCAACGCCTGGTCGATCATGTGCTCGGCACGCTGCGGGTCGAGCTCGGCCGGCCGCCCGTGCACGAGGGCGGTCTCAACTTCCTCTGGGTCGTCGACTTCCCGCTGTTCGAGGGGCTCGACGACGACGGGAACCCCATCCCCGCGCACCACCCTTTCACGATGCCGCACCCCGACGACATGGAGATCCTCGAGCACGGGAGCCCCGAGGACCTGCTCGGCGTGCGCTCGCTCGCGTACGACCTCGTGCTCAACGGGTGGGAGCTCGGTTCGGGCAGCGTGCGGATCCACCGACGCGACATCCAGGAGCGGATCTTCTCCTTGCTCGGCATCGAGCCGGACGCGGCGCGTGCTCGCTTCGGCTTCCTGCTCGACGCGTTCCGCTACGGCGCGCCGCCGCACGCGGGGTTTGCGTTCGGCATCGACCGCCTGGCCGCGATCCTGGCGGGCGAGGACAACATCCGCGAGGTCATCGCGTTCCCGAAGACGCAGTCGGGTGCGGATCCGCTCACCGGCGCGCCCACACCAGTCGACCCTGCGCAGTTGCGGGAACTGGGCCTCAACGTCACGCCCCGCCCGAAGCCGTAGCGCAGGGCGGGGGCGGCTACGGCTGGGCGGGGCGGACGGACGGCGATCCGATCACGAGGATCGGCCCGCCGGATCACGCTTGTCGTTCGTCAGGGTGTCGTGGGGCCCACCGGGACGAGGTCGTCGAGGTTGATGGTGTTCACTCCTGGTGCGAGCTCCTCGGGGAA
Organism: Acidimicrobiia bacterium; assembly: GCA_035623515.1. Taxonomy (GTDB): domain Bacteria; phylum Actinomycetota; class Acidimicrobiia; order IMCC26256; family DASPTH01; genus DASPTH01. Next base: position 3,326 of record DASPTH010000136.1, read on the forward strand.
CGTGCGGTAGGTGACGACGGCGCTCCCGATGTCGACTCCCCCTTGCGATTCGGCCGGCGCGCTCTCGACAGTGACCAAAACGTTGTAGGTACCCGGAACGATGTCATCGCCAAACCTGACCGTACCGCTTTCGTCGGCGACTCCGACAAACCGGCCGCTGTCGTTCTGCAGCACCACCGTGATCTTGGAGCCGGGCTCCGCTTGCGTGGACGACTTGACGGCGATCGTGGCGACTCGGGGAGCGCCTCCCGAATTCGAGAGCAGGATCACGCTGCCCGCGACGAGGGCCACGACGGCGACGGCCCCCACACCGATCCAGGCGCGCCGCCGCCGGACCAGCGTGCGCGCGCGGGCGTGCACGGCCTCGCGCTCCGGGTTGCCCGGAACCGGCGGGCTCGGGTCGGAAAGATCGACATCGTTCAACAGCGGGATCGGCATCACGCCACCTCCGGGGTTGCGCCCATCGTCGTGCGCAGGGTCGCGAGGCCCCGATGAGCGTG
>DASPTH010000137.1:0-3455 GCA_035623515.1 Acidimicrobiia bacterium
CTACTCGGGCACGCAGAAGTGCCTCGGCGTGCCGCCCGGTCTGTCCCCGGTCACGTTCTCCGAGCGCGCCGTCACCCGTCTGCACGCGCGCCGGCACCCCGTGCAGTCGTGGTACCTCGACCTGTCACTCATCGCCAACTACGTCGCCGGTGCCACTCGCGTCTACCACCACACCGCACCGGTCGCGATGGTGTGCGCGTTGCACGCCGCGCTCGGTGCCGTGCTCGACGAGGGTCTCGAGGCCACGTGGGCGCGCCACCGGGCCGTCGGCGGCCGCCTCCAGCGCGAGCTCCCCGAGCTCGGCTTCCGGCTCGTCGTGCCCGACGGGCACCGGCTCCCGGAGCTCACCACCGCCTGGCTGCCCGACGGCGCCGACGACGCCACGCTGCGCAAGGCCCTGCTCGAGACCTACGGCATCGAGGTGGGCGGCGGGCTCGGCGAATTCGCCGGGAAGGCATGGCGCATCGGCCTCATGGGCAACGGGGCGCGCGAACGATCGGTGACCACGCTCCTCGGTGCCCTGCGCGAGCTGCTCAACTGACCGGCGCGGTGCCGTCGGGCGCCTTGAGCATCGCCTCCCGGTAGTAGCGGAGCTCGGCGATCGACTCGAACACGTCGGCGAGCGCGCGGTGCGTCTCCTCCTTCGCCGGCCGCTTGCGATAGACGTCGGGGTACCAACGGCGGCACAGCTCCTTGAAGCTCGACACGTCGATGCTCCGGTAGTGCAGGTAGCGGTCGAGCTCCGGGAGCTGCGCGTCGAGGAACCGACGGTCGACGCCGATCGAGTTCCCGCACAGGGGCGCCGTGCCCGCGTCGGGCACGTGCGCGCGTACGTAGTCGAGCACCTGCCGACCGCCTTCGGCGAGCGATGTCGTCGACGCCTCGACGGCCGCGGTGAGGCCCGACTTGGCGTGCATCTTGCGCACGATGTCGTCCATCCCTGCCAGCACCTCGGCGGGCTGGTGCACGATCACGTCGATCCCCGCGTCGAGCGGCTCGAGGTTGCTGTCGGTGACGAGTGCGGCGATCTCCACGATCGCGTGGCGCGTGACGTCGAGCCCGGTCATCTCCAGGTCGAGCCACACGAAGCGGTCGTCACGGTCGGTGCCGGCGGCCGTCCCGCTCATCGGGTCACGCTCATCTGGTCACCCTCACGGAGCAAACTCTAAGGTTCGCGCTCGTGGTGGCGAGGTGCGCGTGAGAGGCCGGCGCGAATCGTCGCTCGTCGGGCCGCGCGTGATGTTGCGCGCGCTCGACGCGCGTGACTACAGCGCCTGGCGCGACATCCGGGTCCGCAGCCGCGACTTCCTCGAACCGTGGGAGCCGCTCCCCGAACCGGGATCGCCCGACCCGGTCGCCGACGCCGACGCCTTCCGTGCCCGCTGCGGCGCGTGGGAACGTCAGCGCCAGTTCGACACGGCGTACGGCTACGGGCTGTTCCTGCACGACGGCACGCTGCTCGGCGAAGTGAGCCTCGGCAGCGTGCTTCGCGGCCCGTTCCAGTCGAGCTTCATCGGTTACTGGATCGACGAGAAGCAGGCAGGGAACGGCTACGTGCCCGAGGGAGTCGCGCTCGTGATCCGCTACGGCTTCGACACGCTCGGCTTGCACCGGCTCGAGGCGGCGATCGTGCCCCGCAACGACCGGAGCCGGCGCGTCGCCGAGAAGCTGGGCCTGCGCGACGAGGGCACCGCCCGGCGGTTCCTGCAGATCCGCGGCGTCTGGGAGGACCACGTGCGCTACGCGATCACGGTCGAGGACTGGAAGGCGCGGAGAGCAGGGCTCGAGCAGACCTTCCTCAGCTGAGGCGGACCGCGCCCGTCACTTCCCAGCGGTCCGTGCGGTACCGGCCGACCATGCCCACGAGCCGGGCGACCATCCACAGCGAGATCGCGCCCCACAGCCACAGGAGGCCGGCGTCGAGCACCGCGACGAGGAGCGCCACCGGGAGGTACACCCCGAGCGTGGCCACGAGCATCGCGAGGGCGAGGTAACCCGCGTCGCCCGCCCCGATCAGCACGCCGTCGAGCACGAACACCACGGCCGCCGCGGGTTGGAGCGCGGCGACGAACCAGAGGAGTTGCTCCACGAGGTGGCGCACCTCGCCGTCGTTCGTGAACACCGCGGCGAGCCACGGGCGTGTGGCGGCGACACCGAGCGCGCAGAGCACGCCGGCCGCCACGCCCCACTCGAGGAGCCGGCGCGCCGACGCGCGCGCGTCGAGTGCGGCGTCGGCACCGAGGTAACGGCCGACCATCGCCTGGCCCGCGATGGCGAGCGCGTCGAGCGACAGTGCGAGGAACAGCAGGATCTGCATCGCGACCAGATGGGCGGCGACGTCGACGTCACCGATCCGGGCCGCGATCGCGGTCGCGGTGAGCAGTGTCACGAGCAGCGCCGCGGTGCGGATGACGAGCTTGCTCCCGACGGCGGCGTTGGCGCGGATGCCCGACGGGCGCGGTCGGGGCGACGCGCCGGCGCGCCGGGCGGCCCGTCCCAGAACGACGAGGTAGGCGGCCGCGCCGCCGACCTGGGCGATGACCGTGCCCCATGCCGACCCGGCGATGCCGAGATGGAACCAGTACACGAGCGCCAGTTCGAGCAGGAGGTTGGCGGTGTTCGAGCCCACCGCGACGAACAGCGTCGTGCGGGTGTCCTGCATGCCGCGCAGGTAGCCGGCGCCCGCGAGCATCAGCAGCAGGGCGGGCGCGCCGAGGATGCTGATGCGGAGGTAGGTGACCGCGTAGGGGTGGACGGTCGGCGACGCGCCCATCACGTCGGCGATCGCCGGTGCCAGTGCGAGGCCGAGACCGGCGAGCACGACGCCGAGGCCCACCGCGAGCCAGCACCCGTCGACGCCGTACTCGGTTGCCTCCCGCCGGTTGCCCGCGCCGAACTGGCGGGCCACCGACGCGGTCGTGGAGTACGCGAGGAAGTTGAACACCGAGAACGCGGCGTTGAGCACGGTGCCCGCGACCGCGAGGCCCGCGAGCGGGTTCGTCCCGAGGTGACCGACGATCGCGGTGTCGGCGAGCAGGTAGAGCGGCTCGGCGACGAGCGCGCCGAAGGCGGGAACCGCGAGGCGGACGATCTCGCGGTCGTGCGGGCTGCGGCGGATCACCGGCATCGGCGGATAAGTGTCACAGCACGGCGCGACGCTGTGCGACGTGGAACCACTGCCTGCGCTGCGATTCGCCGACGCTGCCCGGCGCCTCGGCGCGGCTGCGCAGTCGGTGGGGCTCGACGTTCCCGCCTTTCGGTGCCCACCGCGGATCGCCGGCGCGGCGCGCACGATCCGCCGCTACCCCGGGGGCACGGTCGTGTCGGTTCGGCTGCGCGGCCGGCCGTTCGAGGCCGCGCTCGACGACATGGTGGAGGGCGTGCTCGTCGCGAACCGGGTCCCACCCGCCGACGCCGTCCGGCTGCGTGCCGCGCTCGAGGACGCGGTCCACGGC
>DASPTH010000166.1:0-3012 GCA_035623515.1 Acidimicrobiia bacterium
CCGGCAGGACCGGCGGCAAAGCGCGGGGCGACTTGGCAAGCCGCCCGGAATTCAGCACTATTTGGGGCGCCACGCACCCGGCGTGCCCGGCGGACTCGGACTCTGGGGGGACCATGAGTGAACTGGCCGTACGTCGCCGTACCCGTCGCCGAGGTCGGGGCGGCGTTCTCCTGGCGATCGTCGTCGCGCTCGTCGCCGCGATGACATCGGTCGCCGGGGCGAAGCCAGGACCGACCGTGCCGGCCGCGGGCGTCGGTACCGCCGCGGCGCTGCACTCGGCCAACTGCGGGCCCGACGGCAAGCTCGCGTACCCGTACCAGCAGCGCGCACCGTGCACGCGGCCCCTCGCGAAGGGCCAGAGCAACGGAGGCGCCACCAGCCAGGGTGTGACGGGCACGACGATCAAGGTCGTGTTGTTCGTCGGCACGCACGACCAGCAGAACACCGCCCGCAACCAGCCGGGTGGGTCCGCCCCCGTCGACCAGGCCACCGGCCAGCCCGCGTACATCGAGGACTCGTACCCCGATTGGCAGGCCGTGCTCAGCCACAGCTTCAACCTGTGGGGACGCAAGTTCGACTTCGTGACCGTCACGCCGTCGGGCCCGGACGAGGCCGCGCAGCGCGCCGACGCGTTGAAGATCGCCGCCATGAAGCCGTTCATCGTCGTCGGGAGCGCGCCGGCGGCGGCAGGGGGCGGTCAGGTCTGGGCTGCCGAGCTGGCGGCGCGGCACATCATCGTGTTCTTCCCGGGGATCACGAACGACCAGGCGCAGAAAGAGGCTCCGTACCGATACCTCGGCGGGTTCGACAACAACGCCACCGCGGTCAACACCGCCCAGTGGGCCGCACGCCAGTTGAAGGGCCAGACCGCGAAGTGGTCGGGCGACTTCACGAACAAGACGCGTGTGTTCGGCGACGTGCACCCCGAGAGCAGCATCGACTGGGAGTACTTCCAGGACACGGCGAAGAAGGAAGGCCTGAAGCTCGCGAACGGCGCCGACCTGACGTACCGGGAGCCGCTCGACACGAGCCAGACCACGGCGGAGAACCAGGAGGACGCTCCGGTCATCGTCGCCAAGCTCAAGAGCACCGGCGTCACCACCGTGCTGCTCTTCACGTCGTTCTCGATGAACGAACAGATCCTCCCGGCGGCGGACAAGCTCGACTACCACCCCGAGTGGGTCTTCACCGGCATGGGGGCGCAGGACATCGAGATCACCGCGCGCATCCTGCAGGGCCTGGCGCCCGACCAGATGAAGCACGTGTTCGGGCTGGGCGACCTCCCGCTCTACGTGGCGGGCATCAGCGATCCGCAGGTGAACTGGTTCGACTGGTACTGGGGCAAGAACCAGGGCGTCTACTCCGCGGGCACCGTCGGCACCCTCTACCTGGTCAACGCGGGCGTGAGCCTCGCCGGACCGAGGCTCACCCCGCAGACCTTCCAGCAGGGCCTCTTCAGCATGCCGCTGTTCGGCGGCGCCGCGAGCAACCAGGTGCAGAGCTTCATGTTCGGCATGGGCCCGTCGCCCGGGTTGCCGTACAACGAGTACTCGCAGGTCGGGCTCGACTACGCGGTGATGTGGTGGAACCCGACCGAGACGGGCAAGGGCAAGATCCTCTTCGACGAGGGCACCGGCCGCTTCATGTACCCGAACACCGCGAAGCGTTACGCAGCCGGCCAGTGGCCGAAGGGCGAGCCGAAGCTGTTCGACCCGAGCAACTCGATCTCACAGTTCAACTCGCTTCCCGCGTCCGACGCCGTGCCGAACTACCCGTGCAAGGGGTGTCCGAGCAGCGGGAGCTGACCGCGGCGGGGCGGTCGCCGCGCTACGCGCGCGCGACCGCTTCCCGCACCGCCGCGACCACCTCGTCCGCCGACGCGCCCGGGCCCAACACCGCGGCCACTCCCGCCTGCTCGAGCACGGGCACGTCGACGTCGGGCACGATGCCGCCGACGACGACGGGCGTGCTCAAGCCGGCGTGGTGCACGGCGGCGACGAGCCGCGGCGCGAGCGTGAGGTGGCCGCCGTTGTGGATCGACACGCCGATGGCGTCGGCGTCCTCGTCGAGCGCGGCGCGCGCGACCGTGTCGGCGGTCTGGCGCAGGCCGAGGTAGACGACCTCCATCCCCGCGTCGCGGAGGATGCGGGCGACGACCTTCAGGCCGCGGTCGTGGCCGTCGAGGCCGAGCTTGGCCAGCACGATGCGGATGGGCGGTTCCGAGTCCCCCGTCACCACATCATCAAACCAGACGGGGACGCGAGGGCTCCGCAGCGTGATAGACCCTCGCCATGGAGTTCGGCATCTTCATGCAGGGTTACAACCCCGCGTTCCGCCGAGGTGACGACCTCGCGGCCGCGGAGCATCGCGCGTTCATGAACGAGCTCGCCGCGGTGGAAGCAGCCGACCGCGCGGGCTTCAAGTACGTGTGGCTCACCGAGCACCACTTCCTCGACGAGTACTCGCACCTGTCGGCCAACGACGTGACGTGCGGGTACCTCGCCAAGGCCACCGAGCGCATTCACATCGGGTCGGGCATCTTCAACCCGCTCCCGCAGGTGAACCACCCCGCCAAGGTGGCCGAGCGCGTCGCCATGCTCGACCATCTCTCCGACGGCCGGTTCGAGTTCGGTACCGGCCGCGGCGCGGGCAGCCACGAGATCCTCGGCTTCCTGCCAGAGATGGAGGACCTCTCGAAGACGCGCGACATCTGGGAAGACGTCATTGCCGAGTTCCCGAAGATGTGGCTCCAGGACACCTACGAGGGCTACGAGGGGAAGTACTGGTCGCTGCCGCCGCGCAAGATCCTGCCGAAGCCGTACAAGAAGCCGCACCCGCCGATGTGGTACGCGGCCGGCAACACGTCGAGCTACGCGATGGCCGCACGCTACGGACTCGGCGTGCTGGGGTTCTCCGGCAGCATCGACGAGCTGGCGCCGGTGCTCGAGGCATACAAGCGCGACATCGTCAACGCGGAACCGATCGGTGCGTACGTCAACGACAACGTGATGG
>DASPTH010000199.1:0-47539 GCA_035623515.1 Acidimicrobiia bacterium
GACGGGCTCCGCCTCACTCCGATGCAGTGGGCGTCGTTCGTACGGCTGCTCGGGACCACGTCGGTACGCCGGCTCGAGCCGCCGCCCGAGGAAGCGCGCCTGCACGGCCGGCGACACTCACGCGAGCGCGACGCCCAAGCCATCGCGTACCACTACGACCTCTCGAACGACTTCTACCGGATCTTGCTCGGGCCGTCGCTCACGTACTCGTGCGCGGTGTGGGCGTCACCCGAGGTCGGGCTGGAGGCGGCACAGGAGGCGAAGCTCGAGCTCGTCTGCCGCAAGCTCGGGCTGACGCCCGACACGCGGCTGCTCGACGTCGGATGCGGGTGGGGCAGCATGGTGCTGCACGCGGCGCGTCACCACGGCGTGCGCGCGGTCGGCGTCACGCTGTCACGGGCGCAGGCGGAGTTGGCCTCGAAGCGAGTGGCGGAGAGCGGCCTGTCCGATCTCGTCGAGATCCGACTGCAGGACTACCGCGACGTCACCGACGGCCCGTACGACGCCATCAGCTCGATCGGCATGTTCGAGCACGTCGGCCTCGCGATGCTCGAGACGTACTTCGACCGCCTCCACGAGCTGCTGCGGCCCGGAGGGCGCCTGCTGAACCACGGCATCAGCCGCGCGCCGGGGGGTCGCGCCCGGGCGCGCCCCTGGTCGCGGTCCTTCATCGACTCCTACGTGTTCCCCGATGGGGAGCTGCACGAGGTCGGTTCTGTGATCAGCACGATCCAGCGGCGCGGGTTCGAGGCGAGGCACATGGAAAGCCTGCGCGAGCACTACGCGCTCACGCTGCGCGCGTGGCTCGCGAACCTCGAAGGGCGCTGGGACGAGGCGGTCGCCCTCGTCGGTCAAGCGAGGGCGCGTGTGTGGCGTCTCTTCATCGCCGCGAGCGCCGTGCGCTTCGAGGACGACGCGGTCCAGGTGCACCAGGTGCTCGCGGTCAAGACGCACGACGGTGCGAGCGGCATGCCGTTGCGTCCGACCTTCTGACTCCGGACAGGGGTGCCGGCTACCGCACGGTGACGGGGAAGCTCGCGGTCTTGGCGGGTGGCACACCTGCTTCGAAGGGCCGCGCGTACGCCAACTCGAGCGTGCTGCTGCCCTTGTCGACCGCCTCGAACGTGAGGCGTTGCTCGCCGGGTGCGCCCGGAGGCGATCCGGCCTTCGTGACCTGCTTGCTCGACACGAACTTCACGTTGGGGTTGTCGCCCGCGGACCACGAGTAGCCGGTCGACGGATTGGCCGTGAGGGCGATCACGAACTCGTTGCCGTGGTCGACCGTGATCGAGTCGCCCTGGTGGTAGGTGGTGACGCTCGTCCCGCTGCCCGAGTCGTCACCGGAGCACGCCGTGAGACCGGCGGCCAGCACCACGAAGGTGGCCGCGAGCAACACCGCGGCACGGGGCTTCGGCATGCGCCACGCTACGCCGGGTGCGCCGTTCCGCACGCGTATGCGTCAGTGCGTCTGGAGCACCCCGTCGTCGACGAAGTCGGCGAGCAAGGGCCCGGCGTCGGCCGTCTTCACGAGGTTGGTGGTGCCGTTCCCGGCCTCGCCGACGGGGAGCACCACGTTCTTGATGTTGGCGGGATCGATCGAGAGCGCGTACTGGCCGAGCTGGAAGAGCTCGGGGATGCTCACGCCGTCGAGCTTGGTGTGAGTGCCGAGCGACGCCACGAGTCGCACGGTGTCACCGGCGCTCGGGTGCCTCGCTTCGAGCGTCGCCAGCGCCGACAGGATGAGCAGGCCCTGGTTGCTCGTGCGGGTGAGGTCGCCGTTGGTGAACGAGTGACGGTCGCGCGAGAAGGCGAGCGCGTGACCGCCGTCGAGGTGGGTGGGACCGGGGTCGAACACGGCGCCGGAGAACGAGTCGTTCATCGGCGCCGGGATGTTGATGTCGATCCCGCCCATCTCGTCGACCATCTGCACGAAGTTCGGGAAGTTGACGCGGATGACATAGGAGATCGGCGCGCCCGTGATCGACGACACCGCGTTGGCCATGTCCCGCAGGCCGGTGTCGGGATTGCTGAGGATGTACGAGTTGATCTTCTGCCCGGTCGGTCCCTCGGTGTCGCGGGGGATGTCGAGGATGGTCGCGGCGTTGAGCGCCGGGTTCACGCCGATCACGTGCACGGCGTCGGCGAGCCCGGGATCGTCGGTCGACTCGGCGGGATCGTCCGAGCGCGCCCCGGTGCCGACGATGAGCGCGAAGAACGGCTGGCCGGGCGTCGGCGCGTAGCGGGCACTGCCGAGGCGCGTGACCTCGAGCCAGACTGCGCCCGAGGCCGGCGTGGGACGGCCGAGGGCGACCCACGCCGCGCTCACGAGCCCGGCGAGCAGCACGCCGCAGAGCAGCGGGGCGACGAGCAGCATGACCAGGGCGCGCCGCCGGGTCCGAGCGCTGGTGGTGGCCGTCACTTCGATCCCTTGTGTGTCGTCACGGGCGTGGCGGGGGCGGCGGTCGTCGTGGTGACGTCGATCCCGGCGCCCGCGCGCGCCACCGCGATGTTGTACGACGTGACCTTCCACGCCCCGGACGGGTCCGGTACGAGCACGAGGTCACCGCGGCGGATGATGTGGAGTGGGCCGGCCTTCGACGTCGTCACCCCGGTGATGTCGAGGTCGAGCTCGGCGGTGGCGAGCACGATCGCGCCGCTCTGGTCGGCCAGGGCGACGATCGTGACCGGCTGGCCGACGACGTTCAGGTCGCCGGTGACCTTGGGCAGGCCCTCGTCGAGCATCACCGCACGGTCGGGGCCGGTGACGCGGGCGAGCGACCCGGCGTCGAAGATGGTCGAGAGGTCGCCGGCAGGCTTGGCGGAACGCAGCGGGTCGACGGTGGCGGTGGTGACGTAGTCGCCGATGGCCTTCATGACCGCCAGCGATTGGTCGGGCGTGAGTTGTGCGGGCGGCCCGGCGCTGCTGGCGGACACGTTGCCCACCGGGATCGACACGTTGGTGTTCGGCGCGCGTGTGGTGGACCCCGGTTGTGCCCGACCACCTCCTCCGCCGCTTCCTCCGCCTCCTCCCGCGACGAGCGCGACGACGACGGCGATGACCGCGACGATCAGGATTCCGCCGCCGATCCCGAGCCAGAGACGGGTGCGCTTCTGTGAGGACGCGCGCCGCTCGGCGCGTCGGGAAGCCTCGTCCATGGCGGCGTCAGGATAGGTGACTCCTCCCTAGGATTGGTGTCACGCGCGGGCGGCCGCGACGGAACCTCGACGGGGCGTACATGGCACTGAAGAAGATGGTCGAGCGGTTCACGAAGTCGACCGACGAGCTCGACCGCGAGCAACTCACCGCATTCTGCGACGCGCGCCACTTCGAGGCGATGGACCACCTCGTCGCGCGGCGTCCCGTGCACGTGGGTGGCGAGGTGCGGGCGGTGCGCATCGTCCCGCGCGCCGGCGCGCCTGCGCTCGAGGTCACCCTCTCGGACGGGCGGGGCCAGGTCGTGGCCGTGTTCCTCGGACGGCGCAAGATCGCGGGATTGTCGCCGGGCCGCCGCGTCGCGGTGTCGGGAGTGATCGCCCACGACGGCAACCGGTCGGTCGTGTTCAACCCGGCGTACGAGCTCCTGAGCTGACCGAATCGGCCGACGCGCCGGTGAGGAGTCGCCTCACCTCGTCCTCCGATTCCGGCGTCACCATCGCCAGCACCTCGTCCCCCGCCTCGAAGACGGAGTCGCCGCGGGGCATCACCACGTGCTCCTCCCGCACGATCGCGACGATCGTCGCGTTCCGCGGGACGTCGATCTCGGCGATCGAGCGATCGATGGCGGGGGAGTCGTCGGCGAGCGTCACCTCCACCAGGCGCGCCTGACCACGCGGGAACTGCAGGATCCGCACGAGCCGACCGACGGTCACCGCCTCCTCGACCAGCGAGGTGATGAGGTGCGGGGTCGACACCGACAGGTCGACGCCCCAGTTCTCGTTGAACAACCACTCGTTCTTGGGGTGGTTCACACGCGCGATCACCCGCGGCACCGCGAACTCCTGCTTGGCGAGCAAGGACACCACCAAATTGTCCTCGTCGTCCCCCGTCGCGGCGACGACGACGTCGCACGTCTCGAGCCCCGCCTCGCGCAGCGACGTGACCTCGCACGCGTCACCCACGTGCCACTCGACGCCCTCGACGGCGACCGAACGCGCGACGACCGCCGGGTCCTGCTCGATCAGCAGCACTTCGTGGCCCGCGGTCTTGAGGTCGTTGGCGATGAAGAGCCCGACCTTGCCCGCGCCGGCGATCGCGACCCGCATCAGTGTTCACCCTGCTGCAGACGCTCGCGCAAGCTGTCGAGGGCCGAGACGTCGGCGAAGAAGTGCAGGATGTCGCCTTCCTGGCCGATCGCGCTCGGCGTGCTCACCTGCGCGGTGCCGAGGCGCGTGATGCCCACGAGCCAGAAGAGGCCGGGCTCGCTGAGCGGCGCGAGCTTCTTGCCCGCCCAGGTCGGCGGAATGGGCTGGTCGACCAGGCAGACGCGACCGCTGGGGTCGAGCCACTCATGGGGGCGCTCGTCGCTCGGCAGGAGGCGCCGCATGACCTGGTCGGTGGTCCACGAGACCATCGCCACGGTCGAGATGCCGAGCCGCTGGTAGATCTCGGCCCGGCGCGGGTCCTTGATGCGGGCGACGACGCGCTCGATGTCGTAATTCTCCCGCGCGATCCGCGCCGCGAGGATGTTCGAGTTGTCGCCGCTCGTGACCGCGGCGAGTGCTCCCGCGCGGTCGATCCCGGCCTCCGCAAGCGCGTCGCGGTCGTACCCGCGCCCCACGACCTTGTCGCCGTCGAAGAGGCTGCCCCAACGCTGGAAGGCGCGCGGGTCCATGTCGACGACCGACACGGTGTGGTCCATCCGTTCCAGGGTGCCGGCCAGCTCGCTCCCGACCCGGCCGCATCCCACGATCACCACGTGCACGACGGGGCTCCCTCCGACGTCCCGGCGATGCTACCGAGGCCCCCCGGGTCGCTCGAATCGCGACGGTTCTCCGCAGGTTTTGGCATGCTGGTCGCTCGTCGGGCAGAGGGCACTGGGAGGAACTGCCGACGTGGCGTTCGTCAAGCGAATCCTGGTCGGTCGGCCGCTCGCCACGACCGAGATGGAGCACCAGCGGATCCCGAAGACGATCGGGCTCGCGGTGTTCTCGTCGGACGCCATCTCGTCGACGGCATACGCCACCGAGGAGATCCTCTTCGTCGTCGCGACGGGCGCGTCGAGCCTCGCCCTCGGCCTGAGCAAGCTCGTCCCGATCGGCGTCGCCGTCGCCATCCTCCTCGTGATCGTCGTCACGTCGTACCGGCAGACGATCTTCGCCTACCCGAGCGGCGGCGGGAGCTACGTGGTGAGCCGGGAGAACCTCGGCGAGAACCCGTCGCTGATCGCGGGTGCGTCGTTGCTCGTCGACTACATCCTCACGGTTGCAGTCTCGATCTCGGCCGGCGTCGCGGCCATCGTGTCGATCCCCGAGTTCAGCTCGCTCCGGGAGCACCGCGTGCTGCTCGGGCTCGGGCTGATCCTGCTGATCAGCCTGGCCAACCTGCGCGGCATCAAGGAGTCGGGCCGCGTGTTCGCGGTCCCCACCTACGTCTACATCTTCAGCATCACCGCGCTCGTGGGCTACGGCCTCTACCGGGTCTTCGTCGCCGACAACGTGAAGCCGATCGTGCCGGGCCACGACTTCGTCGGCAACCTGCAGATCGGCGGCGCGCTCGGGCTGTTCATCCTGCTGAAGGGCTTCTCGTCGGGCGCGGTCGCGCTCACCGGCGTGGAAGCGATCTCGAACGGCGTGCCGGCGTTCCGCCGGCCCGAGTCGAAGAACGCCGCGAACACGCTCGTGTGGATGGGGATCATCCTCGGCTCGCTCTTCATGGGCGTGCAGATCCTCGCCCACCACCTGCGGCCGTACCCGTCCGAGAAGCAGACGGTGCTCTCCCAGATGGGCGTGGTCGTCTGGGGCAGCGGCACGTTCATGTACGTGCTGCTCCAATTCGCCACCGCCGCGATCCTCACGCTGGCGGCCAACACCGCCTACGCCGACTTCCCGCGCCTCTCGTCGATCATCGCCCGCGACGGCTACCTGCCGCGACAACTCGCGAGCCGCGGCGACCGGCTCGTGTTCTCGAACGGCGTCGTCGTGCTCGCGTGCGCGGCCGGCGCGCTCATCATCGCGTTCGGCGGGCTCACGAACGCACTGATCCCCCTGTACGCCGTGGGCGTGTTCCTGTCGTTCACGCTGTCGCAGGCCGGCATGGTTCGGCACCACCAGAAGGAGCGAGAACGCGGCTACCGACGCAATATGGTCGTCAACAGCGTGGGCGCCGTCGCCACGTTGATCGTGCTCCTCATCGTCGGCGGCACCAAGTTCACGAGCGGCGCCTGGGTGCCGCTCGTGGTCATCCCACTCATCGTGCTGATGTTCAAGGCGATCAAGCGTCACTACAACACGGTTGCGGCCGGCCTCCGCGTCGAACCGGGATTCAAGCCGCGCCGGATGAACCACACCGTCGTCGTGCTGGTGTCCGGGGTGCACCGCGGCGTGTTGGAAGCGCTCGCCTACGCGCGCTCGCTCAACCCCAGCCACCTGGTCGCGGTCCACGTCTCGTCCGACGACGACGACCAGCAGGAGATCGAGAAGCGGTGGGAGGAGTTCGGCATCGACGTGGAGCTCGAGATCGTGTACTCGCCCTACCGCGAGCTGACGCGCCCGGTCCTCCGGTACATCGACGAGCTGGACGCGCGCTACGCGAACGACATCATCACCGTCTTGCTCCCCGAGTTCGTCGTGAGCCACTGGTGGGGGAACCTGCTGCACAACCAGAGCGCGCTGCTCCTCAAGGGGCGGCTCTTGTTCCGCAAGGGCACGGTGGTCACGTCGCTGCCCTACCACCTGGAGTGACGGTGGGGCGACCGCGACCGGACCGGTTCGGGCGCGGGCCGCTCCCGTCCCCTAGCCTCTTGCCGCCCCAACGCCACGAGACGAGGTCTTTCGTTCCATGATCAGCTTCGCCGCGGAAGGTGGTTACCAGCTCTTCAAGCTCGGTAGCTCCGAGTGGTTCTGGCTCGTGTTCTCGGCCGTGACCGCCATCCTCGCGGTGGTCGTGGGCCTGTCGCTCATGCGCGGCGTGCTCGCGGCCGACCAGGGCACGCCGACCATGATCGAGATCGCGAAGTCGATCCAGGAAGGCGCGATGGCCTACCTGCGCCGCCAGTTCCGCACGATCGCCATCATCCTGGTGCCCGTCGCCATCGTGGTCTTCGCGACGTCGACGAAGATCACGGTCCCGGTCCTCGGCCGGATCGCCCCGGCGTACGCGCCGATCTCGGGCCTGTCGTTCGCTCAGTCGGGCATCTTCCGCACGCTCGCCTTCGTGGCGGGTGCGGTGTTGTCGGCCTTGACCGGCTTCATCGGGATGAGCCTGGCGGTGCGCGGCAACGTGCGGACGGCCGCCGCCGCCCGCACCGGCTCGCTGCCCGCCGCCCTGCGCGTCGCGTTCCGCACCGGCGGCATCGCCGGGATGTTCACCGTCGGGCTGGGCCTGTTCGGGGCGACCGTGATCATCATGATCTTCCAGAACGTGAGCTCCGCGATCCTCATCGGCTTCGGGTTCGGCGGCTCGCTCATCGCGCTCTTCATGCGGGTGGGTGGGGGCATCTTCACCAAGGCCGCCGACGTCGGCGCCGACCTCGTCGGCAAGGTCGAGCAGGGCATCCCCGAGGACGACCCGCGGAACCCCGCCACCATCGCCGACAACGTGGGCGACAACGTCGGCGACTGCGCGGGCATGGCCGCCGACCTCTTCGAGAGCTACGAGGTCACGTTGGTCGCGTCGATCATCCTCGGGGTCGCCGCGTTCCGCTCGATCTACCCGCACGACCCGGCGAAGTGGGCGATCGGCTTGGTGTTCCCCCTCGTCGCGCGCGCGGTCGGCGTGCTCGCCTCGATCGTGGGTGTGCTCTTCGTGCGCGCGTCCGACCGCGACCGCAGCGCGCTGGCGCCGATCAACCGGGGCTTCATCACCGCCGGAGTGCTCGCCGTCGTCGGCACACTCGTCGTCGCGCTCGTCTACGTCGGGAACGACGAGGGCACGATCTCCAACCCGGGCTGGCGCATGTTCGGCGCGGTCGTGATCGGCCTGATCCTCGCCCAGGCGCTCAGCCATCTCACCGAGTACTTCACGTCCACGGAGCGATCGCCGGTGAAGGAGATCGCGGAGTCGTCGCGCACCGGGCCCGCCACCGTCGTGCTCTCGGGCACGAGCAGCGGGCTCGAGTCGAGCATGTGGTCGATCATCGCGATCTGCATCGCGATCGGGGTCGCCATCGCCTTGGGCGGCAACAACATCCAGTTCGAGCTCTACCTGGTGGCGCTCACAGGTATGGGAATGCTGGCGACGACGGGTGTGATCGTGTCGGAGGACTCCTTCGGTCCCGTCGCCGACAACGCGGCCGGTATCGCCGAGATGTCGGGTGAGTTCGAGGGCGACGCCGAGCGCATCATGGTGAGCCTCGACGCGGTGGGCAACACCACCAAGGCCGTCACCAAGGGGTTCGCCATCGGCTCCGCGGTGATCGCGGCGGTGGCGCTGTTCGCGTCCTACATCGACACCATCGGCGGCGAGATCGATCGGCTCAAGGGCGTGACCGGCTCGGCGTTGTTCAACAACGCCTTGACGCAGATCAACATCGCCCAGCCCAAGATCTTCATCGGCCTGCTCGTCGGCGGCTCGATCGCGTTCATCTTCAGCGCGCTCGCCATTCGCGCCGTCGGGCGCACCGCGGGCACGGTCGTGCAAGAAGTGCGCGACCAGTTCGCCGACGGGAAGATCATGGCGGGCGAGAAGCGGCCCGACTACGGCCCGGTGATCGACATCTGCACGAAGGCGTCGCTGCGCGAGTTGGCCACGCCCGCGCTGCTGGCGGTCCTCACGCCGATCATCATCGGCTTCGGGATCAACTACCTCGCGCTGGCGGGCTTCCTCGGCGCGGTGATCCTCACCGGCCAGCTCATGGCGAACTACCTCAACAACTCCGGCGGCGCGTGGGACAACGCCAAGAAGTACATCGAGGACGGCAACCTCGGCGGCAAGGGCTCGGAGTCGCACAAGGCCGCGGTGATCGGCGACACCGTCGGTGACCCGTTCAAGGACACCGCCGGCCCCGCGCTCAACCCGCTCATCAAGGTGATGAACCTCGTGTCGCTGCTGGTGCTGCCGGCCATCATCAGCCTGCAGGACAACGACGGCGCGCGTTACGCCATCGCCGGCGTGTCGCTCGTGGTGCTGCTCGGCGCCATCCTCTTCTCGAAGCGCAAGGGGGGCGGCTTCGGCGAGGAGTCCGAGATCATCGAGGAAGCACTCGAGGAGCACGGCGAGCCGGCCGGCGCCAGCGCCGGGGAGTGACGCAGTGAAAGTGAAGTTGCGTCAGCACACCCTGCTCCACGAGGTGTACTGACGCAGGTTGGACGGTGGGCCGGTGGGCCGGTCACTCGTCGTCGACGATGGCGTGGAGCTCGGCGGCTTCGGCCTCGGCCTCGGCGCGGGTCACCACTCGCGGCCCCTCGCGCTTGGCCTTGCGCCACTCGAGGAACGGCGGGATCAGCGACAGCACGATGATCACCCCGACGATCGGGAGCAGGTACGTGTCGACGTTGTCCCCGATGAGGTCGCCGAGCAGGTAGCCGGCCATCGTGACGCCGACCACCCAGATGAAGGCGCCGACGGTCGAGTAGAGGAAGAACGGCCGGCGGGGCATCTTGGCGACGCCGGCGATCACCGACGCGAACGTCCGGACGATCGGTACGAATCGCGCGAGCACGATGGTCTTCGGACCGTGCTCCTCGAAGAACTGATGGGTGCGTTCGACGTACTCCTGCTTGAACAGGCGCGAGTCCTTCCGGCGGAACAGCGGCGGCCCGGCGCGCTCGCCGATGAAGTACCCGGTCATGTTGCCGAGCACCGCCGCGACGAAGCAGCCCACGAGCACCGCGGCGAGGTTCAGGTGGCCCTCGCTGGCGATCAGGCCCGCGCTGAAGAGGAGGGAGTCGCCGGGTAGGAAGAAGCCGATGAGCAGACCGGTTTCGGCGAAAATGATCAGGATCAGCCCGATCTCGCCGTACGGGCTCAACGAGTCGATGATCTCTTTGGGACCCGGGATCAGGCCGAGCACGAGGGGCACGGGGGCGCAGGATAGACGGCACCCGCGACCAGGCTCGGACGCTCCCGAGTTGACACGGGCACGCCGCCCGTGGCAGCACTCTCGGCTCGCGATGCCCCAGGGCGGGGTACCGAGGTACCAGACTGGATCACTCATGCGACGGCCGTCTCCTGCCGATCGCAAGCCGACCGCACCGGTCCGAACGTAGGAAGGAACGTGGCCAAGCCCCTCGTCATCGTCGAGTCCAGAGCCAAGGCGGAGACCATCGCCGGCTTCCTCGGACGAGACCGTTACGTCGTCAAGGCGAGCATCGGGCACATCCGCGACCTCCCGCGCAGTGCCGGCCAGGTGCCGAAGAGCGTGACGAAGCGTGAAGTGCGCCGGCTCGGGATCGACGTCGACGACCACTTCGCGCCGGTCTACGTGGTCCCCGACGACAAGAAGCACGTCGTCAGGGAGCTGAAGGCGGCGTTGAAGGACGCGAGCGAGCTCTATCTCGCGACCGACGAGGATCGTGAAGGCGAGGCGATCTCGTGGCACCTGCTCGAGGTGCTGAAGCCGACCGTCCCCGTCAAGCGGATGGTCTTCCACGAGATCACGAGCGACGCCATCGCCGAGGCCATCGACAACTGGCGAGACCTCGACATGAAGCTGGTCGAGGCCCAGGAGGGGCGGCGGGTCCTGGATCGGCTCGTGGGGTACGAGGTCTCGAACGTGACGTTCCGCCGCATCGGTCGTGGCACGTCGGCGGGCCGGGTGCAGAGCGTCGCCACCCGGCTCATCGTCGACCGCGAGCGCGCCCGCATGGCCTTCCGCGCCGCGAGCTACTGGGACCTCGAAGGCACGTTCTCGGCCGCCGCGTCGGAGTTCCCTGCCTCGCTCGTGTCGCTCGACGGCAGGCGGCTCGCGTCGGGCCGCGACTTCGATGCCGGCACGGGCGCGCTCGCGCCCGGGTCGGACGTCGCCATGCTCGACGAGCAGGCCGCCGTCGCCCTCGCGGCGCGCCTCACCGACCGGCCCTTCAGCGTGGCGTCGATCGAGGCCCGCACCGTCACGGAGCGCCCGAAGGCGCCCTTCATCACGTCGACGCTGCAGCAGGAAGCGGCGCGCAAGCTCGGGTTCAGCGCCGCCCGCACCATGCACGTGGCGCAAGGGTTGTACGAGCGGGGCCTCGTCACCTACATGCGCACCGACTCGACGTCGCTCGCGACCCAAGCAGTGGATGCAGCCCGTGCGCAGATCCGGCGCATGTACGGCAACGAGTACCTCCCGGAACGACCGCGCACATACCAGAGCAAGGTGAAGAACGCGCAGGAGGCGCACGAAGCCATCCGCCCGGCGGGCGACCGCATGTACACGGTCGACGATCTCGAGCACGAGCTGCGCGGCGCCGACGAGCGTCGCCTCTACGACCTGATCTGGAAGCGCACGGTGGCGAGCCAGATGTCCGACGCCCGGATCCGCCGGGTGGCGTTGCGCCTGACGGCCACGTCAACCGCCGGTGAAGCGGCGGTGTTCCAGGCGTCGGGCCGCACGATCGAGTTTCCCGGCTACCTGCGCGCCTACGTGGAGGGTGCCGACGACCCAGACGCCGAGCTCGAGGACCGCGAGACGATCCTGCCACCCCTCTCGGAGGGCGAAGCCGTCGTGTGCCGCGAGCTGCGCCCAACCGGGCACACGACGCAGCCGCCGGCCCGCTACACGGAAGCGAGTCTCGTCAAGGAGCTCGAGGAGCGCGGCATCGGGCGGCCGTCCACGTACGCGAGCGTCATCGACACCATCGTCAACAAGCGTGACTACGCGTGGAAGAAGGGAACCGCACTCGTCCCCTCGTGGACCGCGTTCGCCAAGGTGCAACTCCTCGAGCGTTACTTCACCGACCTGATCGACTACGAGTTCACCGCCACGATGGAAGAGGCGCTCGACGCCATTGCTCGCGGCGAGGGTGAAGCCGAGAAGTGGCTGCACTCGTTCTACTTCGGCAACGGCAACGTCGGGCTCCGGGAGCTCGTCGCCGAGGAGCACCTGGCGACGATCGACATGGCGGAGGTCAACGCGGTGCATGTCGGTTTCGACGCCGAGGGGCGGGACCTGGTCGTGCGCGTGTGGCCGAATGGCGCCAACATCGAGCGCGGCGACGAGAAGGCCCCGATCCCGGCCGACCTCGCACCCGACGAGCTCACCCCCGAGCGGGCGGAGGACCTGCTCGCGCAGGGCGCGGTGGGCCCTCGCGTGCTCGGCGCGGACCCACAGAGCGCGCTGCCCGTGCTCGCCCTCACGGGGCGCTTCGGGCCCTTCGTCCAACTCGGTGAGGTCGACAACGGCTCGAAGGACAAGCCGAAGCGCGCCTCGCTGTTCGCGAGCATGGACCCGTCGACGATCACCCTCGACCAGGCGCTCGCGCTCCTCTCCCTGCCCCGTGTGGTCGGCGCCGACACCGAGGGCAACGAGATCACCGCACAGAACGGTCGCTATGGGCCCTACCTGAAGAAGGGATCCGACACCCGCAGCCTCGGCTCGGAGGACGAGCTCTTCACGGTGACGGTCGACGAGGCCCTGGCCCTCTTCGCGCAACCGAAGCAGCGGCGCGGCCGGGTCGCGAAGCCACCGCTCGCCGAGCTCGGGTCGCATCCGGACTCGGGTGCTCCGGTCCGCGTGCTCGACGGTCGCTACGGCCCCTACGTCACCGACGGCACCACCAACGCGTCGGTGCCGCGTGGGACGGACCCCGAGTCGCTGACCCTCGACCAGGGTGTCGACTTGCTGCGCGAGCGTGCCGCGCGCGCGCCGGCAACCAAGCGAACGGTGAAGAAGACGGCAAGGAAGACCGCGAAGACCGCGGCCAAGAAGCGGACCACGAAGAAGGCGGCGCGCACGCCCGCGAAGAAGGCGGGTGGGAAGGCCACACCCTGAGCGCAGACGCCTCGGAGGATCCGCAGGGAGAGCCCGCGATGCCCGAGGAGCAACCGGCGGCACCGAAGGCGCCGTTCATCCCTCGAGACGCAGAGCAGCCCCCCATGCCGCCCGCGCCGTGGCGGTTGTTCGGGAGCCAGTCGTTCTTCCGCCTGTGGCTGGCGCAGGTGATCTCCAGCCTCGGCGACTGGATCGGGCTCATCGCCATCCTCGCCATCGCCGCCCGCGTGTCGAACAACTCCGGCGCGGCGGTCAGCCTCGTGATGATGACGCGCGTCGTCCCCGGGTTCTTCCTCGGCACCGTGGGCGGGGTGATCATCGACCGCTTCGATCGACGCAAGGTGATGGTGTTCGCCGACATCGGACGCGCCAGCCTCCTCTTGATGCTCCCCTTCGTGCAGAGCATCACCGCGCTCGTGTTCGTGTCGCTCGGGCTCGAGGTGCTGACGCTCATGTGGGGCCCGGCCCAGGCCGCGACGGTGCCCAACCTCGTCGGCGAGGAGCAGCTCGCCGCCGCGAACTCGTTGTCGCTCGCCGCGTCGTACGGGACGTTCCCGATCGCCTCGATCATCTTCTCGCTGCTCGCCGGCCTCGCGACCGTGCTCGGCAACCTCGACCTCATCTCCGCGTTCAAGGTCGACCAGGAGTTCCTCGCGCTCGTGTTCGACTCGCTGACGTTCCTGGCGTCCGCCGCGATCGTCTGGCGGCTCCCGATTCCCAGGCACGAACGGCCCGAAGGGCGACGGATCGACTGGACCGAGACCTTCCGCGACATCAAGGAGGGCCTGCAGTTCATCTCGCACCAGCCGTTGGTGCGGGGCGTGATCATCGGGCTCGGCGTCGGCCTGATCGGCGCCGGTGCGATGATCCCGCTCGGACCGTCGTTCGCCAAGGAGGTGCTCCACGGTGGGAGCGCCGCCTTCGGCGTGCTCATGACCGCGCTCGGCTTCGGTGCTGCGATCGGCGTCGTCACCCTGCTCTGGTTCCAGAGCCGTCTCCCACGAGGCCTGGTGTTCTCGGGCGCGGTCATGGGCGTGGGCGCGTTCCTCGTGCTCGCGGCGTCGTGCTCGTCGCTCGCCCCCGCTGCCCTCTTCATCGGCGCGGTCGGAGCCTGTGCCGGAACCTCCTACGTGACCGGGTTCACCGTGCTCCAGGAGAACGTGACCGATGCACTGCGCGGCCGTACGTTCGCCACGCTCTACACCGTCATCCGGCTGTGCCTCCTGATCTCGCTCACGATCTCGCCGCTCTGGTCGGACTTCTGGGACTGGGTGACCAACACCGTGCTCAACAACCAGATGGTCACCATCGGGTCGTACACCTACGAGATCCCAGGGGTCCGCATCGCGCTCTGGGGCGGAGGTCTCATCGCGTACGCGGCCGGCATCGTGGCGCTGCGCTCCGTTCGGCGCGCGCGCCGGACCGCCGTCTCCGACCACGCCGCGCCCGACGCGGGCTCGGCCGGCGCGTGATGGCGGGCCGTTTCGTCGTCCTGGAAGGTGGGGACGGCAGCGGGAAGAGCACGCAGGCCCGATGCGCGGCGGTGCAGCTGCGCGCGCGGGGCCTCGCGGTGTACGAGACGTTCGAGCCGGGCGCGACCGCAGCGGGGGCGGTGATCCGCGAGCTCCTGCTGCACGGGCACGCGCCGGTCGCGCCGGTCACGGAAGCGCTGCTCATGGCCGCCGATCGTGCCCAGCACGTGCACGAACAGATCGCGCCGGCGCTCGCGCGCGGCGAGTGGGTCGTGTGCGACCGATTCGTGCCGTCGTCGCTCGTGTACCAGGGCATCGTGCGCGGGCTCGGTGCCGCCGCCGTCGAGACGATGAACGAGGTCGCCACCGCCGGCGTGTGCCCCGACGTGGTCGTGGTGCTCGACGTTCCCGACGACGTCGTGGCCGCGCGCACCGACGCGCCGCGGGACCGGCTGGAGTCGGAAGGCGACGCCTTCCACGCCGCCGTGCGCGATGCCTACCGCTTCTTGGCCGCCGAACGAGGATGGGTCGTCGTCGACGGCACCGGCGACGTCGACACCGTCGCGGCACGGGTCTGGGCCCGGCTCGAGCCGCTCCTGGCAGGATGACGTCGTGACAACCGAGCGCTGGGACCGCGTGGTCGGTCAGGCACGCGCCGTCTCGCTGTTGCAACGGGCGGCGGCGCGGCCGTCGCACGCGTATCTACTCGTCGGACCGCGCGGCTCGGGCACCGACGAGGCCGCCCGTTGCTTCGCGGCCGCGCTGCTCGCGCCCGACGACGACCGCACCTGGGACCTCGCTCTCCGCGGCCGCCACCCCGACGTGATCGAGATCGATCCTGCCGACAACCAGATCCGGGTGGAGCACGCGCAGGAGATCATCGCCGAGGCGTACAGCAGCCCGGTCGAGGGGGATCGCAAGGCGATCATCGTGTTCGAGGCCGAGCGCCTCAACGAGACCGCGGCGAACAAGCTGCTGAAGACGCTCGAAGAACCTCCCGCGTCCGCGGTGCTCGTGCTCGTGACGGCAGGTGCCGATCAGCTCCTCCCCACCATCCGCTCGCGCTGCCAACGGATCGACTTCGCGCACCTGTCGACGTCGACGATCGAGGAGGTGCTCAACGCCGACGGCGTCGCTCCCGAGCGCGCGGAGCTCGTGGCGCGTCTCGCCGGCGGGCGGCTCGACCGGGCCCGCGCGCTCGACGGCCGCCTCGCCACCGTCCGCGACGCGTTCGTCGCGACCGCCGCCGAGCTCGACGGCACCGGCGCGTCCGTCGCCGCCCACGTCGACGCGGTCCAAGCCGCCATGCAGGACGCCATGAACGAGCTCGAAGCAGCCCAGGCCGACGACGCCGCCGGCCTGACCGCCGAGCTCGAGCAGGCCGGCTATCCGGAACGCGTGGCACGCGCACAGCTGAGGCGCCTCTCCGACCAGCAGAGGCGTGCGCACCGCCACGCGCGCACGGAGCTCCTGCTCGAGGGGATCACCGCGCTCGAGTCGGTCTACCGCGACGCATTGGCGTCGCCCGATGGCCCGGCGTTGAACGTCGACCACTCGCCATTGGCGCTCGACGCCCGCCACAGCGCCCAGGCGCTCGACGCGTGCCGTGCCGCGCGCCAGGTGTTGCTCGAGCACAATCCGAACGAGATTCTGCTGCTGGAACGATTGTTCCTGCACCTGCCGTCGGCCGTGTGACCGTCGCGGGTGACGCGCCGCGCGCGGGAACGAGCGGGGAGTCCACCGACCGGCGCCCGGTAGACTCACCCGCCACGCCGGAGTAGCTCAGACGGCAGAGCAGCGCACTCGTAATGCGCAGGCCAAGGGTTCGAGTCCCTTCTCCGGCTCCCGAACGCGTCGTGGATGGAGATCATCGGCCACGTACCGCCCTTCGAGGTCGCCGCTCGATCATGCGCAGGCCGTCATCGCCCGCGACAGCCCAACCAGGTTCCCGGCGGCAGTTCAGTGGCCAGTGTGGGCGAGGTACTGGTCGAGGTGGGCGAGGGTGTAGGCGACGGCGTGATCGGTGTCCATGGTCGTGCCGTGGTCGCGGAGCTCGCGGAGACGTTCGGCGCCGAGATGCTGGGTGAGGTGGCGGGTGGTCTCGCGGCGGAAGTCGATGAACATGCTGCCGCTGGGTGTGCTCGGTGTTTCGGCGGGGCTTGGGATCGCGGAGGCGAGGGTGCGGACGGTGCCTTGGATGGTGGCAGCGGCGTCGGGGTCGGTGTCGCAGAGCGCGCGGGCGGCGATGTTGAGGATCCCGGCGAGTTGGATGCGGTCGTTGATCCAGTGGAGGTGGCGGATGCTGCGCCGGGCGAGGCGGGCGGTGAGGGGCCAGTCCGCGAGGCTGGCGGCGGCGATGGTCATCTGGGCCAATTCCGTGAAGTGTTCGTAGTCGAGGGTCGCGTTGAGCTCGAAGGCTTCCTGGAGCAGGGCGCGGGCGCGCTCGGGCGTCTCGCGTGTGAGCGCGAGGGCCAGCGCGACGAGGTTCATGGCGATGGCGGTGGGCATCCCCGTCGCGCGGGCGAGCGCCAGTCCTTCCGTGGCGATCGGAACCGCGTCGGCCGGCCGGCCTCCGAGGCAGAGCATCATCGCCGCGCCGCCCATCTCTACGGGGGTGTACGCGCCGAGTCCGGCCTCTCGGCTGTACGCGACTCCTTCCAGACTGGCAGCCGCGCCCTTGGACCACTCGCCTCTGGTCATCCAGTTTCCGCCCGCGAGGGTGTGGGCCATGTACGTGAGGTCGCTGGAGTAGGGAGGTGGTGTCGTCTGGGCGGCCTCCGCGGCGAGCGCGGCGGCACCGAGTTCGTCGGAACGGTCTGCTTCCCCTGCGGCTCTCGCTTCGCTCGCGGCCGCCATGAGCACAACCGGGTAGGAGCGATGTGATTCGATCCCAGGCATCGCCAGGACCGGCGCGACTGGGAGGCGCAGCGCGAAGCCGACTTGTGCTGGTTCGACAGCATGGTCGATGAACGCGGTGGCGAGGTCGAGGTCGCCTGAATCGACGGCGTGCCCGAAGGCTGCAAGGACGTTGTCGCCATCGGCGAGGATTCGCTTGCCCGAGATGATCTGGTCTGGTCCCCACAGCAGTTCGCGACACCGTTTGACGTACTCGATGTACCAGCGAGCGTGCCGGTCACGCAGACTCTTGGTTTCGTGGTGTTCAGCGAGGCGTTCCTCGGCATATTCACGAATGGTCTCCGAGAGCCGGTATCGGGTATCGGGCTGTCCGCGGTCGGCAACCACGAGCGAACGGGCTACGAGGTCCCCGAGGAGCGCGAAGATCGCCCGGGTTCCGATCGGATCACCCGCGCACACAGCCTCGGCTGCTTCACGGGTCCAGCCTCCGGCGAACACTGCCAGACGGGCCAGGAGACGCTGGTGGGCTTCGTCGAGCAGGTCGTAGGACCAGTCGATCGTCGCCCGCAAGGTCTGCTGGCGTTTCACCGCCCCCCGGCGTCCCCCGGCGAGGACCTCGAAGCGTTGATCCAGTGCCGCAGCGAGCTCAGCCGGGCTCATCATGCTGACGCGCGCGCTCGCGAGCTCGATCGCCAACGGCACCCCATCCAACCGGCGGCACACCTGCACCACCGCACCCGCGTTTTCGGCATTGAGCGCGAACGTGCTGTCCGCCGCATGGGCGCGGTCGACGAACAACTGGACTGCGTCCGATCCCGCGATGACCCCGAGACCCGCGTCCACTGCCGGAGTCCCCAATGACGGGACCGCCAGGATCCGTTCACCGACTATTGCCAGCCCCTCGCGGCTGGTCGCCAGGATCGCCGCCCCCGGACACGAACGAATGATCGCGTCGACCAACTCCGCTACGGGATCCAACACGTGCTCACAGTTGTCCACCACCAGCAACAACCGCTTGGTCCCCAAGAACTCGACCAGCGCCTCCGTGCGGGTCTGACCCGAGCGTTCGGTGACCCCGAATACCGCCAGCACCGCGTCTACCACCCCGGCGGGATCGCGCACCGCAGCCAGCTCCACCAACCACGCCCCCTCAGCGAACTGAGGCAACACCTCCGCCGCCACCTGCAGAGCCAACCGCGTCTTCCCGACACCGCCCACGCCCGTGAGCGTCACCACACGCGCTTCACCCAATGCGGCGACCGTCTCTTCGATCTCTACATCGCGACCGATGAACGAGCTCACCTGCAGCGGCAGGTTCCCCGGAAACGCATCGAGGGACCGCAACGGCCCGAACTCGGCCCGCAACGCCGGCGCGCTCACCCCGAAGATCCGCTCCGCCCGCGACAAATCGCGCAACCGATGCTCACCCAGGTCCACCAGCCGGACCCCCTCGGGCAGTCCGTCACGAACGAGATCCGCGGTCGCCTGCGAACACACGATCTGTCCACCGTGCGCCACGTCCATCAGGCGCGCCGCCCGGTTCACTGCCGGACCGAAGTAGTCAGCCTCCCGCAACGTCGCCGCACCGGTGTGGACCCCCACCCGCACCTGCAACGGTCCGGTCGCACCCCATTGCTCGTGCTCGAGCGCCTGTTGTGCAGCGATGGCCGCGACGATCGCTCGATCCGCGGTCGCGAACGCCGCGTGCGCGCCGTCACCTCGCATCTTCACCACGTGACCGCCATGCCGCTCGATCGAACCACGCACGATCTCGTCATGGCGCGCCAATGCCACCTGCATCGCCTCCGGATGCTCTTCCCACAGGCGCGAGGAACCCTCCAGGTCCGTGAACAAGAACGTGACCGTGCCGGTCGGGAGGTCAGTCGTCACCGGCTCGAAGGTCGGCCGTTCGCTCGTTCAACTCATCGCGCGGCGCTGAGTCGTTCTTGCTGGCGACAACGCGGTCGAGTTCGGCGAGCGCGAGGGCGACTGCTTGGTCGTAGTCGAGCTCCTTGCCGCGCACACTCAGTGCAGCGAAGCGTTCCTCGCCGAGTTCGGTGACGAGTCGCTCGTTGGTAATGCGTCGGTGGGCGACCGAGACCGGATTTGACGTATGTGGTGAGAGTTGAGCGACCGCGGCGGCGAGCATGGCGGCGGCCTCGGCGCGGTCCGTCGCGGCGAGCGCTTGCGCGTAGATGTCGAGGTGCTGCAAGGTCATGCGGGTATCGCCGGCTTCATAGCCGAGGTCGAATCCGCCTCGGAACCGGGCTGCCCATCGCGGGGTTGCCGCAACGGCGCCCATACGTCCGAGCCAGGAGACGCACGACCCGATGACCTGCCAGAAGTCGACGATCTCGGCGTGCTCGAGAGCGGTTTCGAGGAAGGCCCGGGCTCGAGCCGGATCGGTGGCTTCGAGTGCGCCGCCGACCCATGAGCCTGCAAACGCCATGAGTGACGGATTGCCGATGCGTTGCGCGATCTGGAGCGCTTCCTCCGCCAGCGGCAGGCAACGTTCGGTGTCGTCGAGGACGTACCACCACATCGCGACGGATGTGAGGGCAGTGGCGATCGTGTAGTCGTCGCCAGTGGCGCGGGCAGCTTCGAGGAAGGCATCGGCCCCTTCGACCTCATCGGCGCGGCCCGCGTAGATCAGCGTGACGCACAGGTTCGACCAGGGGTCGGGGTCGAAGGCCGCCCCGGGCTCGGCGACGAGATCGATCGCCTGGCGTGCGTCGCGTTCCGCGTCGTCGAGCCGTCGGTGTTGGAGGTGGTCGAGAGCCCGCACCGCCAGCACGTGGGCGAAGCGTGGATGCTCGGGGGCGCCACTGGTCGCCAAGACGGGGGCCGCCCAGGGTCCGAGCAGGTATCCGACGGGACGCCCCTGCAGGAACCAGAAACTGAAAGAGCCGACGAGCGCCAGGGCAAGATCGGCATCATCGGCGCCGGTCGCCCACGTGAGGGCGGCACGGATGTTGTCGACCTCGCAGGTGAGGCGTTCCAGCCACGCTGCTTCGTCGGGGCCGCGCACACCGTCGCTGACTTCGGCGATGAACCGGCCGCACCAGGTGGCGTGACGGCGGCGGATCTCGTCGGTGGCGCCGGCGTCGGCGAGGCGTTCCAACGCGTAGCTGCGGATGGTTTCCAACAACCGATACCGCGTCCCGTTCACGTCGCGATCGGCCACCACCAACGACTTGTCCACCAACTGGGCGACGCCGTCGAGGACTTCCGACACGTCGACACCGTCACCGCCGACCACCGCTTCGGCCGCATCGAGGGTGAACCCGCCCGCGAACACCCCGAGACGGTCCAAGATCAGGCGCTCGCGAGGCGCGAGCAGGTCATAGGACCAATCCACCGTCTGGCGCAGCGTCTGCTGACGCTCGACCGCGGTCCGGCTCCCGCCGGTCAACAGCCGGAACCGTTCATCCAGGCGTGCCGCGATCTCGGGTGCGGTCATCATCCGGGTACGTGCCGCGGCCAACTCGATCGCCAGTGGGATTCCGTCCAGGCGACGACAGATCTGCTCCACCGCCGCCCCACTCCCCGCATCCGGCGCGATTCCCCCACCGGCTTCCTCGGCCCGCTCGGTGAACAACTGCACCGCCTCTGCGGTCGGGTCCAACGAGCGCACCGTCAGTTGACGTTCCCCTCGAACACCCAATCCTTCGCGGCTGGTGGCCAGCACTCGCACCGTTGGACACGACCCCACGATCGCGGCGACCAGCCGCGCGGCAGCGTCGAGGAGATGCTCGCAGTTGTCCAGCACGATCAGCATTTCCCTGGCGCGCAGCGCCAGCACGAGACTCTCGGTGATGGACTGCTCCGGTCGTTGCTGCACACCGAGCGTGGTGGCGAACGCATCGGGCACCTGGCCGGGATCACTCAACGGGCCGAGCTCACACAACCACACTCCATCCCCATAGCGGGGGAGCAACTCGGCGGCAGTCTGGATCGCCAGGCGGGTCTTGCCCACACCGCCCACGCCCGTCAGCGTCACCACGCGCGCCTGCTCCAGCGCCTCGGTGACGTCAGCCACGTCGTCATCGCGGCCGACGAACGTGGTCACCTGCAACGGCAGATTCGACGCGAACGCATCCAAGGTCCGCAACGGCGCGAACTCCGATCCCAACCCCCGATGCACGACTTGGAAGATCCGCTCGGGCTCACCGAGATCGCGCAGACGATGCGAGCCGAGATCCACGAGCTCGACTCCCGAGTCCTGCATCAGCCCACTCGCCGCCCCCGACACCAGCACCTGGCCGCCGTGACCCGCACCCGCCAGACGAGCCGCCCGATTCAGAGCCGGGCCGTAATAGTCACCATCACGGATCTCGGCCGCGCCCGTGTGCACCCCCATCCGCACCCGCAACGGACCCGTCTCCGACCACGACTCCCCCGCCAATCCCAACTGCGCCGCGATCCCAGCCCCCACCGCGTCCGAGGCGGTGGTGAACGCGGCATGGAACCCGTCGCCGGTCGTCTTCACCACGAAGCCGTCGTGCGACTCGATCGCCTCGCGGACGATCACGTCGTGGCGCGCCAACGCGCCCCGCATTGCCTCGGGATGCTCCTCCCACAGACGCGAGGAACCCTCGAGGTCCGTGAACAAGAACGTCACCGTTCCTGTCGGCAGCGCCGCCATCTACTCCCCCGAGATGGGCGCCCTCCCCAGCACGAAGTAAACCAGCAAAACCAGACCGACACCACGAGACATGACGTGCGTCCCCGACGCGAAGCGCCGCAGAGCGGTGGCTTCGACTACTCGGGGCAGCCCCACCCGACGATCCCGTTGGTCGACACTGCCCGCGAGCGCCACGACATGTGGTTGCTGAAGCGCTACGGCCTCCCGTTCCTCTCTTGGCACCTGATGCTCCGCGGCCTCGCGTGACTCCGAGCCGGTTCGAGCGCCGGAACGCACCCGACCCGGCGGGCGGCACCGGCGCGTTTGGGGCAGACTGCGGGGGCACGGCGCCGAGGAGGGAACCACATGGATCGTCACGACCGCATCGAAGAACAGCTCGCCAAGGTGCCGCTGTTCGAGGGGCTGTCGAAGAAGGAGTTGAAGCTCGTCTCACAACTCGCCACGCCGCTCGAGGAGCCGGAAGGCACCGTGCTCGTCCGCGAAGGTGCCACCGGTCACGAGTTCATCATCGTGCTCGACGGCGAGATCGAGATCCGCAAGGGCGACACGGTGATCGCGACTCGCGGCCCGGGCACGTACGTCGGTGAGATCGCGCTCCTCGACCACCGTCCCCGCACCGCGACGGTCGTGGCTCGGACCCCGGTCTCCATCGAGGTGATCGGGCAGCGGGAGTTCGCCGGCCTGCTGCACGAGGTCCCCGAGATCTCCCAGAAGCTCATTCCTGTGATGGCCGCCCGGCTCGCCGACCTCGACGAAGCCGACCGCTGAGCCCCCGGCCCGTGCTCCGGGCCGCCCGCCTCTCTCAAGCCGCATTCCCGACCTGCCGATCCAAGACGGCTGTGACGAATGCGTTCCCGGATCCCCATCAGGAGCTGCAACGCGCCCTCGACCGCAACGAGCTGCTCCTCGCGTACCAGCCGATCGTCGACCTGCACGACGGCACGCTCGGCGGCGCGGAAGCGCTGCTCCGGTGGAACCACCCGACGCGAGGCCTGCTGTGGCCCGGCGACTTCCTGCCCACGGTCGACGACGGCGACCTGTCCGTCAGGCTCGGAGCCTTCGTGATGGACGAGGCGGCGCGACAGGCAACCGCGTGGCGCGCACGCACACCGGGAAATGCCTTCAGGGTCGCGGTCAACGTGTCCGGCGCCCAGCTCGAGGCCGACGAGCTCGTGACCCAGTTCGCGTACACGCAGCGCGCGCACGACCTCGACGAAGGTGCGCTCGCGCTCGAGATCCGCGAGCCCACGCTGTTCGCCGATGTCGAGCGGAACCGCGCGCGCATCGAGGCGCTGAAGCACCTGGGTGCGCAGATCGTGGTCGACGACTTCGGCACCGGATACGCGTCCGCCACCGACGGGGACGCGCCGCAATCGGCGACGCGTCACACTGGCGCGACCGACGGGCTGCTCCTCTCGCTCGTCGCGCTCGAGAACTTCTCGGTCGACGTGCTCGCCATCGACCGGCGGCTGCTGGAACGGTTGTTCACCGGGGCGCCCGACGCCGCCCTCGTCGACGCGGTCGTGACGATCGCGCACCTCTTCGGGTTCCGCGTGCTCGCGGAGGGTGTGGAGACGGCCGCGGAAGCGGAGCACCTGCGCCGGTCCGGCTGCGACCTCGCCCAGGGGTACTACTTCCACCGGCCGCAATCGCCGGAGTACATCGAGATCCTGCTCCGCGAGGCACGGGAAGCGCGCCGAGAGCAGGTGCTGCGCAGGGTGCAGCCGGCGTAGGCACGCCTACGGCGACGGGGCCAGCGACGTTCGGGATCCCTCCACCCGCCGCGCGATCGTGACCCGCTCGATCGCGAGCGCGAGGCGATAGGAAGCTGCGAGCACGAGCCAGCCCCCCACCGCGTCGAGGAACCAGTGGTTCCCCGTGACCGTCACGCAGACGAGAATCGACAGCGGGTAGAGCACGAGCAGCGCCTGACGCAGCCGGCGCCGGCGCGCGAGCGGCCAGAGCGCGACGGCGAACCACGTCGACCAGGTGACGTGCATGCTCGGCATGGCGGCGTAGTCGTTCTCGCCTTGCGCGAAGTCCGAGGTCGTGGGCCGGTCCTCGCCGCCGAGCTGCGATCGGAGCCCGGCGTCGATGTGGAAGTACTCGCGTCCCGTGTCGACGTAGCCGTAGCTGGCGGGCATCAGCCGGGGGGGCATCAAGGGGAACAGGAAGAAGAGCACGAGTCCCAAGAAGAAGGTGATCACGAGCGTGTTGCGCATCCGGACGTATCTCGCGGGTGCCACGCGCCAGAGGATGATGAGCCCGGCGACGGGCGCGACGAAATGAACGGTTCCGTACCAGAGGTTCCAGAACGCGGCGACCCAGTCCGCACGCAGCGCCATTTCCTGCACCGTGCGCTCGAACGCCACGCCGAAGAAGCGCTCCACCGCCAGGACCCGCTCGGCGTTGGCCCGCGCGACCCGCTCCGACCCCGCCGCCATCGCGCGGAGCTGGGAGTAGCAGAGATAGATCCAGAGGAGCGCGACCGACTCCATGATCCCGCCGAACCGGAGGGTCCGTGTGCGGGGCGCGAGGGATGGTTGGGTGTCGGGCGCCGGGCTGGTAGCGCCGAGTGAAGACATCAGCCTCCCCGCCCCTCGTCTGGATCTGAGGGCATATGGATCGGCAGCAACCTGGGGTTCCTTGAACGGGTGTTGCGGGCCGCCTTCGTCGGTACCCTGGTGGGCGAGATGGCAGATCAGGCGCAGTTCGCGGACCTCGCGATGCCGTACATGTCGGCGCTCTACTCGGCGGCGCTCCGGATGACGCGCAACCCGGCCGACGCCGAGGACCTCGTGCAGGAGACCTACCTCCGCGCGTACCGCGGGTTCGGGGGGTTCAAGGACGGCACGAACCTCAAGGCCTGGCTCTACAAGATCCTCACCAACACGTTCATCAACTCGTACCGATCGAAGAAGCGCCGACCGGACGAGGTCGACCTCGACGACACCGAGGACTTCTTCCTCTTCCGCCGCATGGGCGGTCTCGAGGCGGCCGAGGCAGGGCGCACCCCCGAGAACGAGGTGCTCGACAGCATCCCGGACGAGGTCGTGAAGGAGGCGCTCGAGGCGCTGCCCGAGCAGTTCCGCATGGCAGTGCTGCTCGCCGATGTCGAAGGTTTCTCCTACAAGGAGATCGCCGAGATCATGGACGTGCCCATTGGCACAGTCATGAGTCGGCTCCATCGTGGAAGAAAGCAACTCCAGCAGCGGTTGTGGGAGTTCGGTCGCGAGCACGGTCTCGTGCCGCCAACGCCTGCACCGGCGCCCGAGACGGCGGGCGCGAGTGGTTCGGGGGGATAGGAGTCATGGACTGCGACAAGGCGATCTTTCGCGTCTACCACTACCTCGACGGCGAGCTCACCGTCTGGCGCCGGTGGTCGATCACGCGGCACCTGCATCGGTGCCCGCCCTGCGCACAGGGCTTCGACTTCGAAGTGGAGCTCCGACAGGTCGTGTCGGCGAAGTGCCGCGACGAAGCACCCGAAGAGCTCCGTCGGCGCATCACCGAGGCCATCGCCCGGTACGAACAGTCCCCACCGGAGCCGCCGCACTGACATCGGCCCGGGTCCGGGCCACCCGGCCGACCGCCCTACGATGAGCGCGAGACCTGGGTCCGGAGGATCACGCGTGAAGAACTCCCGCATGCACCTCGCGTTCGTCGCGGTGCTCGCCGTGGTGCTGCTCGTCGCACTTGCCGTGCCCGCCGGCGCGGCCACGCCGGTGGTGGCCGACCAGCAGTTCCAGTGGTTCTACTGGGTGGGGTTCGCGCTCGCGCTGAGCTTCATCGGATGGCTGCTCATGATGGCGGTGGGTTACTACATCAAGGTGCTGCGTCCGAAGTGGCGCGGGCAGAAGCAGTCGTGACCTCTCCGGGCGCGGTCGCCGACGACGCCGCGCCGGCCTCGGTCGATCCTCTCGATTGGGGGCTCGCCGAGCGCGTCGCCCGGCGGGTCGCCGGGCGCGAGCCCCTCTCGTCCTCGTATCTCGCCGAGTCACTACGCGCCGACTTCCTCGAAGTCACGGTGCAGGCGGAGGACCTGGTCGCCGAGCACACCGAGCTGCGCGTCCCCGGTCCCGCCAGGGCACAAGTGGTCGACCGGGCGTCGTGGGTGTCGGCCAACGTCCGCTCGATGCGCCGCCTGCTCGAGCCCCTGACCGCGCGCGTGGGCCAGCGCATGGCGGGAAGCCCGATCGCGCCGATCGGCCGCCGCATCGCGGGCACGGAGACGGGCGTGCTGCTCGGGTACCTCGCGCAGCGCGTGCTCGGGCAGTACGACCTGCTCGTGCTCGACGAAGACGGCGCGTCCGACGCCGTCTACTACGTCGGCGGCAACATCCTCGCCCTCGAGAAGCGCTACGCCTTTCGCCCCCGCGATTTCCGGCTCTGGATCGCGATCCACGAGTGCACGCACCGCGCGCAGTTCACCGCGGTGCCATGGATGAAGCCGTACTACCTGTCGCTCGTCGAGGACACGCTGTCGTCCATCGACCCCGATCCGCGCCGGCTGGTGCAAGCCCTCGCGCGCGCGGCCGAGGAATACCGCAACGGTCGCAACCCGCTCGACGACGGCGGCCTGGTCGCGCTGCTCGCCACCGACGAGCAACGCGGCGCGCTTGCCCGGGTGCAGTCGCTGATGTCGCTCCTCGAGGGGCACGGCAACAGCGTGATGAACCGGATCGGACGCGAGCACGTCGCCGGGCAGGCGCGGATGGCTCGCGTGTTGCACGCGCGGCGCCAGACTGCCGGACTGGCCGCGCTGCTGCACAAGATCGTGGGGCTCGACTCGAAGATGCGCCAGTACGAGATCGGCGAGTCGTTCGTCGCCACGGTCGAACGCGAGGGTGGACCGCGTGCGATCGACGCCGCGTGGCGCGGCCCCGAGTGGCTGCCCACGCTCGACGAGCTCAGCGACCCTCCGGCCTGGCTCACGCGCGTCGCGTGAGCACCGACGACTCGTCGGACCCGCTGTCCCGGTACCGCGCGCGGTTCGCCTCGGCCACGCGCGGGGTCGACGCCCCTGTGGTGGTCGGTTGTTCGGGCGGCGCCGACTCCGTGGCGCTCCTGGCGCTCAGTGTCGACGCCGGCCTCGCGCCGGTGGCGGTGCACGTCGATCACGGCATCCGCCCCGAGAGCCGTCACGAGCACGCCGCCGTGGCCGCGCTCGCCGCACGCCTCGGCACGCGCTGCGACGCTCGGGCGGTGTGCGTCGCCTCCGGCGCGAACCTCGAGGCCCGCGCGCGCGACGCGCGCTACCGAGCGCTCGAGCACGCGCGCCGCGCGCACGGTGCGAGCGCGGTGCTGGTCGCGCACACCGCCGACGACCAGGCCGAGACCGTGCTGCTGAACGTCCTGCGCGGGGCGGCCGCGTCCGGCCTCGCGGGGATGCCCGCCGCGCGCGGCTCCGTCGTCCGCCCGCTCCTCGGGTTCCGCCGCTCCGAGACCGGCGAGGTGTGCGCGGCCCTGGGCCTGCCCGTGCTCCACGACCCGATGAACGACGACGACTCGTTCCGCCGGGTCGCCGTCCGTCGCCGGGTGCTCCCGCTGCTCGAGCGCGTCGCGGGCCGCGACCTGGTGCCCGTGCTCGCCCGGCAGGCGGCGATCCTGCGCGACGAGTCCGACTATCTCGACGAGCTCGGTCGGGCGGCGTGGCCGGGGCCGGAGGGAACCACGGCACGCGACCTCGCGGCGCTCCCGCCCGTGCTCGCGCGACGCGCGGTGCGGCAGTGGCTCGGCACGCCGCCGCCCTCCGGTGCCGAGGTGGCACGCGTGCTCGAGGTCGCGTCGGGAGCGCGGCGGAGCACGGAGCTCGCCGGCTGCCGGACCGTCCGGCGGAGCAGCGGTCGGCTCTCACTCGAGCGCCACGACTAAGTTTCCCCGCCGTGGAGGAGGGCGCGGAAGTCGGCCGCGTGATCGTCAGCGAAGTGGATCTGCACGGCCGCGTCCTGGAGCTCGGCAAGGACATCACCTCCGACTACACGGGCCGGCCGCCGTTGCTGGTCGGGGTCCTGAAGGGCGCCTTCGTCTTCATGAGCGACCTGTCGCGCGCCATCGACCTTCCGGTCGAGTTCGACTTCATGGCCGTGTCGTCCTACGGATCGGCGACGCGGTCGAGCGGGGTCGTACGGATCATCAAGGACCTCGACCTCGACCTCACCGATCGCCATGTGCTGATCGTGGAGGACATCGTCGACTCCGGCCTCACGCTCGCGTACCTGCGCAAGAACCTCGCCGCGCGCAACCCGGCGTCGCTCGCGGTGTGCGCGCTGCTCGTGAAGGAGGGCCTGCAACGCGTGGAGCTCGACCTGAAGTACGTCGGGTTCCGCATCCCGCCCGTGTTCGTGGTCGGCTACGGCCTCGACGTCGGCGAGCGGTTCCGCAACCTCCCCTTCATCGCCGAGTACGCGGGGTAGCACCGCGCGGAGCGGCGTGGTCGTGTCGGCCGTGGCCAACCGCGCGGGAGCCACGTCGCCGATCCGTTGATCGGGTTGGCGATCACTGCGCTCATCCTGCGCATCACCGTGCAGGCCTGGCACACGATCCGGAACGATCCTGCGCACTGACGCCCCCGACGCTCGAACCGGCGCCAGAGGGGGATTCGCTAGCCTGGCGGCACCCGTTCGTTCCCCTCGGAGACGCCGTGACCAAGCTGCGCCGCAGCGCCGTGCTCATCGTCGTGGTCGCGGCGGTCGTCGCCTTCTTCGTCGTGCGCTCGCTCACGAGCGGGAGCGGCGCCAAGGAGCTCTCGCTCGACGGTTACCAGCAGCGGCTGTCCGACGGCCAGGTGTCCACGGCCACCATCCACGACCAGGACCACACGGTCACCGGTGACCTGAAGGACGGCACCCACTACAAGGTCGACTTCCCGGACCGGTACACGAACACGATCACCCAGGACATCGTCGATGCCGGTGTGAAGAAGGTGCACACCGACCACCAGAACCAGTCGCCGTGGCTCAGCCTGTTGTTCAGCCTGCTGCCCTTCGTGCTGCTCGCCCTGGTGCTCCTCTGGGTGCTCGGGCAGGTGCAGGGCGGCGGCAGTCGCGTGATGGGCTTCGGGAAGTCGCGCGCCAAGCTGGTGTCCAAGGACCAGCCGAAGGTGACGTTCGCCGACGTGGCGGGCCTCGACGAGGCCGTCGAGGAGCTCGAGGAGATCAAGGAGTTCCTCGCCGCACCGGCGAAGTTCCAGGAGATGGGCGCGAAGATCCCGAAGGGTGTGCTGCTCTTCGGCCCGCCGGGAACGGGCAAGACGCTCCTCGCGAAGGCCGTGGCCGGGGAGGCGGGCGTTCCCTTCTTCTCGATCAGTGGGTCCGACTTCGTCGAGATGTTCGTCGGCGTCGGCGCGTCGCGCGTTCGCGACTTGTTCGAGCAGGCGAAGGGCGCCGCGCCCGCGATCGTGTTCGTCGACGAGATCGACGCCGTGGGGCGCCATCGTGGAGCCGGGCTCGGGGGTGGCCACGACGAGCGCGAGCAGACCCTGAACCAACTGCTGGTGGAGATGGACGGCTTCGACCAGAAGCAGGGCGTGATCCTGCTCGCGTCCACCAACCGGCCCGACATCCTCGATCCTGCTCTGCTGCGTCCGGGGCGCTTCGATCGTCAGATCGTGGTCGACCGTCCGGATCTCGAGGGACGCAAGGCGATCCTCGCCGTGCACGGGCGCGGCAAGCCCCTCGCGCCGGGCGTCGACCTCGACGTCATCGCCCGCCGCACGCCCGGGTTCACGGGCGCGGATCTCGCCAACCTCATGAACGAGGCGGCACTGCTGTCGGCCCGCCACGACCTCAAGCTCATCGGCCTCCCCCAACTCGAGGAGGCGATCGACCGCGTGATGGCCGGACCCGAGCGACGCAGCCGCCTGATCTCCGATCGTGAGAAGCGCGTGATCGCCTACCACGAAGGCGGACACGCGCTGGTCGCGCACGCGCTCCCGAACACCGACCCCGTGCACAAGATCTCGATCATCCCCCGGGGACGCGCCCTCGGCTACACGCTCACGCTCCCCACCGAGGACAAGTTCCTCGTGACGCGCAGCGAGCTCGTCGACGAGCTCTCGATGCTGCTCGGAGGGCGCACCGCGGAGGAGCTGATCTTCGCCGATCCCACCACCGGCGCCCAGAACGACATCGATCGCGCCACCACGATTGCCCGGCAGATGGTCACCGAGTACGGCATGAGCGACTCGCTCGGCCCGATGCGATTCGGGCACCCGCAAGGTGAGGTGTTCCTCGGCCGGGACTTCACGTCCACCCCCGACTACTCGGACGAGGTCGCTGCCAGCATCGACAACGAAGTCCGTGCGCTGATCGACTCCGCGCACGCCGTCGCCCTCGACGTCCTCACCGACAACCGGGGAATCCTCGATCGACTCGCTGCGGAGCTCATCGAGCACGAGACGCTCGAAACGGAGCGCGTGCAGGCGATCTTCGCCGACGTCCGCCTGTACGACGCGGGTACGTCCGACCGCGCGTCGCGCGCGCAACGACCCGAGGGCTCCCCGCCGGCACCGGGTCGCCCGAGCGCGGCCGCCGCGACCCAGACCGACACGCAGCACCGCGGAGGCGCGACGTGACCGACGAGGAGAGCCTCGACCAGGAGCGGTCCGTGGCCAAGAAGCGCATCGAAGCCGCCGTGCGTGAGATCCTCGAGGCGATCGGGGAAGACCCCGACCGCGAGGGGTTGCAGCGCACGCCCATGCGCATCGCCAACATGTACATGGACGAGATCTTCACGGGCCTGCACGACGATCCGAAGCGCCATCTCACCGTCACCTTCGAGGCCGAGCACGACGAGATGGTGATGGTGCGCGACATCGCCGTACAGAGCAACTGTGAACACCATCTCGTGCCGTTCGCCGGCAAGGCGCACGTCGCGTACATCCCGGGTGACGACGGGCGCATCACGGGACTGTCGAAGATCGCCCGACTGGTCGACGGCTACGCCAAGCGGCCACAGGTGCAGGAGCGGCTCACCACGCAGATCGCCGACGCGCTCGTCGAGGTGCTGAACCCGACCGGCGTGCTCGTGATGATCGAGGCGGAACACTTCTGCATGTCGATGCGGGGCGTCCAGAAGCCCGGTTCGCTCACGATCACGTCGGCGGTCCGCGGGCTGTTCAAGACGAACGCGGCGACGCGTGCCGAGGCGATGAGCCTCATCACCCATCCGGGCAACCGCCTCTGACGCTGCACACGGTCCCGAGCCCCGAGGAGCCGGCGCTCCCGCGCCGGCGGCGGCTGATCGGGCGCGCGGTGATGCTGCTCGTGACCGCGGTCTCGCTGTACGTCGTCGCTCCGAGCCTCATCGCGACCTTCGGGAGCCTGCCGCAACTCGACCGGGTGTTCCCCGCCTGGTTCGTGCTCATCTTCGTGTTCGAGGCGCTTGCGTTCGTGTGCATCTGGGAGCTCATCCGCGTCGCGCTCGCCGCGAGGTCGTGGTTCGACGTCGCGTGCTCGCAACTCGCGGGCAACGCCTTGAGCCGGGCGCTGCCGGGCGGTGCCGCCACTGGTGGCGCGCTCCAGATCCACATGCTCCAGCGCGCCGGGTTCGACGCGCCCACGACGACGACCGCGCTCACCGCCGTCGGCCTGCTGTCGACGGCGACGCTGTTCGTGCTCCCGGTCGTCGCGCTGCCCGCGATCCTGTTCGGTCTCGCCGTGAGCTCGGAGCTGTTGCGCGGCGCGATCTTCGCCGGCGTGACCGGCGTCGCGTTGCTCGGTGGCGGATCGTTGCTGCTCACGTCGGACCGGCTGATCCGCGGCGTCGGTCACACGATCGACTGGTTCGTGCAGCGCGTCCTCCGTCGACGGCCGCCGGCCGTGTCGATGGCCGACCGGCTCCTCGAGTCGCGCAACCTCGTGCGTGCGTCGTTGAGCGCGTCGTGGAAGATCGCGCTGCCCTCGTCGTTCGGGAACCAGATCTTCGACTTTCTCGCGCTCGAGGCCAGCTTGCTCGCGGTCGGCGCGCGCGTGAACGTGGTGTTGGTGCTGCTGGCCTACGTGGCCGCCGCCGCGCTCGCGATGATCCCGATCACGCCGGGTGGTCTCGGCTTCGTGGAAGCGGGGCTCACCGGCGTGCTCGCCCTCGCCGGTGTATCGCCCGAGCACGCGGTGCTGGCCACGTTGCTCTACCGGCTGTTCTCGTACTGGTTGCCGCTCCCGGCGGGTCTCGTGGCGTCGATCCTCTTCGGCCGGCGGCACCCGGCCGGCCCCGAGCCAGCCGCAGGTACCGCCTGACCGCCTGTCCCGAAACCGGGCATTTCGCCCCGAGCCGGCTCGGTCGGGGTGCCGGTACGCTGCCGGGAGTGTTCACGTGGTCCGCGGGGCGCGGGGTTCGCCCCGCCGTCATGGGTGTCGTCAACGTCACGCCCGATTCATTCTCCGACGGTGGCACGTATGCGGACCCCGACGCGGCCATCGCGCACGGGCTCGCGCTCGCCGCCGAGGGCGCCGACGTCCTCGACGTGGGTGGGGAGTCGACACGGCCGGGCGCGTCACCGGTGCCGGAGGCCGTCGAGCGTGCGCGCGTCCTGCCCGTGGTGACCGCGCTGGCGGCCGACGCCGGAGTCCCCGTGAGCGTCGACACCACGAAGGCCTCGATCGCGGCTGCGGCGCTCGGGGCCGGCGCCTCGATCGTGAACGACGTGTCCGCGGGGTTGGCCGATGCTGCGATGCTCGGGGTGGTCGCCGGCGCCGACGCGGGCTTCGTGGTGATGCACAGGCGCGGGGAGCCCCGCACCATGCAGGACGATCCGCGGTACGGCGACGTCGTCACCGAGGTCAGCGACTTCCTCGTGGAGCGGCTCGATGCCGCACGCGAGGCCGGCGTCCGCCTCGACGCGCTCTGCGCCGATCCCGGCATCGGATTCGGCAAGACGGAGCAGCACAACCTCGCGCTGCTCGCGCACTTGCACGAACTGGTCGAGCGCGTCGACGTCCCCGTGCTCGTGGGTACGTCGCGCAAGACGTTCATCGGCTCTGTCATCGGAGCCACGACCGGCACAACCGTGGGGCCGGCCGAACGTGACGAGGGCACGCTCGCCACCGTCGTGTGGGCGATCGACCACGGCGCCGCGGTCGTCCGCGTGCACGCCGTCAAGCCTGCCGTCGACGCGGTGCGGCTCTGGTTCGAGATGGGCAGGATCGACGCGAAGGCGGTGGCATGAAGGGCAGGTGGGCACAGGGCCTCGAACCCCGGGCGTTCTGTTGGGTGATCAAGGAACGGCTCGCGGCTTCGGAACGCCCGGGCGGGTTCGCGCGGAACCACCGCAAGGTACGCCGCCAGGAGGAGCTGATCTGGCTCATCGGTCACGGGTTCACGCACCTCCTCTCCATCCTCGACTCGCCGCACAACCTGCACGCGTACGAGGAGGCGGGCATCCCGTTCGCGCACGTTCCGCTCGGGCGTCACGACGAGTGGCCCGAACGGCTCCCCGTGCTCTACTCGACCCTCGGCTCGTGGCTCGCGAACCCGCGAGAGCGGGTGC
Source organism: Acidimicrobiia bacterium (assembly GCA_035623515.1). GTDB lineage: Bacteria > Actinomycetota > Acidimicrobiia > IMCC26256 > DASPTH01 > DASPTH01. Next base: position 33,532 of record DASPTH010000199.1, read on the forward strand.
TCATCCACCACGAGGAGTTCGGCGACCGTCTGCTCGGCGTGCTCGCGGGCTATGTGCTCTACGCCGGGCTGGTCAACGAAGGGCCTCACGCCGTCGTGGTGATCGAGAAGATCACCGGCCGACAGCTCGGTGCGACGGCGCGCGAGGTCGTCGCCGTCACCGTGGAGGAGAACATCGTGGCGAGCTCGCCGGACGGGGACCGTGCCCGAAGCTGAGCGCGCCATGGGCACCATCGTCATCGCGGGGCTGCGGGAGCTGGGCGTGCACGGGGTGTTGCCCGAGGAACAGTCGCGGCCGCAGCCCTTCGAGGTCGACGTCGAGCTCACCGTCGACCTGACGGCCGCGGGCGAGAGCGATGCGCTCGAGGACACCGTCGACTATTCCGCGGTCGCCGAAGCCGTGAGCCGAGTCGTCGCGTCCGAGCGATACCACCTGCTCGAGCGGCTGGCGGCACGCATCGCCGAGGTGTGCCGGGTCGACGATCGTGTCACCGCGGTCGCGGTCACGGTGCGCAAGCTGCATCCGCCGGTACGCGCGATGGTCGACCACGTCGCGGTGTCCATCGAGCTCTGACCACCGCTGCGCCGTGGAGCAGCGCGCGTACCTGGGCCTCGGTTCCAACCTGGGCGACCGCTTGGCGCACCTGCAGGCGGCAGTCGACGGGCTCGCCGCGACGTCCGGCGTCGTCGTGGTCGCGGTGTCGCCCGTGTACGAGGCCGTTCCCGTCGGTGGTCCGCCACAAGGTGAGTACCTGAACGCGGTCGTCGCGCTCGATACCACCCTCGCGCCGCACGAGTTGCTCGCGACCGCGCAACGTCTCGAAGCAGGGGAGCGCCGCGTGCGTACCGAGCGGTGGGGCCCTCGGACGCTCGACGTCGACGTGCTCCTCGTCGGAGACGCGACCGTCGACACGCCGGATCTCGTCGTGCCCCACCCCAGGCTGCGCGAGCGCGCGTTCGTGCTCGTGCCGCTGGCGGACCTCGACGCGCGGTGGGCGACGATGATCGGACCCGACCGGGCGGGCGTCCGGCTTGCCGGAGTAGAGTTGCGGGTGCCGAAGTAGTCCGGCACCCCCACCCAGGGGCTGGAACGAAAGGTCGCAGTGTCCGATCACACGGAGCGCGCGTTCGCCCTCGTGGGCCCGGGGCGCGCGGGCACGACCATCGCCGTCGCCATGCAGGCACGCGGCTGGACACCCTCCGCAGTGGCGGGCCGCAGCTTCGACGCTGCGTCGGTGCGCGCGGCGTCGGCCCGGCTCGGCGCGCCGGCGCGCGACCTTGCCGACGTCGGTGCCGACGCCGATGTCGTGGTGATCGGCACACCCGACGCCGCGATCGCCGAGGCCGCGGCGGCCATCGCACCGGGAGTGCGTCGCGGCGCACTCGTGCTCCACTTGTCGGGGGCCTGCACGCTCGACGAGCTGGCGAAGCTGCGGGTCGCCCGCCCCGACGTCGAGTTGGGCTCGCTCCATCCCTTGCAGTCGCTGCCCGACGTCGACCTCGGCCTCGCTCGTCTCCCCGGCTCGTGGTGCGCCGTCGACGGCCCCAGCGCGGTCGAGCGGCTCGCAGTGTCGCTCGGGATGCGACCGTTCCGCGTGGCCGACGAGGACCGTGCGCGATACCACGCCGCCGCGACGGTCGCATCGAACCACCTCGTGGCGCTGCTCGCGCAGGCGGCGCGTATCGCCGACACCGCCGGCGTCCCGCTCACCGCGCTCCTGCCCCTCGCGCGGGCGACCCTCGACAACGTCGGCTCGCTCGGGCCCGACGACGCGCTCACGGGTCCCGTCGCCCGCGGCGACGTGGCCACCGTGCGCGCGCACCTCGACGCGCTGTCGCCGGGCGAGCAACGTGCCTACCGCGCGCTCGCCGACGAGGCCCGCCGTCTCGCGCGCCCGCACGACTCCGCGCTCCGCGAGACGCTCGAGGCCGAACGGTGATCCGTCTCGCGACGGCCGCGGAGCTGCGTACCGTGTGTGACGACGTCCGCGCGCGTGGCGGCACGGTCGGACTCGTGCCGACCATGGGGTACTTCCACGAGGGTCATCGCTCGCTGATGCGCGCGGCCCGCGGCGAGAACGACGTGGTCGTCGTGAGCCTGTTCGTGAACCCCACGCAGTTCGGCCCCGACGAGGATCTCGATGCGTACCCGCGTGACCTCGACGGCGACCTGGCGGTGGCAGTCGCCGAAGGCGTCGACGTCGTGTTCGCGCCGACGGTCGTCGAGATGTACCCGGACGGCACGCGTACCACGGTTCACGTCGAAGGGCTCACCTCCCGGCTCTGCGGCGCCGCTCGGCCCGGCCACTTCGACGGTGTCACGACGGTCGTGGCGAAGCTGTTCTCGATCGTCGGACCGTGCGGTGCCTACTTCGGCCGCAAGGACGCCCAGCAGCTCGCGGTCGTCCGACGGATGGTCGCCGATCTCAACCTCCCGGTGGAGGTGGTCGGCTGCCCGCTCGTCCGGGAGCCGGACGGGCTGGCGATGTCGAGCCGGAACTCGTACCTGTCACCGGACGATCGAGTCCGGGCCACCGTGCTCGTGCGGGCGTTGCGGGCGGCGGCCGACCTGGTCGTCGGCGGCGAGCGGGACGCCGGCTCCGTCGAGGCCGCGATCGTCGCGACGCTCGCCGCCGAACCATCGGTTCGGGTCGACTACGTCGCGATCGTCGACGCGCAGACCATGGAGCCGGTCGAGCGACTCGAGCGCGATACGTTGGTCGCCCTTGCCGCCTTCGTGGGCACGACTCGCCTGATCGACAACGTCACCGTCTCGTTCGACGGTCACACCGCTACTGCCGATTTCGGGTTCCTCACCATGGGCACCACGGGGGAGGACTGATGCACCGGATCATGATGAAGTCCAAGATCCACCGGGCGACGGTCACGGGCGCCGATCTCAACTACGTCGGCTCCATCACGCTCGACCCGCGGCTGATGGAGCTCGCCGACCTGATGGAGCACGAACAGGTCCACGTCCTCGACATCGACAACGGCGCACGGTTCGAGACCTACGTCATCCGCGGTGGGTCGGGCGACGTCGTCGTGAACGGTGCCGCCGCCCGTCTGGTGCACACGGGCGACAAGGTGATCGTCATCAGCTACGCGCACTACCGCGAAGCCGAGTTGGAGGGTTACGAGCCGATCGTCGTGCACGTCGACCAGGGCAACCGGCCCACGGTCCAGCCCGTCCCCGACGTCGGTGACCTCACCCCGTAACCGCGAACGCGAGCACCGAGTCGAACCGCACTCATGACCGACGTCCTCGTGCTCGGGAGCGGCGGCGCGGGGCTCTCGGTCGCGGTGCGCGCCCGAGCCGCCGGGCTGTCCGTCGCCGTGCTCACCAAGGGCGAGCTCGGCTGGTCGGCGACGCGTTACGCGCAGGGCGGCGTGGCCGCGGCGCTCGTCGAGGACGACGACTCCCCGGAGCTCCACGGCTCCGACACGCTGGCCGCCGGGGGCGGCCTCAACGATCCCGACGCAGTCCGAGTCCTCGCCGCCGAAGGACCGGCCCGGGTGCGCGAGCTGATCGAGCTGGGCGCGCACTTCGACAACGTCGACGGCGCGCTCGCGCTTGCACGGGAAGGCGGCCATTCGGTGCCGCGCGTCGTCCACGCCGGCGGTGACGCCACCGGTGCCGAGATCGAGCGCGCGCTCACCGTCGCGGTGCGCGCCTCGGGTGCCGAGGTTCACGAGGGATGGTTGGTCACCGATGTGATCGTCGAGCACAACCGTGTGTGCGGTGTGACCGTGTTCGATGCCAGCCGCACGTTGCGCAAGCTCCGCGCCGATCACGTCGTGGTCGCGACGGGCGGTGCCGGACAGTGCTTCGCGGTCACGACGAACCCACCGCTGTCCACCGGCGACGGCGTGGCGATGGCCTTGCGCGCCGGCGCCGCCGTCGCCGACGTGGAGTTCATGCAGTTCCACCCGACCGCGCTCCACCATCCGTCCATGCCGCGCCCGCTGCTGTCGGAGGCGTTGCGGGGCGAGGGCGCGATCCTGCGCGACGACCACGGTGTGGCGTTCATGGCGAGCGAGCACCCGCTGGCCGATCTCGCGCCGCGTGATGTCGTGGCGCGCGCCATCAGCAGTCGCCTCAACGAACGCGGTCTCGACCATCTGTGGCTCGACGCGACGGGGATCGACGGCTTCCGCGCGCGCTTCCCGACGATCTGGGGCGCGTGCGAGGCAGTCGGGCTCGACCCGACGCGCGACTGGCTGCCCGTCGCGCCCGCCGCCCACTACTTGTGCGGCGGTGTGTGCACCGACCTCGACGGTGCCACCACGCTGCCCGGGCTCTGGGCGTGCGGCGAGGTGGCGTGCACCGGCGTCCACGGCGCGAACCGCCTCGCGTCGAACTCGTTGCTCGAGAACCTCGTCTTCGCGGCGCGAGTGGTGGTGGCCATCCTCGGCGGGAAGCGTGCACCGGAACCGACCGGGGTGCTCCGGGGCATGGATCTCGACCCCGGCGCGTCGCCGCCGACTTCGTCGATCGGCGCGGTCCCCGGCGACGCTCCGATCCGTGACGATCTCCAGCGGCTCATGACTCGCGAGGCAGGCGTGGTGCGAACGGCCGCCGGCCTCGCACGCGCGCGCGACGTGCTGGCGGCGATGTCACCCTCCACGATCGAGGAAGCGAACCTGCTGGCGGTGAGCACGGCCCTCGTGCGTGCGGCGGCGGTGCGCTGCGAGTCCCGCGGGACGCACACCCGAGCCGACTACCCGGAGGAGTCGTCGGAGTACCTGGGGCGCTTCGTGTTCGCCGGCGCGTCCGGGCCCACGTTCCTGCCGCTGTTCGCCGCTGCCGGCTCGACGGCATGAGCGAGCGTCGGCGAGGTGGGTATCCCACGCGAGCGAGCGACCGCGAGCCGGGTATCCCGGCGAGTAACGAGCGAGCAATGGTGTGGGAGCAGCGAGTGTGGCCCGAGCGGCCCGGCGACGCAGTCGCCGAGAGCGGGCGAGCATGAGCGAGGACGTCCGCGCGTGCGTGGCGCGCGCCCTGCGCGAGGACATCGGCCCGCTGGGTGATCTCACGGCCGCCCTCGTCCCTGCCGACGCGCGTGCGGTCGCGCACGTCGTCGCGCGCGACGAGGGCGTGATCGCCGGCACCGTGTGCGTGACGGAGGTCTTCGCCCAACTCGACCCCGGAGTCGCCGTCGAGTGGCTGGTGGAGGACGGCGCGGTCGTAGGGCACGGCGCCAAGGTCGGCTCCGTCGGGGGGCCGCTGCGGTCGGTGCTCACCGGCGAGCGGAGCGCGCTCAACTTCCTCTGTCATCTGTCCGGCATCGCCACGATGACGCATCGCTTCGTGCAAGCAGCCGGCGACCTGGTGTGGATTCTCGACACGCGCAAGACCTTGCCCGGGCTGCGCGCACTCGAGAAGGCAGCAGTGCGATCCGGCGGTGGGCGCAACCACCGTGGCTCGCTCTCCGACTTCGTGCTGCTCAAGGACAACCACCTGGCCGTGGTCGGCATCACCGACGCGGTCGCGCGCGCACACGCCACGTGGCCGGGACGCACGGTCGAAGTCGAGTGCGATTGCATCGAGCAGGTCGAGGAAGCGATCGCCGCGGGCGCGCAGATGGTCCTGCTCGACAACATGTCGACGGACGACGTCCGCGCGTGCGTCGCGCTCGTGCGCGGCACCGGGCGTCCCGTTTTCGTCGAGGTGTCGGGCGGTGTGACGCTCGACAATGTGCGTGCCTACGCGGAGACGGGCGCCGACGCGATCTCCACGAGCGCCGTCACGCAGTCTGCGCCTGCGCTCGACGTCGCGTTCGACATCGCGTCGGCGAGCTGACCGAACGGAGGAGGGGAATGCTCGTCGCCATCGATTGTGGCAACACCCACACGGTGATCGGCCTGTTCGACGATCACGAGATCATCGACCACTGGCGCATCGCGACCATCTCCGAACGCACGTCCGACGAGCTCGCCCTGATGTTCCAGCAGTTCCTCGCATTCCACGGCACGCCCGACCAGCCGGTGACCGGCATCGTGATCGGCTCCGGTGTGCCGCGCATCACGGCCGCGCTCCGCGAGATGAGCGAGCGTTACTTCGGGTTTCCCCCGCTCGTCCTCGAGGCGGGCGTGCGCACCGGGATGCCGATCCTCTACGACGAGCCTCGCAACGTGGGTGCGGACCGCATCGCCAACGCGCTCGGTGCCTACGACCTCTACGGGGGCCCCACGATCATCGTCGACTTCGGCACCGCCAACACCGTCGATGCAGTGAGCGAGCAGGGTGAGTACCTGGGCGGCGCGATCTTCCCCGGCATCGAGATCTCACTCGACGCGCTGTTCGCGCGCGCGGCGATGCTCCGCCGGGTCGAACTGGTCGCGCCGAAGAACGTCATCGGCAAGTCGACGATCGAGGCCATCCAGTCGGGCGCCGTGTACGGGTACACCGGCCAGGTCGACGGCCTCGTCGACCGCTTCGAAGCCGAACTGGGGAAGTGCACGGTCATCGCCACAGGTGGCCTCGCCGAACTGATCATGCCGCACAGCCGCACGATCCAGCACTACGAGCCCTGGCTGACGCTGCAGGGTCTCCGCATCGTCTACGAGCGCAACGCGTGAACCCTTGCGAGCCGGGTATCCCGGCTCGCAGAGAGCGAGCAGCTCGGCTACCGGTCGGCGAGGATCTCCTTCTTCCCTCCCTTCCCTCCGCATCCTCGAAGAAGCCCATCGATGGTGCTCCTCGTGCGCGCGGGTCACCAACTGTGGAGGACGGCGGCCTTCGTGTTGTCGGGGTCGTACTTCACCACGATCGCCTTGCCCTCGGCCAGGCCCTCCATCTGGAACGGCAGCATGGCCTGCTCGATGGTGGTCTGGTACGGCTCGCCGTCGTCGGGCCGGATCGACACGTCGAACTCGGTCATCGTCGCCCCGCTCATGTCGGGCGTGCCGACGGGGCGGATGGCGTGGATCACGCCGGGCGCCTCCACGCCCGAGGTGGCGATCTTGTTCACCATCTGCGTGTACGTGGCCGTCTTCGCCAGGTCCTGGCTGCCCGTTCCGGGCGTGCCCGCGCCGGGGAGGCCGGCGGCGGGGACCCTGGCCGCTTGCGGCATCGGCGCGGCCTGTGGCATCGCGTCCGCGGCCGACTGCTTCGCCCCCTTGACCTTGTCGAAGAGTCCCATGGAGTGCGCTTCTTCCACGTGGGCGCCCTGCTTCTCTCCGTCGCACGGTACGCGCGCTGAGCGCGCGCTTCAACGGGACGCACGTCACAACCGAACAATTCACTCCCCCTACAGTTGCCGCCCGTGAGCGTCCGGGCTGTCTGGGATCGCTGGCCGCTCGCTCTCCGGGACTCATTGCCGGCGTGGGTGCTCGCGCGGGTGATCGTGCTGGCGAGCCTCGGCGCGGCGCGGTTCGTGGTGGACGAGTACCCCCACGGTGCACTCGCGCGCGGCGCGCAGGTGAGCCTCGTCGGGTGGGACGCGGGTTTCTACGACCTGATCGCCCGGTCCGGTTACCCGGCGCACTCGGAGGTGTACCGCTTCTTCCCGTTGTTCCCGCTCGCGGTTCGTGCGCTCGACGTGGTGACGCCGGGCTCGAGCCGCGTCGCCCTCGTGCTCCTTGCCAATCTCTGCTCGCTCGGCTTCGTCGTGCTCCTGCACCGGTTGGTGATGCACGAGACCGGTGACGCCGAGTCCGCCCGCCGGGCGGCGTGGTTCGGTTGCATCGCGCCCGCTGCGTTCGTGATGGTGTGGGGCTACGCCGAGCCGCTGTTCCTGCTCCTCTCGGTTGCCACGTTCCTGTCTCTGCGGACGAAACGTTTCGCGTTGGCCGGCGTGTTCGCCGCGCTCGCCGCGCTGACGCGGCCGCTCGGAATGGTGGTCGCCCTCGCGGCGGCGGTCGAGGCGTGGCGCGGTTTCGGCGGCGCGACCGTGCGGTCCCGCGTCGAACGCGTCGTCGCGGTGGTGGGCGCGCCGATTGGCGCGCTCGTCTACCTCGTGTGGGTCGAGGGCCGCACGGGTGACCTCCTCGACCCGTACCGCATCCAGGCGCGGGCGACGCACCGAGGGCGCCTCGTGGACCCGGTCAGTGGGGTCGTGCACGCGCTCTCGGAATTCTTCGACCACCATCGCATCGGGCCGCTCCTCCACGTCGGGTGGGCGGCTGTGGCGATCGCGCTCGTCGTGATCGCCTTCCAGCGCCTCCCCGTGTCGTACGGGCTCTACGCGGCCGCGACGATCGTGATCTCGCTGTCGTCGGAGAACCTCGACTCCTTCGAGCGGTACGCGTTCAGCGCGTTCCCGCTGCTCATCGCGGCCGCGCTGGTCGTGCGCAAGCCGCGCGTCGAGACCCTGGTGTTCACGGCGCTGGGCGCGGCCATGTGCCTGTACGCGATGGTCGCCGCGCTCGGCGTCTACGTGCCGTAGCCCTCGCTACCGCCGGCGCGTGACGAGGCCGTCGACGAGCCGGCACAGTTCGTTGCACACCCCCGCGTCGAGACCCTCCGCGCCGTCGAGCGCGTCGTGCGCCTTCACCGCGTGGTCGCGCGCCACGCCGAGGGCGGCGTCCACGGCTCCGTTGCTCGTCGCGATCGCCCGCACGTGGGCGAGGTGCTCGCCGTCGATCGGGTGTCCGAGCATTTCTCGCAGCTCGGGCGACTCCCGCAGGGCGTAGATCACCGGCAGCGTGTACACGCCCTCGAGCAGGTCCTGTCCCGCAGGCTTGCCGAGCGTGTCCTCGCTGGCGGTGAGGTCGAGCACGTCGTCGACGATCTGGAAGCACATGCCGAGGTGCCGGCCGAATCGGGTGAGCGCGTCGAGGGTCGGGTCGGGCACCGACGCCACCATCCCTCCGATGCGACAGGAGGTGGCGAAGAGGGCGGCCGTCTTTCCCTCGATGGTCGACTCGTAGCCGTCCTCGCCGCGCTCGGCGTCGAAGAGGTGCTGGAGCTCGAGCACCTGACCGCGGCAGAGCTCGCCGATGGTGGCGGCGAGCAGCCCGGCCACGTCCGCCCCGAGCGACGCCGCCAGCGACGACGCGCGCGCGAGGAGGAAGTCGCCGGCGAGGATCGCGACGATGTTGCTCCAGCGAGCGTTGACGCTCGGCACGCCGCGCCGGGTCTCGGCCTCGTCGATGACGTCGTCGTGGTAGAGGGAGCCGAGGTGGACGAGCTCGACCGCGACGGCGCCGGTGATGGCGTCCCCGTCCGCCGGTACCGGCGCGCGACTCGCGTAGACCGCGCAGAGGGTGAGAGTTGGGCGGATTCGCTTGCCGCCCGCTCCGATGAGATGTGCCGCGACGTCGGCCAGGAACGGATCGTGCGTGTGGACCGAGGCTCGCAGTCGCTCTTCGACCCGGGCGAGGTCGTCGCCGAGCGGGGCCAAGTCCACTGCTGCGAGCGGGTGCGCGGCCCCTGCCGGCCCTGTCATGCACGCAACGGTACGCAGCACCGGGAACATTCTCCAACCCGGGAATGCTGTATCGGGGGTGCCGGTCGTCCCGCTGATCCGTCAAGATCGTTCTGGCACGGCCGATTACACTGAACTCATGGCATCCCGACCCGGCACCGGCGTCGATTCGGGTCGCCACTCCCACTGACGAGAGGCGGATCCCAACCGTGTTCGAGCGCTTCACCGATCGAGCCCGCCGAGTGGTCGTCCTGGCGCAGGAAGAAGCGCGCCTGCTCAACCACAACTACATCGGGACCGAGCACATCCTCCTCGGCCTGATCCACGAGGGGGAGGGTGTCGCCGCGAAGGCGCTCGAGTCCCTCGGCATCTCGCTCGAGGCGGTGCGGGCCCAGGTGGAGGAGATCATCGGCCACGGCGGGCAGGCGCCCTCGGGTCACATCCCGTTCACACCGCGCGCGAAGAAGGTCCTCGAGCTCTCGCTGCGCGAGGCGCTGCAGCTCGGGCACAACTACATCGGGACCGAGCACATCCTCCTCGGTCTCATCCGCGAGGGCGAGGGTGTCGCCGCGCAGGTGCTCGTGAAGCTCGGCGCCGACCTCTCCCGGGTGCGCCAGCAGGTGATCCAGCTCCTCTCCGGGTACGCGGGCTCCAAGGAGGGCGCACCCCAGGGCAGCAGCAGCTCCGGCGAGGCGCAGCCGTCGGGCTCGCTCGTGCTCGACCAGTTCGGTCGCAACCTCACGCAGCTCGCGCGCGACAAGAAGCTCGACCCGGTCATCGGGCGCGAGAAGGAGATCGAGCGCGTCATGCAGGTGCTGTCGCGCCGCACGAAGAACAACCCGGTGCTCATCGGCGAGCCGGGCGTCGGCAAGACCGCGATCGTCGAGGGCCTCGCGTCCGACATCGTCGGCGGCGACGTGCCCGAGACCCTCCAGGGCAAGCAGCTCTACACACTCGACCTCGGCGCCCTCGTCGCCGGGTCCCGGTACCGCGGCGACTTCGAGGAGCGTCTCAAGAAGGTGCTGAAGGAGATCCGCACGCGGGGCGACATCATCCTCTTCATCGACGAGCTGCACACGCTCGTGGGCGCGGGCGCGGCCGAGGGTGCGATCGACGCGGCCAGCATCCTCAAGCCGATGCTCGCACGCGGCGAGCTCCAGACCATCGGCGCCACCACGCTCGACGAGTACCGCAAGCACCTCGAGAAGGACGCCGCGCTCGAGCGGCGCTTCCAGCCGATCAAGGTCGAGGAGCCCACGGTGGCCCACACCATCGAGATCCTGAAGGGCCTCCGCGACCGCTACGAGCAGCACCACCGGGTCACGATCACCGACCAGGCCGTGGTGGCCGCGGCGAACCTCGCCGACCGCTACATCTCCGACCGGCACCTGCCCGACAAGGCGATCGACCTGATCGACGAGGCCGGGTCGCGACTGCGGATCCGTCGGATGCAGGCGCCGCCCGACTACCGGGAGCTCGAGGACGAGATCGCCAACACCCGGAAGGACAAGGAAGCTGCGATCGAGGCCCAGCAGTTCGAGCGGGCCGCCAACCTCCGCGATCGCGAGAAGGAGTTGCTCGAGCAGCGCGCCGCCAAGGAGACCGAGTGGCGCTCCGAGGGGATCGACCTCTTCAACGAGGTCACCGAGGAGTCGATCGCCGAGGTGCTCGCGCTGTGGACCGGCATCCCGGTGTACAAGCTCACCGAGGAGGAGACCGCCAAGCTCCTCCGCATGGAGGACGAGCTGCACAAGAAGATCATCGGACACGACGACGCCATCCACGCGGTGTCGCAGTCGATCCGGCGTACCCGCGCCGGTCTGAAGGACCCGAAGCGTCCGTCGGGATCGTTCATCTTCCTCGGTCCCTCCGGCGTCGGGAAGACCTACACCGCCAAAGCGCTCGCCGAGTTCCTCTTCGGTGACGAGAACGCGCTCATCCAGCTCGACATGAGCGAGTACATGGAGAAGCACACCGTGTCGCGGCTCGTCGGGTCACCGCCCGGCTACGTCGGCTACGACGAAGGTGGGCAGCTCACCGAGGCGGTACGCCGCAAGCCGTTCTCGGTCGTGCTCTTCGACGAGATCGAGAAGGCCCACCCCGACGTGTTCAACACGCTCCTGCAGATCCTCGAAGACGGGCGTCTCACCGACGCGCAGGGCCGCACGGTCGACTTCAAGAACACCGTGATCATCATGACCTCGAACCTCGGCACCGCCGACCTGCGGAAGGCGTCGGTCGGGTTCGGTCGCGCCGACGAAGCCGTCACCTACGAGAAGATGAAGGAGAAGGTCACCGAGGAGCTCAAGCGGAGCTTCCGGCCCGAGTTCCTGAACCGCATCGACGAGGTGATCGTCTTCAACGAGCTGAGCCGTGAGGAGGTCACCGAGATCGTCGACCTGCTCATCCAGCGGGTCCAGGAGCAGCTCGACGGGCAGGGGCTCGGCCTCGAGCTCACGAACGACGCGAAGTTGCTGCTCGCCGAGAAGGGGTACGACCCGTCACTCGGTGCGCGGCCGCTGCGCCGGGTGATCCAGCGGCTGGTCGAGGACCCGCTCTCGGAGAAGATCCTCTGGAAGGAGTTCCACGCCGGCGAGACGGTGATCGTCGACGTGGTCGACGGCGAGATCGTGTTCCGCGCCATCGAGGGGATCGAGCCCCCGCCGGTCGAGCTCGCCGGCAGCGGCTCCGAGGGGTAGCCCGGCACCGGCACCTCGCGGGCCGAGGGCCGTTCGCGCTCTCGACTCGCTAGCGTCCCGGGCATCATGCGTCGCCTGGCGGTTCTCCTCGTCGCGCTCGTCGCGGTGCTGGCCGGCTGCAAGGTCGACACCGCGGTGACCGTCGACATGCACGAGGACGGCAGCGGTGTCGTCACCGTGCGCGCGACGCTCGACGCGGAAGCGGTGCAGGACGCCGAGGTCGGTGGCGCCAAGCTCGAGGACCGCGTACGGCTCGGTGACCTCACGGCCGCCGGCTGGAAGGTGTCGCCATGGGTGCGCAGCGGCGCGGGGTCGGCGCAGATCGAGCTCTCGAAGCCGTTCGAGACGCCCGCGCAGGTGGCGCCGATCATCAACGAGATCAGCGGCCCCAACGGGCCGCTGCGTGACTTCTCTGCGTCTCGTGATCGCGGTGCGGCGTCGACGAAGTACGCGGTCCGCGGAGCCCTCGACCTCGCCGCGATCGGCACGGGCGTGACCGGCGACCAGGACCTCGTGAACGCGCTCACCAACCAGCAGGTCGACGTGGGCGCGATCGATCAGTCGCTGCTCGCCGAGCTCCGCGACTCCGTCACCGTGTCGGTGGTCGTGAAGCTTCCCGACGGGTCGACCACGACGGTCGACGGCGTGCCCGGCAAGCGACTCCCCGTCGACGCCTCGGCGTCGGTGCTCGACACCCGTCGTGTCGTGTTGCTCGGGATCGCGGTGGTGCTCGTCGTGCTCGCGGTCGTGGTGCTGCTCATCGGACGGCGCCGCCGCCGCGCTCGCGCGCCGATACCTCGCTTCGAGGTGCACTCGCGCGAGGGCGAGACGATGCGGTAGGCGCTCCGATAGGTGTCACACACCGGGTTTACGGTCCGGTGGTGAAGACCCGAACCGTTCACCGCTGCGCCGAGTGCGGCTGCGAGACGCCGCGCTGGTTGGGCCGGTGCCCATCGTGCGAAGCGTGGGGCTCCCTCGTCGAGGAAACGCCCGCTCACGACACCGTGCTCGATCAACCGATACCGCTGTGCGACGTCAGCACTCATCACGCCGTCGCCCGTTCCACGGGCGTCCCCGAGCTCGACCGCGTACTCGACGGCGGCCTCGTCCCGGGTTCCGTCACCCTGCTGGCGGGCGAGCCCGGCATGGGCAAGAGCACCCTTCTGCTCCAAGCCCTGGGACGCATGGCCGAGCGCGGCTCCCGGTGCCTGCTGGTCACCGCCGAGGAGTCGAGCGCGCAGGTGCGGCTGCGCGCCGAACGGCTCGGCACGCTCGCACCGACGCTGCTCGTCGTGTCCGACACCGCTTTGCCGCACGTCGTCGGCTACGTGGAGTCGGTGCAGCCCGACGTGCTCGCGCTCGACTCGATCCAGACGGTCGTCGACCCCGACCTGCCGGGCGCGCCGGGCTCGGTCACACAGGTGCGCGACTGCGCGTACCGCCTCGTGCAACAGGCGAAGGAGCGGGCACTCGCCACGGTCCTCGTCGGTCACGTGACGAAGGAGGGATCGCTCGCCGGCCCGCGCGTGCTGGAACATGTCGTCGACACCGTGCTCTCCTTCGAAGGCGATCGCGGGCAGTCGCTCCGGATGCTGCACGCGCTCAAGCACCGGTTCGGCGGTACCAGCGAGCTCGGCCTCTTCGAGATGACCGAGCGCGGACTCGTGGACGTACCCGATGCGTCGTCGCGCTTCCTCGTCGACCGGCGTGCCGGCAGCCCGGGATCCGCAGTCGCGGCGGTCCTCGAGGGCACCCGGCCGATGCTCGTCGAGGTGCAGGCGCTCGTCGTCTCGTCGAGCATTCCGCCGCGCCGCTATGCCGCCGGACTCGATCCGGCGCGGCTCGCAATGCTGCTCGCGGTGTTGTCACAGCACGGCGACGTGAGCACCGCGAACTCCGAGGTGTACGCGAGCGTCGCCGGCGGCCTGCGCGTCACGGA